>PYER01000143.1 GCA_003017855.1 filamentous cyanobacterium CCT1
TAGGTGGACTGGGAGGAATCGGGCATGGGGCACGAGCCGCCGTTGCCGTTGCTAGAGGCCCTGGCGGCGTCACCACTGGTAGCGTCCTTAGCAGCGGCGGGGTTGTCGTTGGGGTTGTATGCGCGGGAAAAGCTGTCCGAGGAGGGCGCTGAGGATGCACCAGCCCCCTGCAAGACGCGGTTGTATTCGTTGGCGAGGCGCATATCGTTGACGCGGCGCTGCTCGCGCACTAGGCGATCGCCCACCTCAAGCAAATGCGAAATGCTGAAGTCGGGCTTGCGGAAGCTGGGCGGAGTGGTGGTGTTGACTACGCTGCGGGAGACGTTTTCGAGGCCGACGGAATAGATAAAGTCGCGGATTTGCTCGTTGTAAATCTGGGCGCGGACAGCTCCAAAGAAGTCGATCGCCTGGTTGGGGAAGGTATCGACCAGCAGGGTAATGTCCTGGGATGAGAGCCCGTCGGGCTCGAAGATGCCGCCCACAATGCCGATGCGATCGCTGCGATCGGGCTCCCAGTAAAACTTCTCCATGCGGCCATCGCGAATCAGCGGCGCGTAGAGGGTCGAGAGGTCGTTGCCGGTGAGAATAATCGGCACCCGCTGAATCTCGTTTTCGTCGTAGCTGCCGGGGAGCTGAACATTGGTGGGGTTGTCGGCAATGTTCATCAGCGTGTTGTTGACTAGCTGGGTGTTGACCGTGTACTGCGTCAGCGCGTCAAAGCGGCCCGCCCCGGCGTCGATGTCGTTGATCATCAGCACCGCCATTTTGCCGCGTACCCGCACCAGCTCGGCGGCCTCGCGGTAGCGCAGGCGAATCAGCCGGGCCGGGTCGCCCGCATCGGGGCTTTCCAGCTCGCCGCCGGAGATATGTACGACCTCGATGCCCATGCGCTCGTACACCAGCTCGCACTGAAAGGTTTTGCCCTCGCCTTTGCGACCGTGGACGCCCAAAATCAGCGGAATCTTGACCTGCGGTAGCTTCAGGTAGTTCTTGGTGATGTGCACCGCCATCTTTTCGAGAAACCGGGGGGAGAGGTAGTAAGCCATAGGAGATGAGGGCGATGGAATAGCGGAACGACAGCAGGATCAGGGGCCAGCAATTCGCCACCCCCGGCAAAAAAGTATCAGCTTTTACATTATCTCGCGGTGGGGCGCAGACAATGGTTCAAAAGGCTGAAGAGGGATATAAGCGATCGCTATGAGTGAGCAGCAGGCAGCGTGGTCTTAAACAGTTCCAGCACCTGCCCCCAGGCGTCGTGGGCGGCCTCGGGGTTGTAGCTGGAGCGCTGATCGCAGAAAAAGCCGTGGCTGGCATCGGGGTAGCGAAAAATTTTGTGGGGCACGCTGTGCTGCTTCAGCGCCGCTTCGATCTGGTCAACCTCCTGGGCCGGAATCAAGGGATCTTGGTCGCCAAAGAAGCCGTAGAGGGTGCCAGCAATCTCAGATGTGCGGCTGAGAGTGGGCTCGCCGCCGCCGGGGGTCATGGTGGCAATGCCCGCGCCGTAGAACGAGGCCGTGGCTTTCACCTCGGGCAGGGTAGCGGCCAGGTAGGCGACATGGCCACCAAAGCAAAAGCCAATGCAGCCGACCCCGTCGGGGATCACGTTGTCCTGGTTGTAGAGGTAGGCGATCGCCCCCCGTACATCGGCCAGCAGTTCCTCGGCCTTAGTGCCCTGCTTGTACTGACGGCCCAGGGCCAGATCCTCCTCGTCGTAGCCCACCTCAAAGCTGGGGGCCTGGCGGTGGTAAATGTGGGGCGCGATCGCCACATAGCCCGCTCCCGCAATTCTTTCAGTCACCTCGCGGATATGGCTGTTGACGCCAAACACTTCCTGAATCACCACCACGGCGCCAAACCGACCGGGGCGCGAGGGGGCGGCTAGGTAGGCCAAAATTTCGGTGTCGCCGCTGGGGATGGTAATGGTTTCGGTACGCACTAGAGATGTCATGGCAGGGCTGCCCATAGTCGTCACGTTTACTTTAGCGCTGGTGGGGTAAGCATTCTGCCTGGCCTGACGGGATAGCCGGAACACTATTGCTCAAAACTACAAACACCTGCACATCATCGCCCCCCAACCCAGATGAGACGATCTACAATCGTCACAATATTCATTGTCAGCAAATTGTCAAAAATCATTGCGGCAGCCGCAGCGGTGGGCCAGAACCCGGCGACTTTTCTAAAATTCGTCCTAAATTAGCAGTATGGCCGGTGTATCTAGTCTGAGATTGTTGAAATCGTGTTGTCTAGCGACAGCCGGGAGGTAGTTTGGTGGTGCAGTTTCACATTCAGCCCGACAGCGAGATTCCGGCGTCGACCCAGCTTTACGACCAGATTTGGTTTGCGATCGCATCGCGGCAGTACCCGCCCGGCTACCGGCTACCCAGCACCCGTCAGCTAGCTATGCAGACGGGGCTGCACCGCAACACCATCAGCAAAGTCTACCGCCAGCTGGAAGATGCCGGCGTGGTCGAGGCCATGCCCGGTTCCGGCATCTATGTGCGCGAGCAAAACAGCACCGACAGCGCCCGGCCCCAAACTATGCTGTGGGCTGAGTTTCCCCAGGCCCGCGACGTGGTCGAAACCGGCCTTGACGAGCTGCTGCGCCAGGGCTGCTCGCTCAACCAGGCGCGCGAACTATTTTTGGCTGAAATTGACTGGCGCTTACGCTGTAGCGCTCGGGTTCTGGTCACGGCCCCAGCCCAGGACATTGGCGCTGGGCAGCTGATGGTGCGCGAGCTGGAAAGTGCGCTGCACATTCCGGTACAGCTGGTGCCGTTGGAAGAACTCGACACGATCTTGGCCCAGACCCGCTCGGGGACGGTCGTCACCAGCCGCTACTTCATCAGTGAGGCGGAGGCGATCGCAGCGCCCAAGTCGGTGCGAGTGATTCCGGTCGATATCTATGACTACAAAAAAGAGCTGGGTCTGCTGAAAGACCTGCCCAAGGGCACCTGTCTGGGCATGGTCAGCGTTAGCACCGGCATTTTGCGGGCGGCTGAGGTGATTAGCTACAGCCTGCGGGGCGACGAGGTGTTGCTGATGTCGGCCCAAACCGACGACACCTACAAGCTCAACGCCGTCATCCACAGCGCCCAGACCATTGTGGTGTTTGACGAAGCCAGTCTGCCTGCGGTCAAAGAGGCGATCGCCGAAGCCCGCGAAGACCTGATTCGCCCGCCCAAGCTGGTGGTCTGCGACAACTACATCGGCGAAAAGTCGATCAACCTACTCAAGCGCGAGCTGGGGCTAGATTGATTATGAATAGCAAGGCCCAGAGTGCTCTCACCATCTTGGCAACAGGTGCAGTGTTTAGTATGGCAGGCCTTTGGATTGCCCCCCAATCCTTCAAACCTGCCGTTGTTGGAGCGCTGGCAGGTGCGACTGGGGCTGTTGCATATACGCAGCAAAATAAGCGGCTTAGGCAATTAGCCGCTCAACAGCAACAGCTTTTGAGTCGGGGCCACACCAAAACGACTCCTGAAAGAGTTGCCAGAATCACAGCAAGCCATGGAGACAAAATCACAGAAATTGAACGCAATCTGCACTCCCAGGCTGGTCAATCAAAATTAAGTCAAAACGAGATAAACCGTATCCGTAAACGGTTAGAAGTCCTAGAATCCCAGGTAAAGGACAGTAGAACTGGCACTACTCCACAATCTCTGGCGATAAAACTGGAGGCTCTAGAAGATCAGATTCAATTGCTTACTGTTAGTCGCCCAACACAGCAGACGAAACTGCCCATTAACTCGGAAGCAGAGGACAACCTCGGCCAGGGAAATCGATTACTGATTGACTTGGAACCAGACGATCTGTCATCAGAGGATGAAGCGGCTCAGACGATTATTCAATGGTTTAATCGTAGGGGTATAGACGTTCAGAACTACTATGAACCAGATGACAGAGTTGATGATCTGTTAGACGGCTTATCCCTTTATTTAGGCGATCATTACTCGACGCTCAGCCAATTTCACTGGCGTTTGCGAAATAGCTTAGGTAGACGGGCTTACATCAGTCTAGACGACTTTAATCCGTCAGGAAAGAGTATACATAATCAATTTTTAAAAAAACTGCGCTCCTGTGATTACCTATCCTTTGGCAAGATCATCAAAGGCAAAGATGGCCATGACTATATCCTTGCCGCTCCCTATACTCGCTCCGATGTGCAAGGATTCTTAGATGGAGGATGGTTTGAGCGCTTTGTTTACTACAAAATTGTTGAGTTGCTGAATTCGGAGGGAGTTGAGTACCAGCATCTCAGAAATCTCAAAATCACCTACCAAGATGGCCAGAACGCTGAGCTCGATTTATTTTTTTTGATCAACGACATTCCTTTACTGGTCGAGTGCAAGGCTGGTCAGGACTTTGACATGAGACAGGTAGACGGATACCGCGACAGGCTCAATTTAGAAGCTAGCCAAGCACTGCTAGTTTCACTAAATATAGATGACGCGGAGGCTCACCTACGCTCCATTAATTGGAAATTAGGCGTTGCCAATCAGAATACTTTTTTAGATCATATTCGAGAAATTATCCCCACTGATATTGATTCCCAGTTGCAGCAGAGTCTTGAGGACTTTGTCGTTGAAATCGACGCTCCTCCTCCTCAGTCTGCTGAGCTCAATCATGCTACAGACGATGATTTAGTGAGTTTTTTTCAAAGACGTGGCCTTAATCAAGCTGCTGAGGCCAGAGAGAGTATTTTATTAGCGTTGATTCAATTCTTTGAGGGTGATCATGAACCTACCAAGTTCAACGATCTCACTAAAATCCTGCGCGATCGCACAGCGATCGGTCGCAACAAAATTGTGGAAGCACTTAACTGTCTGCGTTATTCAGATATATTCCGCGATAAAAGTAATCGACCTATCCGCAGGAACACGTCTCAACCGATCTACGGCATGGCTTCCACAAAATTAAAGACGCTGGAAAGGAAATGTATTGAATTCTATGCTGATAAAGTTGTCCAACTCTTTGATCCAGATTTTTTCAAAGCAGAGGATAACTGTCATGAATTTGAGCGGCTAACTCAGGGAGAGTTACCCATGAAATATAAGCCAACGCTAGATGCATAATCCTCAACCAAAATGACCCATGAGCCAGGACCGTGAAAGCCTGAAGCCGATCAAGGGCGCCAACCGCGCCCTGCGCCGACGGCTGGATCTGAGGGGAGAATTTGCCCTGTCGATCGCCCCAACGGCAGTAGTTTTAGCGGTTTTGGCCCTGGTCGAAGCGCTCAGCCAGCAGCGGCTGCTGTTTGCGTCGCTAGCCTCCAGCGCCTTTTTGATCTACCTCGACCCGCAGCACGGCACCAACTCGGTGCGCACGCTGCTGATTTCGCAGTTGATGGCGGCGGGTCTGGGCTTTGTCACCTACACCACGCTGGGGTCGGGTTACCTGTCGGGCGGTATGGCCATGGTGATCACCATCGTGCTGATGATTCTGCTCGATGTGGTGCATCCACCTGCGGTGGCGACATCGCTGAGCTTTGCGCTGCGCAGCGGCAGCGAAAGTAACCTGGTGCTGTTTGGCCTGGCGGTGGGCATCACCGCCACCCTGGTCATGCTCGAAAAGCTGACGCTATGGGTGCTGGCCCGCCACCGGCACTCAACTCACTAGCCAGCACCCGAATTTACTAACCCCAACCCTATAGGCGATGTCAGAACGGCCACCAATTTGCAGGATGTAACGTGATTGACCCGTTGCTCATCCTGTACCTGCCATGCGCCAACTGTTGATTCAAGTGCCCGGTGGCTGCGGCAAGACCGTGCTGCAAAAGGCCAAAGATTGCCAGGGCACCAACCTAGCCCAGTGGCAAACCGGGGGGGACAATCCGCAAGATCTGGTGCTCGTGCATGTCTCCAATCAGCGGGTGGAGCCGCTGCTAGGGGCGCTTCAGGATCTGCCTGACCTCAACGTCACTCTGCTGCCGCAGGGGGTCATGGCGCTGCACCCCCCCGCCGAGCAGGCGGCCCAGCAGGTCACCCAAGTCGAAGAACGCAGCCCGATCGAGATTTTTCTGGCCGGGCTGCAGAGCGTGGGCTCGTGGAAAGGATTTTTGAGCTACGCCGCGATCGCAGGTGTGGTCGTCTGGATTGGGCTATTTACCAACACCAGCTACCTGCTGGTAGCGGCCATGCTGATCGCCCCCTTTGCCGGACCCGCTATGAATACGGCGATCGCCTCGGCCCGGGGCGATCGCCACCTGATTGGTCGCAGCGTGCTGCGCTACTTTACGGCGCTGCTGGTCACCATTGCGGTGGCGGCCCTGCTCAGCCTGCTGTTTCAGCAGCAGATTGCCACGCCGCTGATGATCGAGAACAGCCAGATTTCGGCGGTGGCGGTGCTGCTGCCGCTGGCGGCGGGGGCGGCGGGGGCGGTCAACCTAGTGCAGTCGGAGCGCAGCAGTTTGGTGTCGGGCACGGCTACCGGCATGCTGGTGGCGGCCTCGCTGGCTCCCCCGGCGGGCATTATCGGTATGGCGATGGCCATTGGCCGGTGGGATATGGTCGTCAACGGGGTGTTTTTGCTGCTGCTCCAGCTGGGCGGCATCAACCTGTCGGCGGCGATTTTGTTTCGCACCTTTGGGCTCACGACGCAGGGGGCACGCTACCAGCGGGGCAAGCGCGGTGTGTTTCCGGTAGCGCTGGGGGCAAGCGCGATCGCGATCGCCGCCTTACTCACCTGGCAGTTGACCAATCCGCCCAGTCTGCAGCGCTCCAGCCGCGCCCAGCGGGCCAATGCCGAGGTACAAACCGTCATTCAGCAGTTTCCTCAGGTTGAGCTGGTAGAGTCAACGGTGCGGTTTACCCGCTCCAACATTCAGGGCCAAAATACGCTCTTGTCGGAGATCTATGTGCAACGCCAGCCCGACAATGACGCCTCGGAGCAGGCGATTCAGGCGGAGCTAACCCAGGCAATTCAGGCCCGTCTGCTCAACCAGGGGTTTAACGTGACGCCCCTGGTCAACATCAACGTGCTCGACGCCCCTGCCGCCAGCAATTAATTAGAATGCCAGGGCCATTAACCCTGGGGATAGAGGTTAAACCCATCGTTTCTCTATAAGCTGACAGAGGTATTATGCTTCCAGTTTTATGAATTTCGACTATTCTCCCATTTGGGAAAAGATTCAGGCGATGACCAATGGTTTTCTGGCTTTACTGCCAAATATCGCCTTGGCCATTGTCGTATTTCTAATCTTCTTTTTAGTTGCCAAAGCCATTCGCACAACGGTTAGACGATTAACTCAGCGGCGGCGGCGGACCCGAAATGTAGGTCTGGTTTTAGGGCGCTTAGCCCAGGGCACTACTGTTCTAATTGGTCTTTTTATCGCCCTCTCAATTATTATTCCTTCCCTGGAGGCTGGAGATTTAATTCAGCTCCTAGGCATTAGCGGGGTGGCGATTGGGTTTGCCTTTCGAGATATTCTGCAAAACTTTCTGGCTGGCATTTTGATTTTGCTGACCGAGCCGTTTCAAATTGACGATCAGATTATCTTTAAAGATTTTGAAGGTACCGTTGAGAATATTGAAACCCGCGCCACTACGATTAGAACCTATGACGGCCGCCGGATTGTAATTCCCAATTCAGAGCTGTTTACCAACTTGGTGCTAGTCAATACGGCCTTTGAAAACCGCCGTTTGGAGTATGACATCGGCATTGGCTACGGCGACGATATTGAAACCGCTAAAGATTTGATCTTAGAAGCCATTCATGACACAGACGGGGTGCTGGCCCACCCCGCCGCCGATGTGATCGTGGTCGATTTGGCCGACAGCACCGTCAATCTGCGCGCCCGCTGGTGGGTGCAGCCGCCCCGGCGGGCTGAGGTGCTTGACCTGCAGGACCAGGTGCTAATCAATATCAAAAACAAGCTGACGGCCAGCGGTATTGACATGCCCTTCCCCACCCAGCAGATTTTGTTCCACGACCAGACCGAGGAAACCGACGGCGATCGCACCCGTCAGCGAGAGGGCTGGCCTGCCCGGCGGGGAGAGGCACCCAAGCCGCGCAGCATTGGGGGCTCGCTGCGCCAGCTGGCTGAGATGCGCGCCGAGGGCAACGGGCGGTCGGCCAACCCTGGCCAACCTGACTTCGATCGTGCTTAGACTCCTCTCAAACTCAGCCTGGCGATGAAACACATCAAACTCAGCAAATATTGGGAGAGCCTGCGATCGAGCTACTGGTTTTTGCCCACGCTGATGGCCACCGGGGCGATCGCTGTGGCCTTTGCCCTGCTGGCCATCGATCGCTCCGGCGCCATTGATATTAGTAACACCAGCGCCTTCAGCTGGATTTATCAGGGCGGAGCCGAGGGGGCAAGGGCCGTGCTGTCGGTGATCGCGGGGTCAATGGTCACGGTGGCTGTCACCGCATTTTCGATTACTATCGTGGCCCTGCAGCTAGCTTCATCACACTTTGGGCCGCGCCTGCTGCGCAACTTCATGCAGGATCAGGGCAACCAGATCGTGCTGGGTACATTTATTGCTACTTTTATCTATTGCCTGCTGGTGCTGCGCACCATTCGGGGAGAAGATTATCAGCTCTTTGTGCCTCACCTTTCGGTGACGGTGGGGGTTGTGCTGGCCATGGTCAGTATTGCGGTGCTGATTTACTTTATTCACCACGCCTCCACCATCATTCAGGCGTCCCACGTGATTGTTGACGTCAGCCACGACCTGGAGCAGGTCACCAACCGCCTGTTTCCAGAAACCCTGGGCCGCGATTTAGACCAGCAGGACGAGGGTGCAAAGGATGTTCCGACCGATTTTGAAGCCGCCGCCCAGCCCGTGCGGTCTGAGAAAACTGGCTACCTGCAAGCTATTGAAAACGAAACCCTGATGCAGGTGGCCTGTGATGAAGACCTGGTACTGCGGGTTCAGGCCTTTCCAGGTGCTTTTGTGATGACAGATAGCCCACTGGTCATGGTCTATCCAGCCGATCGCATCACCCCAGACATAGCAAAGCAGATCAATCGAGCCTTTGTCATGGGCCGCGAGCTGACCAAGCAGCAGAATGTGGCGTTTCCCATCGAGCAGCTGGTCGAAATTGCCCTGCGGGCGCTGTCTCCCGCCGTCAACGACCCATTTACGGCCATTCGCTGCATCGATCGCCTGGCCGACGGGCTGGCGCGGCTGGCCGGTCGTGAGCTGCCGTCGCCCTACCGCTACGACCAAGCCCACCACCTGCGGGTGATTGCGGCCCCGGTCAAGTTTGAAACCCTGGCCGATACCGCGTTCAGCCAGATTCGTCAGTACGGCAGCGCCGACAGCGTGGTGGTCAGTCGGCTGCTGGCAGCGATCGCGGCCATTGCCCCATTTACCCGCCATTCCAAACAGCGCTACATCCTGCAGCAGCACCTAGAGGCAATCTGGCAGAGTAGCCAGCAAAACCTCAACCACCCCCAGGACATTCAAACTGTAGAAGAACAGTATCACATCGCCCTTGCAGCCCTACAAAGGCAGAATTAAACCCACCATTGTGGTCAGTAGAAAGAATGAGATTTGGGTGGCTATCTTGCGGCTATTGCTACTTTCCTTCCTTAGATAGATAGCCCAACCGCCACTTTGATAGACGCCTTAATGGCTTGCAAACAGCTATAACGACCGTGAGTCAAAGCATCTAAAGCGATTAAAGCATCGCGATTAAAGTATCGGCTGTCAATCAGCTTCGACTGAGTCTAGAGAACCATTTTTTAGGTGCATCAGGCTGGTTCTTTTACAGTAGTTCTGTCGCAAGCATCAGCCGCATTGAACGAATTCTGGAGTTTACGATTATGGTTAGGCTAACTAACGACCACCTCGGTTTTGGCGACGAGCAAACGACCTCCCGCCGGATATCGACTCGGCAACGATTTTTCCGCAGCACCCTTGCAATCGGCTTGATTGCCGGGCTGGTCGGTGCCTGTGCTGAGAATGCCCCTCAGACTGAAACCTCCGACGGCACAACAAATGTTCAAACCGAAGAAGTCGCTGAGAACACTGAAGGTTACATTGGCCAAACCGTCACCGTTCGGAGTGAACCCATTGAAGTGGTAGGTGACAGTTCATTTACCGTTAGTGATGACCAGTTTTTTGGCAGTGAACCAATTCTGGTGATCAACGCTTCGGGTGAACCCCTGCTGCTGCCCGAAGACGACGACGTTGAAGTACAGGTGACTGGTGAAGTTCGCAACTTTGTAATTGCCGATGTCGAGCAGGAGTACGATCTAACCCTGGATCCTACTCTCTACGAAGAGTATGAGGAGCAAGCTGTAATCATTGCCCAATCGATTGCGCTGGCGCCTGAACCGGGCGAAATCACCAGCAACCCTGAGCAGTACTATGGCGAAGTCCTGGCTGTTACTGGTGAAGTCGAAGACATTCAGACGGGTTCTGCCTTCACGCTCGATGAAGAGCAGCTGATCGGGGCAGAGGATCTGCTGGTTATCTACGCCCCACCCACGGGCACCGATCAGGCTGAGGCTCCGCCTGTTACCGTTGCCGACGGTGAGCAGGTGGCCGTTACTGGTACGCTACAGGCCTTTGTGGTTGCCGATCTGGAGCGCGACTACGATCTGGGCTGGGATCTAGAACTGCAGGAGCAGCTAGAAGCCGAATACAGCAACCGACCCGTTCTGGTTGCGAATGATATCTATCCTTCGGCGATTCCCGAAAACTACTAGTATCACAGCCAGCAACGGCGAGATGCGAAGGTTTTGGGCCACACCTAGTCCACATCTGGTTTTGGGGGCGGCTGCGATCGCCCCCACGGGCCAGTCTGGCGCCTGACTGATGCGACCAGATCCTCGCATCTCTTTGTGTTCAGTTTCTCTATGCGTAAAGTGAAATATGAGTAGTTCTCCAGCACCTCAATCCGTCGACCAGTCCGATGCCGACAATTCGCAGCAGATACCTCAACCGCCCCAGGGTAAAGACTGGCTGAAGTGGCTGGGCCCCAGCTTTATCTGGATGCTGTCGGCGGCGGGTTCAGGAGAACTTCTTTTTACCCCACGCATTGCGGCCCTCTACGGCTACGCCCTGCTGTGGGCGCTGGTGGCAGCGGTCGTGCTCAAATGGTTTATCAACCGTGAGGTGGGGCGCTTCACCGTCTGCACTGGCATAACCATCTTAGAAGGCTTTAAACGGCTGCCTGGCCCCAAAAATTGGGCGATCTGGCTGATTTTGATGCCCCAGTTTGTGGTGGCTATTTCAACGGTGGCGGGTATGGCCGGGGCGGCGGCGACAGCCCTGATTTTAGGGGCCGGCGGCACCGTTCAGCTATGGACGGTGATTATTATTCTGGTTACGGCCGCCATCGTCTTTTTGGGGCAGTACGACGGCGTTGAAAAGGTGTCTTCCTACATCGGCATTGGCCGCACTCTGGCCGTTGTCGCCGCCGCCATTTTTGTCTTTCCCAACCTGGGCAACCTCAGCAGCGGGCTAGTGCCGCAGATTCCCAGCGATGTGCAGTACCAGGAGGTATTGCCATGGCTGGGGTTTATGCTGGCCGGGGCCGCCGGGCTGATGTGGTACTCCTACTGGGTGGGGGCGAGAGGCTACGGGGCCGCGACGGCCCGGCGAGAGACGCCGGTTGACTTCGACCAGGTGAATGACGACCAGCACCAGCGGCTGCAGAGCTGGCTCAAGCTGATGACCTTTTCTAATACGCTCGCTGTGGTGGGGGCGTTGCTGGCGGCGCTGGCCTTTTTAATCTTGGGCGCTGAACTGTTGCAGCCGGAGGGTCTGGTGCCCCAGGAAAATCAGGTTGCCGAAACCCTGGGCCGGCTGCTGGGTGACCTGTGGGGGCCGTTTGGCTTCTGGTTTATGGTGGCAATTGTCTTTGTCACGTTTTGCAGCACGGCGATGTCGGTGCAGGATGGGTTTGGCCGCATGTTTGCCGATGGCACCCAAATTTTAGTACAGGGGTTTGGCGGCAGCGGCCGCTGGACGAATGAGACGTTTCTGCGCAAGTTTTACATTATTACGCTGCTGGCCGGTCTGCCGATCGCCGTCTACCTGCTGCTGGGCGAGCCGGTGGTGTTACTGCAAACCGCTGGGGCGATCGAGGCGGCCCACATTCCCTTCGTGACGGGGCTGACACTCTACCTCAACCACCGCATGCTGCCTCAGGGTTTGAAACCCTCGGCGTTTACGTTTTGGGCGACGGTGCTGGCGGGTCTTTTCTTCGCGGCGTTTGCCATGATCTACCTGCTACAGCTGGTGGGTGTGATGGGCGGTGGCGGTGGCTAGGCTATGTCTTGGTCAGCTATACCTCTAGCTGCACGGAGGTGATACCCTCGCGCAGGGGTTGCTGCTGCTGAGTCCACACTCGCTTTACCAGGGGGCCAACGACGGGCGAAAATGTGCCAAGTCCCTGACGCAGCAGGCCAAACCGGCGCAGCAGCTCGCCCCGACCGGCTTCGTGGGCCTGTAGTTTTTGAGCCTGAATGATTTCTGGTTCTCGTTCGGCCTGAATGGCCTCCAGAGCGCGATCGATAGCCGCCGCTGGATCGCTTAGCTTCAGGGCTGGCACCAGGTGATTGAGGGCGACAATTACGTCGCGCAGGGCCAGGTTGATGCCCTGAGCCCGCACGGGCGACATGGGGTGGGCGGCATCGCCCAGCAGCAGCAGGCCGGGGCGGTACCAGCGATCGCAGCGACCGACCAACACCGAGAGCCGCATGGGCGATGAAATGGTGTCTCCGGCTGAATGAAAGTGCTCAACCAGGTGCGGGGGTACCAGGGCGGCGAAGGTGGCGGCCCAGTTTTTTTGTTCGGTAGGTTCATCAGGGGCGATCGCCCAGGCCAGGTGAAGCTTACCTTCCTCCGCGCCGTGGAAGAGGCTGAAGACGCGGCCCTTTTTCACCACGGTACAGAAGCGGTTGTCGGCAGCATACTCTGCTGGGGCGGGCAGCTTGAACCACAGCACATCGATACTTTTGGGCTGGGTTTTGAGCGCTAGTTCGGCCCGCTGGCGAATGGCTGAGGCGCGGCCATCGGCACCGATCACCAGGTCTGCTTCTACAGTGCGGCCATCAGTTAGCAAGACGCCGGTAACGCGCTGCTCGGCCCACAGCAGGTCTTTGACGGCTGTTCCAGAAATCCACTCAAAGTTTGGCTTGGCCTGGGCCGCCTGCACCAGGGCGGTCAGCAGGGGCGGCTGGGAGACCAAGGTGCAGGGGCGGTCTGAGCACATAGGTTCGTCGGCGCGAAAGAGGCGGCGATCGCTGAGCCAAAATTCCCAGGCGCTTAGGGGCCGATGGGGGACGTTCTGCAGCAGGGAAGCAAGCCCCATCTGGTGCAGGGCATCGAGGCCGCTAGGCATCAGCGCTTCGCCTCGAAACTGGCGCTGGAAGTCGCGGGCGGCTTCGATCAGGGTGACGGGGATGCCGCGGCGGGCCAGCATGAGGGCCAGGGTGGCCCCGGTGGGGCCAGCGCCAACGATCGCAACTCTGGGCATGGTTCAGGGAGAATTTTGGGTGAGCTTTTGTTCAGAATAGCGCTCGGTTGTGAGCCGTAGGGTGGGCACTGCCCACCCTCAACCGGGGCAAAAGCGGTAACTGCGGCGGCGCACAATCTGAGGCAAAGCCAAATCTGCCGCTGGGGCCATTTCGCTGGCCCCAGCCCCCCGTCGACCAGGGCCGTCCCGCCGCCCTGGACCCAACGGAAAGGATTGCTCGATCATCGGTTTAAACGTCTGTTCTGCAAACTGGGCTGTTAGCAACTTAGAACTCTGCTGATTTGGGCAAATTCCTTGCCTGTTGCAACACCTCTCGTAGGGGCAAACGGTTGTTTGCCCTAACCAAATCCGTGCCTCACCCCACAATCCCCACAATCCAAAATCCAAAATCGCCCTAGCGATCGAGGGAGTCATACTGCTCACCTACCCAGGGCATAGTGGCTAAGTCTTCAAAAGTGACCTGGCGATCTTTTTCGAGGGCTTCGATGCGGCGTTTTTCGGCGTAGATCTGGCGCTGGTATTCGGCGAACTGGTCAGGGGCGGTGGTGCAGTCGGTCTTTTCCCAAAGGGCAAGAAAGTGGCGGTAGCGCTTTTCGCAGAGGTTTTTTTCCATACAGGCGGCGGCGGCGCGGATGATGAGCGGGGCGCGGAGCACGTCGCGCTTGGTTTTTTCGCTCAGGTGCATGAGGGTTTGCAAGGGCGTGGTGGCCAAGCCAGAGTCGGCCAGGTGGTTGCGCAGCAGGCCGACTAAATCGACGCGGGGGCCTTCGTTTTCGATCAGCAGCCGCTGCATCTGTCGCCACAGGGCGCGGTGGTGGGAGTAGCTAAACTGCAGATCGCGGTCTTCAAGCACTTGGCGAATGTCGTCGCGGTGGTCGGCGGCGTGTAGAAAAATTCGCAGCAGAGAGGCTTCGGCCTGCTCTAGGGAACTGGCGCTGGGGGTAGCGGCGGGTGCCGATCGCTGGGGAGCGTCTGAGGAGGTGGTGCGGCGCTGACGGCGCACCTGGGTAACCAGGTTTTCGGCCAGCAGCGGCACTAGACGGCTGTCGCCGTTGCTGAAGATCTCGGCGCAGTAGCGGACGTAGTGGGTGCGGGTGTCGGCGTTGGCGATGTCGCTGAGCAGCTTGACGACCGCCTGGCTGGTCTGCTGAAACTGGTCGGCCTGGCGCAGGTCTTTGCCGCTAATCAGGTTGTGGATTTGCCAGTCGATCCACAGGGGGGCGGCCTCGACCAGGGCGCGGTAGTCGGCGACGCTGTGGTGGCGCAAAAACTCATCGGGGTCTTTGCCGTCGGGAATGTTCAGCACGCGCAGCTGCACGTCGCCCCGGTAGGCCATTTCTTCGACTTCGCCGATCGCTCGCTGGGCGGCCTTTACCCCGGCGGCATCGGCATCGAAGTTGAGCAAAATTTGCTTGGATTCGGTGTAGCGCAGCAGCTGGCGCACCTGGGCAGCGTTCAGAGCTGTGCCCAGGGCGGCGACGGAGTTCTCCAGCCCGGCGGCGTGGAGGGCGATGACGTCAAAGTAGCCTTCGACCACAATGGCGCGATCGTCTTTGGCGATCGCGGCCCGAGCCAAATCGAGCCCATAAAGTGTTTTGCCCTTGTCAAACAGCTCGGTGTCGGGGGAGTTGAGGTACTTGGGCTTTTCATCGCCCAGGGCGCGACCGCCAAAGCCAATCACCCGGCTCTGCCCATCGCGGATGGGGATCATCAGGCGATCGCGGAAGCGATCGTAAAACCCGTCGCCCTTTTGGCGGGGCACAATCAGCCCGGCCTGCTCGACCAGGCTCACCGGGTAGTGCTTCTGCTCGACTAGGTAGCCGTAGAGGGTTTGCCAGCCTCCTGGCGCAAACCCCAGCTGAAACTGCTGAATGGTGGCGTCGCTCAGCCCCCGCTCGTACAGGTAGGCCAGGGCGGGGGCGCCGTCGATCTGCTGCAGGGCGTGCTCGTAGAATTTTGCCGTCAGCGCCAGAATCTCGTAGAGCTGCTCCCGCAGGGTGAGCTGCCGCTGCAGCTCCTGGCGCTTGGCGGGTTCCAGGGTGGTCACCGGCACCTGGTAGCGCTGGGCCAGATCGAGCACCACATCGGCGAAGGAGCGCTTGTTTAGCTCCATTAAAAACTTAAAAGCATTGCCCCCCGCCCCGCAGGAAAAGCAGTAGTAAAACTGCTTGGTGGGGCTGACGCTAAAGCTGGGCGACTTGTCTTCGTGGAAGGGGCAGAGGCCAACAAAGTCTTTGCCCTGCTTTTTCAGCACCACGTGCTGGGAGACCACATCGACAATATCGGCGCGATCGCGCACCGCTTCAATGGTGTCGGGGTGAAGCCGGGGGGTATCCATG
>PYER01000144.1 GCA_003017855.1 filamentous cyanobacterium CCT1
CTCCTGCTCAGTCTGAACAGCCCGCCCCCGCCATAGAGGTCTCTGAGGGCCAGATCGATCGCTTTGTCAGCGCCTATCTAGCCATTCAAGCCATTCAGCAGGCCACCCAGGCCGAACTGGTCGCCGCCGTTGAGGCCGAGGGGCTCACGGTAGACGACTACAACGCGATCGCTGAGTCGCAGCAGTCGCCCGAAGCCGCTGCCGAAGTGCCCGCCGAGCAGGCTGAGCAGTTTGCCGCTGCCGCCCAGCAGGTCGCCACCTTGAGAGAAGGGGCTCGTGAAGAAATGCAGGCCGCGATCGTGGCCGAAGAGTTGACCGTCGAAGAGTTTGAGCAGATTTTGGCCCAGGCCCAGCAAGACCCGGCCCTGCAGCAGGCCATTGTCGAGCGGCTCAACAGCGAAGGGTAGCGCTACCTCCTTCCTTTGAGATCGGCTTGAGGTCAACGCCTTAATTCCCAAAGTCAGCCCTGGTCATACCCCAGCAGCGCGTTGCGCCGGGGTCGCCGGGGCTGACGTGCTTGAAACTGCCACCCATGCCCTTTGCTAACTCTATCTCTATTCGTCATGCCGCTGCTTTTGTCGCCGTGGCCCTGGCGCTGCTGGGTTGCGAGCCCACCGATCTAGAGCAGCTGGTCGATCGCATTCCCCCCGTTACCCGGATTGGGCGAGAGCCGCCCCCAGCGCCCGACGCCGCAGCGGCGCAGTCATCGACGGCGGCTGAGATGGAAACCCTGGTCTACGCGCGCATCAACGAGATTCGTCAGCAGGAAGGTCTTAACCCCCTACAGCCCAACGGGCCACTGGCCCAGGTTGCGCGCCAGTACAGCCAGCGGATGGCGGACGAAAACTTCTTCGGCCACATCGGCCCAGCCGGTGATGGGCCAGCTCAGCGGGTCTCGGACGCGAACATTCTCTACGCTATGGTGGGCGAAAACTTGTTCACCAGCACCAACGCCCCCGACCCGGCGCCCCTGGCCGTGCAGGGCTGGATGGAGAGCCCCGGACACCGCGCTAATATTCTGCGATCGGGCTTTACCGAAACGGGGGTGGGCGTTTGGCAAAGGGGCAACACCTACTACTTTACTCAGTTGTTCATGCGCCCCCTGTAAAATTTGGTTGCCGCTTCAGGCGTTTGTTGCCCAGTTAGTTAGCGATGCAGACTGCCGGAGCAGATGATTCGGTTCCGCCCTGTTTTTTTGGCTTCGTAAAGAGCTAGGTCGGCGGCGTGGAGCAAGTCGTCATCACTAATGCCCTGGTCAGGGAAAATGGCGACGCCGCCAGATACAGTCGTTTTTACCTCATCCCCTGACCAGGGCACTGCCGAAGTTTCAAATGCTCGACGAATGCCCTCGGCTCGCTGCCAACCTGCATTTAGTGCGAGACCTGGAAACACGACTAAGAACTCCTCACCCCCAAGCCGAAAAGAAATATCATTGGCTTCCATCTGCTGCAAAAGAATTTGGCTAAAAGACTTAAGTACCAGATCGCCAACTCGGTGCCCAAAGGTGTCATTGATGTGCTTAAAGTAGTCAATGTCAAACATGATAAAAACTACGGGATAGCCTGCCTGCTCTGCCTCTTGTAGAGTTTTGGGCAAAATTTCGTTGAGGTAATGGCGGTTGAATAGCCCGGTCAACTGATCCTCTCTGGCCTGCACTTTTAAGCTGGCCTGCAAAAATTTAATCTCCTCTAGCTGATGCTGAAGGCGGTCATTGGCCTGGCGCAGTTCTACTTCTGCCTGGTAACGCTTGGTAATATCGTGCAGTATGAGCAACCGCCCGTGAATTTGGCCCTGATAATCGTTTAGGGGCGAAATTTGAACGGTGACGTAGAGCAGAGGTTGAGAGTTTAGCCAGAGGCCAAAGGGTGTTTCTAGGCCCTGGTCATAGTTTTCTAAAAGCTCCGGAAAGTCGGCCAAAGCTAAGTGGAGCGATCGCCCCAGACAGCCGCCCTTTAGATTGGTTAGCGATCGCCCCCGGGCATTAATATCAACAATTCGATGCTGTGAGTCGACAACAATAACACCATCCCGCAAGTGTTCAATCAACATTTCGCGAGCAATGGGCACGGCATCAAAAGCACCCATGCGAAAGAGGGCCCAAAAGAAAAAGAGCCCCGTTGCCATAAACGACATCGGGGTAAGATTTAGGCCATCGGGGGTAATTCTTAAAGAATAGAGTGCGCCGCTGACGTAGGGAAACAGCGCCCCCAGCAGTAGAAACAGCGCCTGCCGCCGTCGTAAAGGCCCGCCGCGAAAGATCGCGTGGGCCAACAGCTGAAAGCTGCGCAGGCCGTACAGATAAATGCAGGTAAGGATCCAAAAGTAGCCAGGGCCGTGCTCGTAAATGGCACTATTGCTGGGCGGCAATGCTGGAACAACCGCAGTCCAGACCCAGTGGTGCCAGCCATTGGTGGCCACCAAAATAATGTTGAAAAGGGGCCAGAGGCTGAGCTGCACCAGCTGATTGGGCCTAAAGCGCGATCGCTCGTAGGCGAAAGCTTCAGCAAATAAAAGAAAAAAGACGATAATTCCGCCGGTACCGACGTATTCCAGCGTAGACCAAAAAATCTTGTCGGCGATCGCCACCGACCCTGCTTCCATAGCGGCTACCGCCGCATAAAAGGTGGCCGCAACCATCATGAGCGAAAAATAGGTGCGCGCCAGCGTTGCCTCTCGCCGCTGCCAGGCCATACTGGCAACCAGCACGTTTATCACCGCCGTAAGGGCGAGCACACCAAAGGAAACGTTAAGTTGAAAGTCCATGGAGCAGTTAATTGACCCCACGGGGTGACAGCCGAGGCATAGGGGCAAAACCTGATGCAGTGCGTTAATCTCGTCTGCTCAGTTTTCCCGCTTAACTAGCCTGCCTTTGCCCCTTGCTGGCAGGTACCAGACTTTGCTTTTCATTTTGTCCCAATTTGCTGCCAAAGCCAATGGCGTTAGCCCCGGATCTGGGCACCGCATCCGCAGCCCAGAACTCATTGAGCCCGATCGCACCTTTAACGCGGGCAGACATGGGAGAATAGGCAACCTGTGCGTGTGGTATCAACGGTATGACGGCGGCAATGCCCTATTCTTCTGAGGCGATTGAGTCGGCGATGCAGGCGGGAGAGCTGCCCCTTTCCCTGCCCGACCCCAACGACGAAAACCTCTCAGATTACGAGTTTAACCAGCAGATGGAGGCCGCCTGGCAGGTGTGCGATCGCTTCGATCTGCAAACCGATATCTGGCGCGGCAGAATTTTGCGAACGGTGCGCGATCGCGAAAAGCGCGGCGGCGACGGGCGCGGTACCGGCTTTCTCAACTGGCTCAAAGACCGCGAAATTACCAAAAGCCACGCCTACAACCTGATCGAGCTAGCCGAGAGCGCCGATCAGCTTCTCGATGCCGGCATGCTCACCCCCAAAGAGGTGAACCAGTTCAGCAAGCGCGCCTTTGTCGAAACCGCCAAATCGGCCCCCGAGGTGCAGCAGCTGGTCAGCGACTCCGCCCGCAAGGGCGACCACATCACCCGCCGCGAGGTGCGCCAGGTGGCCAACGAGTGGGCCGCCATGACCTCCGATTTAATTCCCGAAACCCTGCGCGAAAAGGCCGCCAACAACACCATCCCCACCCGCTACATTGCGCCCCTGGTGAAGGAGATGGAGAAGCTGCCCCCGGTCCACCAGAGCACCCTCAAAACCGAGGTCGAGCTCAACCCTGATCTCGACACCCTGAAGCAGGTCACCGCCGAGGCCCGCTACCTGTCGAAATATCTGGCCTCGGCCAACCAGGTGCAGCTGCTCGAAGCCAGCGGCATTGACCTCGAACTCGCCCTCGAAGAAGCCCTGCGGGTGGGCTGCCTCAACTCGGCGGCAGACATGGTCGCCCAGGCGGCCCAGATCGAGCAAACCGCCGTCAAACTTTTTACCGCCTGGAAGCGGCTGAACCAGCTGGCTGAGCGGGTGTTTGTCGACAGCGGCGAGAGCACCCCCAACCTGCGCGCCCTGCTCACGGCCCTTGGCCCCATTACCAGCGAAACCGTGCAGGTGCGGCTGGGCGAAATCGACAGCGTTACGGCTCAGACGATTCGCTGGCGACTGATGGTAGAAGAGGACTAGCGCGGCACGGGCCACGGGGGTGTAGTTTGAGCCATGCCCCCGCAGCCCAAAGTCGCTTACCCCCCAGGCGGCACAATGCGGCGGGTGGTGAGGCTGATATATTCGCCGCTGCGCCCGGTGGGGATGGGGGGTATCCAGGCGACTCTGTCGCAGTAGCCGAGCACGTCCATGCGGTTGATGGCGGCGACGAGGGCGGCGTGGTCGCCGAGCAGGATGTGGCAGAGCCGGTCGGGCTGGTAGGTGGGCAGCGTAAAGCTGGTGGGGATGGCGCTCCCCTCGAAAGGTTGGTCAAACATACGGGTGAATCTCCGTTTTCGGTAAAGAAAACGGGGAACGAGTCTAGCTGTCCCCATTGCAGGTAATACGACGCTAGAGCCTAGAATGATTCCAGGTTATCGCCAGCTTACCGATACTAAGTTGGGATGACTTAGGAGAAGAGCGGAGGTCGCAACTCCTCTCTTCTCCGCCTAAAATCATTCCCCGCACTATTAAACTGCCAGAAGTGGGGGCAAAGTACAACCGTATGGGCTACTTTGCAGTTCAGGGTTTGCTGACGGCGGGAAGGGGGCGATCGACCAAATGCGCTAGCGGTCTCTATGACTGGGGCACGGGAGGCATTCATGGGCATTTTTACAGGGAGCGCAGAGAAGGCAAGAAGCAGCCCAAAGAGTCTCCCGACACTCCCAAAGAGTCTCTTGACATTCCCAAAGTCTCTCGACATTCCCAAAGATTCTCCTGACACTCCCGAAGAGTCTTTCACTAATCTCAAAGACTCTCTTAACAATCCCAGAGACTCTTTAATCAACCTCAGAGAGTCTTCGATTCAGATTGGATGTTGGGGTATGCTTCTGACGAACTGCATTACGGTTGATGGCTCAGTTCTTACCTCTTGGCGTAGCAGACAACTGAGAGCTTGCTGGATAACACCCCAAAGTAAGGACTTATCCAGCACATTTGACGGATAATACCCTCAATGCCTGGAGTTAACTGTCAAAAACGCTGGATAATACCAAGATATTAGGGTCTTATCCAGCAGAAATGACGTTTAATTCCTTAAGATTCAGGTATTATCCTGTGGATCCGTTGGATGATACCTAGGGAATAGAGGTTTTATCCCGCTGATCTGACACTTAATACATAGTTGGGCAGCAGCTTTCTATCCTTAGAGGCTTCTATGTTTGTCAACGCGACTCAGAAAGTCTCGAACAAGAGCAACAACTTCTGTCAAGTGCGTTTCCAATAACCAGTGCCCACCGTCCAAGACATGAAGTTCAGCGTGAGGCAGATCTTTGAGATAGGCTCGAGCAGCGCCTTCGGGCATGTAGCCGTCTTGAGGTCCCCAGATAATCAATGTCTGCGGCTGGTATTCACGCAGATAAGCTTGATATTTGGGAAACCACTCAAGATTCTCCTGTAAGCCCTCCATTAGACCGATCATGATTTCGCGACGCTGCGGCTGCATCAGCGACCACGATAGTTTCCAGAGATCAGGGCTGATTCGCTCGATTAGATGTTCGGAGACCTCACCAACAAATTCGTTGCGAAAGCCCTCCTCACTCACAGCATTACCAAGCTTTTCGCGCCCTGCGGCAGTTGGATTTGCCCAGTAATCTTTGAGTTCTTTGTACTTTGGACCGAGTTCATCTTCGTAGATATCACCATTCTGGATGATGAGAGCGACGATCCGTTCGGGTGCTTTCATGGCAAGGCGCAGCCCAATCTGAGAGCCGTAGTCATGCAGGTAGAGCGCGTATCGCGTTAGGTTCATTGCCATAGCGAAGCGCTCAAGAAAGTTGGCATAGCCATCGAAGGTGTAGGTGAAGTGCTTTGGGTCAGGTGTGTCGCTGTAGCCAAAGCCTGGATAATCAGGTGCGATCAAATGCCAGCGGTCTACCAGCGCAGGCATGAAGTTGCGAAACTGAAACGACGAGCAAGGGTAGCCATGCGGCAGCAGCAGCACGGGTGCGTCCGATGACCCAGCTTCTCGGTAAAAGATTTCTGTATCATCAACTTTGATTGTGCGATGCTTGACCCTGAATTGTAATGATGTGTTTTGACTGAGTTGTGCTTTGGATTCACTTTCTACTTCTGTCATGGTGAAGTCCCAATGTTTCAAGGAGTGCTTTAGCTATTGGATTTCCTATCCTTGCACTAACTCAACGATAGCTGTCCAACAACACCCATGCACCCAACCGCCGAGAGATAGTCTGCAGATGTTTGAGGTGATCTGTGGCGGGTGATGGGCAATGTTAGATTGATGATTTTGAATTAAAAATTGCGTTGATCGTCCCGCCGAGCTAACACTCTCGACCCGACCTGCTTACCATGTGCTTCTACGCCCTCACAACTGGGGCAAGGAAACACCACTGAGAGCTTTCCACCACAAAGCAACTTTGTCTAGCTACCTTGCGAGGCTGAAATTGATAACCCGCCTATGGCGTCCTCAAGCTTAAAGAACAAGCTAAACGACTTGCTGCTGGCCAGCTGATTTAGCCCAAATTTCTATAATTAAAGCCAGCCCTCTTACTCCTACAACGCTATGGCAAAATCATCATCGATATACTCATGACCTTGCTCAGCGGCTTCAGCTTATTGTTTGTCATGTCCCAACACCAGCTTCCAGAAGCTAGAAACCGCCTCTCTTGGTAGAAGCCGAGGCAGCGTAGCAAGAATAGGATTAATCGGGCTGCCGGGAATGACTATCGACTCTCGTTTGTCAAATGCTTGTAGGGCATCTCGTACAACAGTCTCAACCGGCGTATCAACTTTTGCAGCTACATCAACTAGAAACGGTGGAAATCCCGCTTTTTTGAAAAATTTACTGTCAGCTGGCCCCGGACAAACAGCCAGCACATGCACTCCGTAGCTGCGATTCTCAGCCCATAACGCCTCGCTAAAGCTCAGAATAAATGCCTTTGTTGCCGCGTACATAGAGAAATAGGGCATAGCCTGAAACGCTGCCACCGAAGATAGGTTAATTACCCCTCCAGCGCGTCGCTGCCGCATGCCAGGTAAAAAGCGGTGGGTGAGATCTACAGTCGTCGCAATATTGAGCTGCACCATTTTAAGCTGCAGGTCGCGATCGCTCTCGGCAAAGTCACCGTAATCTCCGATGCCAACATTGTTCACCAGTAAGTCGATCGATCGCCCAAGCTGCTGCACAGATTGAAAGAGCGTTTCTGTAGCCTCTGCTGCTGCCAAATCTTGGACAACGATGTCTGCTTGAATTTGATACTGATGGCTGAGTGAACTGGCAAGTGCTTCTAACTTGTCCTGAGAACGAGCAACCAGTACGAGATCAGTTCGACGTGCTGCCAATTGTTGAGCAAATGCTGCACCAATGCCGGCAGAGGCTCCGGTAATCAAGGCTGTTGTCATGCCATCTCACAGGTTAGCTTTACTAGAACATGATGAATCAAACTCATGGTTTGTGCATCGCCCTAGGGAATGACCGTACTGGCAATCAAAGCAGTTTCGTGCGCAACAGCGTCACCGCCGCTCCAAAACCGCAGAGGATATGGCCAACAAAAGAGGGATTACTTCTACAGGAGCAGTCCCTCTTTTTTAGTGCAGGGGTGTTAGCGATCGCTTACTAGTGCGATCGCCCGCTCGCGGCTGCAAATCAGGGCCAATACTACATCCTGGATGAGTGTCCCCGATTTATGGAGGCGTAGCCTGCTACGCCCCCACGGCGCTCCTGATTGTGGGTCGCGGTTTTCCAAAACGGGTGCGTCCCAGTTTTGACAATGTGCTGCGTTATTGGTTTGGAGAAGGAGTCGTGCCTGTCATTCTCGCGGATGCGGGCATCCACTGGGTAGTAAGTAACTACTCTCGATTGGATGCCCGTGAAAACGGGCATGACAGGCCAGCCGTCCATCAAATCCATGAATTTGTAAATTTGAATACACCCCAGCAATGCCTGCTTAGGTTGCTGATTTACTATCTACAAAATCATCTGTAAAATTCATCAGCTAAGTAAAAATGATATTCACTAAAACTTTAAAAAGCTTAGAAGAATGTATTGGGATGCTGAAAAAGCTTGATTCTGCTTGATGGCAAAATTAGGGTGCTCACTATAAGGCGATTGACTGACAATTTAAAGTTTAACAGCTGTCAAAATCAACTTTTTGGCACTTATTGCTGCAGCCAATCGAGTCAGAACATCTGTCGCGTGAGTGTTCGAATGTTTGAACTGTTTTCAGGCTTTATCGGTGCCCTAACCCAGGTGACTCTGGCTATATATTCCATCGGCTCAATCGTGGGTCTGTACATATTTCCACATAGAGGAACACATATTTATGAACGTAAACCGTGTTGATGCCGACGCTTCTGCTGCGTCTGGTCGGCCTATCAATCCAAAGGCCGTGTGTGTAGTCGGCAGCGGGCCGGTTGGTATGGCCTTCGCGCTGCGGTTGGCCAATGCTGGTCATCCCGTAACCCTCATCGATAGCGGTAGCTTTGCGGCGCGCGACAATGGCCGAGAGTTCTGCCTGGGCACCATTGCCAGTGCTGCCAACGCTAAAGACCGCACAGACCCAACCCTGGTTAAGGAGGGCACGCTGTACTCCATGCGCGAGTATCTGGCCATGTCTCGTTACTTTGGCTCTGGCGGTACAGCCTGGCGCTGGTCGGTGAAAGCGCGGCCCCTTGGCGAAGCCCGAGTGCGCATCGTGGCCGGTGACTTAGCCGACTTCGAAGCCCGCCCTGAGTTTGATATTCCGGCCTGGTCTGCACCACCTGCCGAAATTCATGGTCGCTATCCCGATGCGCTGGCTTTCTTTGACTTGGGCGACCACAGTTTTAAGGTCGATGCTTACCAGGACTCTTTTTCCCCTATTCCGCTGCCGCCCAGCCTGTTACCCACGCGGCTCTTCCACTTTCCTCAGGCCGCCGTTGTTTGTCATAACCACATGAATGACGTGAGGGCTCATTCTGGTATAGATGTGCGCTCAGGGCTTCACCTGCTGCGCATTGAAACGAATAAACAGAAGCGGGTGACGGCGCTGATTATGGTCGATCAGGATGGGGCTGAGGTTCGATTGGAGGCTGAAGACTATGTCCTGGCTCTAGGTGGCATTGAAAATTCTCGGCAACTTCTTTTAGCTAAACAGGAAGGTGCTCTCGCGGACCCTCACGATGTCTTTGGACGCTGGTTTTGTGATCACCCCCATACTCGATTTGGGTTCTTGACGGGTGCAGATCCTGAAGGGCTAACCGAGGCAGCCTCCTGGTATGACTTTCAGGACGTCAACGGAACGCCCGTGCTGCGCGGCCATGAAATTTCACCGGCAGCTGCTCGGCAGCTAGGGCTGCTGCGGTTCTCGATTGACCTGGTCGGGCGTTCTGCTGACTGGTGTTCAAAGACTGGCTTTTTTGTCGTCAATGCGAAAGACGCCCTGGAGCGAGGGGACGTAAAGACGATGATTGCTTCCATTCCAAAGGTGATGTCAGCGCCGGCTCAGTCGTTTAAGCTGGCCTATGCCGCCCGGACAAAACTCCTGCACAGTACCGCGCTAGGGGGATGGAGTGACCCCGATAAGCGCCAGCACAGCGTTGAGACGCTAGCGGTCGACGCGATGGTTGCACAACGCCCTTCCCCTGACAATCGGATTCGCCTGGGTAAAACCCGTGATCGCCTGGGTCGTCACCTGCCGGTGCTGCAGTGGTCCTGGAGCCGCAAAGAGGTCAATGCTATCAACCAGGCCTCTGAGTTCATCGCTGAGGTGTTTAGAAAAACTGGGCTGGGCTCGTACTTCACCATGCAAGAGTTGGGGCAAGGCGACGTACCCCGAGGCGGTACCGGGTTTCACCACATGGGAGGAACCCGCCAGAGTGATGATCCGGCTGACGGTGTCGTCAATGCAGAAAACCGCGTCCACGGGGTTGAAAACCTGACGCTGATTGGCACCTCTATTTTCCCCAACACCGTCGGCTATGCCAACCCGACCCTGACGGCCGTTGCCGATGCTTTGCGGGTTGCCGATCGCTGGGCGCAGTAGCTTTGCAGCGCCTATCTCCCCGCAATAACCTGAGGGGCCGCCGGGAGGATAGGCGATCGCAGTCAATGTCTTCCCGGTCCAGACGCTGCGGGCGATCGCCCCCAAATCTCGCGCCCAATCCTGCGCTATGATCATCGCGCTGTTGCCAGGAGGCGTGCCATGATCTTCGACCACGTAGGCTTCAACGTTGGCGACTTTGAGGTCAGCAAAGCATTCTACCTGCAGGCTCTGCGGCCGCTGGGCATCGGCGTTGTCGTCGAAGGCGAAGGCTGGGCCATGCTGGGCAAAGACGGCAAAGGTCAGTTTTGGTTTGGCTCCTTTGGCCCTAGCCCCGGCGCTGTCCATCTTGCCTTTGCCGCCGACAATCGAGACCAGGTGCGGCAGTTTTACGACGCTGCGATCGCCGCAGGCGGCCAGGACAACGGTGCCCCCGGCATTCGCGAGCAATACCACTCCAACTACTACGGTGCCTTTGTGTTGGGGCCAGACGGCCACAACATTGAAGCCGTCTGCCATCAGCCCGAGGCTTAGAGCCGTCGGCTAGAGCATCGGTACAGCATGACTAGAAAATCGGTTTCTTTGTCACGGCTCTGTAGCATGACCAGTACAGCAGGCAAAATTAAGCATGCCGCTCAGAAAGCCTGGAACACCGACGTACTAGGGCTGTTGTCAATTAATTGCTGATGGCTCGAGAATCGGGGGTTACAACTCACAGCCTGTTTTCTTGGGTCGGGCGTGGCAGCGCTAATGGGATGTGGATGATTATTTTGTTTGGACTACTCTTACACCGTAGAAGTCCAGCCTGCAGCAGGATCTATGGTAGGCAGCATGTCACCACGGGTGAGGGTAAAGCCATCCATCAACCACACGGCATTTTCTCCAGTAGTGCGGTTCTGCCAGAGAATGTCTAATTCGCCATCTTGATCAAAGTCAGCAGCGCCCTGAGACTGCCACTCGGCTGAGGCATTGGTAGTTTCAATACCCTCGATGAGGCTAGTGCCATTCATTCTCCAAAACACATTGGTGCCCGCAGTGCGATGCCGCCAAAAAATGTCCATATTTCCATCATTGGAGAAATCGCCCACCGCCCCTACTTCCCAATTTGGGTCAGTAACTGGGGTGATCAGTTCGCCAGAGTTACGCTCAGTACCGTCCATTAGCCAGACGGCGTTTGCACCGGAGACGGCATGTCGCCATAGGAGGTCGTCCTTACCGTCGTTGTTAAAATCGCCGGCTTCAACTACCTTCCAATCTGGGCCGACATCGTCTAATATTTCAGCCGATAAAAGGTTTACCCCATCCATAAGCCAAACAGCGGCTCGGTTAGACAATTTGTGCTGCCAAACCAGATCAGGACTGCCGTCACCATTCAAATCACCTACAGCTTTGATGTCCCACGCTGCTTCAACCTCAGGGCTAATGAACTTTACGCCAGAAAAGTTAGTACGATTCATTAACCAAAGACCGACTTTTCCTCCCGCTTGGTTGCGCCAGACAACATCGGCCATGCCATCACCGTTAAAGTCAGCAGAGCTAGGCACAAGGGGAGGAAAATCAATGGTAATTTTACCTAAAGTGAAGTCAGCATAGCCTTGGTCAGTGTTATCGCCAAAAAAAAGAAAATTTTGGGTTTCGTAGGGGTTAATTGCAGTAGGAAAGGGAGGATTACTGCTAGTTGGGTCAAAGTCGTAGTCGCGAAGTAGCCCCGTCAGCAGAGTGACGTTATTTACCGCCAGCGAATAGCGATCGTCTTTAAAGGTAACTCGATATCGATTCTTGTCGCTGATTTCTAAAACAGCTGTGCTCTTCTCACCTTCGCTCGCCTCATTGAGATTTGCATTTTGGATAAAAATATAGTCGCTGTTAGTACCAGCTTCTTTGAAGCCAAACTCGGCCCCTTTACTGAGGTCGTTACTGATTAGGGTGAAGCTAAACCCGGCTCGGTTGAGATTGCTCTGCTCATAGACAATGGTTAGATCAAACTCGATGCTAAAGCCCAGATCTGGATCTAAGGTTGGAAACGATTGACTAACCGGCACTAGACTAGCCGAGTCAAGGCTGAAGTTGAAAATATCGGCATTTTCGAGATCGAAGTCAATGCTGTAGTTAGTAAACCCAGCGTAGCCCTGATTGACGGTCGGAGTTAAGGACCGCCCGGTGGGAATTTTGGTAACCCCGTCTGAAAGATAGTAGGCTGTTGGATTGTAGCCTGGCGAAATTGTAAAGAGCGTGCCACTAGTGTTGAGTTGAACCCCTGCACTGCTAGTGACTCGACTGAGAGGTTCGACCTCAAAGACATCGGTGATATCTAAAATGCTGCTGGGCGGAAATGCCTGCACAAAAATTGGAAAGGTTGGCAGTTGGCCATAGGTTAAAAAACCGCTGGCCAAAGGGTCGGGATTGACGACGGGGTCATAAATAGTAGCTGAAAAGCGAGGCCGATCGAAATTGTATGACATGCAAGGGTCTCCCAAAACAGCTGCTAGTTCGGCGATGGTTCTAGCTGTGAGGTTTATCGCAGAAGGGGGCTACGCCTTGATCTGATGTGCTAAGCGGTGGCGCGATCGCAACCGAAGCTTGCGGCGTAGAGTCTTTTAGTTTGTAGGAACTCTGCCAGATGTAGAGCACTTCGGAATGGATTTCTCGGTAAATTTACGGTAGCTTCAGTCATTAGTGAATTTTGCTCCATAGAACGCTGGTATAGAGCTCAGGTCTTCATTGGCGATGGTTTGTGGCGAATTGGACTGGTCAGTACACAAACGAAGGTGTACTCAGAAACAGGGATTTTGCAGGGGGCCTAACTCCAAGGCGAGGCTCCGCCCTAGCGTCTGCCATGCCTGGAGGCTATATGCGAAGCAATGCACCGTGCAAATACCATGTTAGGAGTAGCCGTAATCCCAGTTCTTAGTATTGACAGACCATTAGCTTTATTGCCTAGCAACTGGTATTGCCTAGCAACTGGGTTTCTGTAGCGGCATTCTAGGGAAGATCGCCCTCAAACCTCTAGCTCCTGCGCCGTGCCGCAGTGGCGGCAGTAGGGCAAATATTTGTAGGTGGGCTGGTGGCAGTGGTGGCACTCCACATTCTGGTGATAGCCGCAGTGGGGGCAGTGGTCATCGTCCCGGCGCAGCTGTTTGGCGCAGCGAATGCACTTCTGGTTTTGCACCCGCCCCGCCACCTGCAGCCGGGGGTTGAGTACCACCTTTTGAAAGAACTTGATAATGCCGTAGCCCACCAGCGGCACCAGCAAAATGTAAAGGTAGTTGATTAAAAACAGCAGGCCCCCCAGCAACGTCACCACCACCTGCGACAGCCAGCTAAACAGCGCCCCAAACTGCAGCACCTCAAACAGCTTGATCACCAAAGGAATGCAGAAAATCACCAACAGGTGCCAGCTCTGCAACGCCACCAGCCCGTAACCGCGCCGCTCGGCAAAGCGGTATACGGCCCAGGCCAACCCCACCAGCGGCAGCAGAAATAAGCTCTGAAACAGCAGCTGCACCGTGGGATACCAAAACGAGGCCCGCTGATACTGGCGATCGAGCGATTGAAACTGCGCGTCGTTGTTGAGCAGGGCGAGAAACTGCTGGCTGGCCTGGGTTTGAGTAAGCTGGGTTTGCAGTTCGCTCTGCTGCTGCCGCAGTTGCTGGAGGCTGGCGTTGTTGCGATCGAGGGTGGCGCGGGCCTGGGCCGCTTCCACCTGGTTGATCGACTGGTCCTGGGGCTGCCCGGCAATTTGCTCCAGCAGGGTTGAGTCGTACTGGCTGCGAATGGTCTGGTTTTCTTGCTCTAGGGTGGCGATGGACTCTTGCACCTGGTCGAGACTGGTGAGAATCTGGCGATTTTCGGGGGTGTCGAGACCGTCGGCGGTGGCAGCATAGTCAAGGCAGATCGAAGACACCTCGCCCAGGTGACCCTCAGCCAGGTTGCGGTAGTTGGCGGCCCAGCTAAACTCCGGCTGGTCCTGAAATTGGATGCTGGTGCGCAGAATGTCGTAGTCGCGGTTCCCTTCGGTTTGGGCGCGGTAGCCCGACCAGGGCTCGTGGCAGGGGTAGGCCTGGTAGGGGCTGAGGGGCCAGCGGCTAATGTCGCTGAGGCCGCTAAACACATTGAAGAGAATGAACAGGTCAATCAAGATGATTACCGCCAAACTGGCCCGATTGACGGGCTCGTTGTTGACGGTGCGAGCTTGCCTAAAAAAGCGACGAAACTGCCGCCGAACTCGATTGACCATGACTGACTCCAAAAGCGTGATGCTACCGACTGTAGCCTCGGCCCGAGTCAGGGTTCCTTGCCGCTGTCCAGTTTTCAAGTCTGGCCTGCGGTTGGTGGCAGAACAGGGTTATTTGCGGGTGGATAGGCTTACCCCTTCAGGGCCTGGTCGAGGTCGGCAATCAAATTGTCCACCTGCTCCAAACCAATCGAGAGGCGCAGCAGGTTGGGGGCGGTGGTCGTCCCCTTCTCGATCGAGGCGCGGTGTTCTACTGTGCTGTGGGGGCTGCCAAAGCTGGTAGCGCGCGCAATCAGACGAGTTTTGGCGGCTACGCCCATGGCGGTCTCCTGGTCGCCCTTGACCAGAAACGACAACAATCCCCCAAAACCCTGCATTTGCTGCTGGGCAATGGTGTGACCAGGGTGACCCGGCAGACCAGGGTAGAGCACCTGTTCAACGGCGGGGTGCTGAACCAGCCAGGTGGCGATCGTTTGGGTGGCCTGGGCCTGGGCGCGCACCCGCAGGGGCAGGGTTTGCAACCCTCGCAGGGTGAGCCAGCAGTCAAAGGGCGAAGGCACCACGCCGCCAACGGTCTGCACCAGCCGCAGCTGCTCAAACAGCGGGGTAATCTCGCGAGCAACCACCGCACCGCCAATCACATCGCCGTGGCCCGCCAGGTACTTAGTGGTGGCGTGAATGACAAAGTCGGTCCCTAGCGTCAGCGGCGTTTGCAGCACTGGCGAGGCGATCGTGTTGTCGCAGGCCAGGTAGGCGTCGGCCTGGTGGGCTAGAGCTGCGATCGCGCGAATGTCGGTCACCGCCAGCTGCGGGTTCGATGGCGTTTCGATCAGCACCAGGCGGGTGTTAGGCCGCAGCGCCTCTTCCACCGCCGCCAGGTCGGTCGTGTCAACCAGGGTATAGCTCAGCCCCCAGGGGGCAAAAATTTGGCTCAGCATCTGCTGCACACCAAAGTAAACGCTCTGGGGCGCAATCACGTGGTCGCTAGGGCTAAGGGCCTGCAGCAGACTAAAGGTGGCGGCAGATCCGGAGGCAAAGGTGACGGCCTCGGCCCCTTGTTCTAGGTCAGTGAGGGCCGTCTCAAGGGCGTCGCGGTTGGGGTTGCCGCTGCGGCCATAGATATAGCCCTTGGGGTAGCTGCCATCGGCGTCGCGCTCGAAAGTGGTCGAGAGGTGAATGGGGGCGGTCAGCGCCCCAGTGGCTGGGTCAATGCCCCGACCGCTGTGAATAGCCTGGGTATCGGCAGAAAAGGACATAGCTTCGGGAGACATAAAATGATGTGGAATGACGTTCTCCTGATTGTAAAAGCGATGTTTAAGGCATCGTCCCAGACGACTCCCACTTAGAAAGGCTTTGCCACCGCACCTAAACCCACTTCCCCACCTGGGCACCCTAACCCTACCCACCCTAC
>PYER01000473.1 GCA_003017855.1 filamentous cyanobacterium CCT1
GCTGTCGCTGGCGCTAGAGGGGCACCACTGGCCGTTGATGTAGTTTTTCAGAACAGGCTGGGACATGGAACCTAGACAGAATGCGATAGACTCATGAACCATAGCGCGGCCGGGCCGCCTTGGGCCATCCAGCAGGCGTTTGCCAGTTTTTCAACAACTCCTGACACACCATCTTGACTAGCCAGGAATAAATAGTAAAAATAGCTACATAAACAAAACGTTCATCTCTCTATTAAAAGAGACGGAAGTAGGGGGTAATACCCTGAAGGAACGCGCCTCTGTACCCTTCAAGACCCTAAAGCGAGGCGAAATATGTCACTCAAGTACCGCGGAATCAATTACGAAGTCACCGTTGCCGATGTCCATGTTTCTGAGGAAGTAATCGGACGCTATCGGGGCGCGGTTGTTACCCGTCATGTAGCCACCGATAGTCACGGTGAAGCTCATGTAGAGGGTCTCAAGTATCGGGGAGCTGCCGTTCGGTAGCCACCTAGGCAGACTCTGATTTCCTTTCCTAGACAATCTAAGGTTTGCGGCACTTTCCCTGAGGGAGAGTGCCTTTTTTGTAGAATCAGGGCCCTTCGCGAGGAGCCGATAGCTGATGGAATCTGAAACGGCCCCATGGGAAGCGGCTCTAGGCTTTGCAGAACCAGCGCAGAGATGTAGCGACCAGAATCGGACCGGACCACTGCAAAAATTCTTTGGCGGTCGATTACTCTAACCTCGAGTTAGATTAAATCAAACTGGGTAGGGTTCGAGCCCACTATCCCCATCAAATATCCTATGGCCAATCGTAAAGACACCCTCTTTGAGCAATTCCTCGCGCCGGTCTTCAACCTGCTAATGGATCGAGAAGCGCTATTGCACCTCCGTAACAGCATCGACTGGCCCACCGCGACCCATGTCCTCACCAACCCTCAGGTGACCTACCCAGACTACTACCTGAATGCCCCCTTCCACGGCATCGATAAAGGCTACCTGACCCCTGACGCCGCGATTACCTACGACCCCATTACCCGGTACGTGCTCCCACCGAATGAAGTCTGGGTCCGGGAAGCCGCGGTGCAATCCGTCAAGGGCTATCCCCGACGAATTTTAGATTTGGGCTGTGGCACGGGCTCGACCACCGTACTCATGCAGCAGGGCTTTCCCCAGGCCGCAGTAATTGGTCTCGACCTGTCTCCCTACATGCTGGTGATGGCCGATCGCAAAGCCCAGGCCGCTAATCTACCGATTCAGTTTCGCCATGGAGATGCTGCCGCTACGGGGCTACCGGAGGGCAGTTTCGATCTAGTCACCGCCTCGCTGCTGTTCCACGAAACGCCGCCCTCAGTGGCCAAAGCCATTCTGCAAGAGGCTTTTCGACTGTTGCGCCCCGGTGGCGAAGTGGTGATTTTGGACGGCAACCAGCGCACCCTGCGGAGTACCGAATGGTTGAGCAATATTTTTGAGGAGCCTTTCATTCAAGCCTATGCCCAGGGCAGCACGGATGCCTGGCTGGGGGCGGTCGGCTTTGAGGCCATTCGCACCGAAGATTTTTGGTGGCTGCACCAGATTACCCACGCCCTCAAGCCCAATCCGGTGCAGGCTCCGAGCCAAACACCGTACCAAGCCAGCGATCGCCCCTGGGATCCGATGGCCGTTCCGGGGGCCGCCCCGGCCTAATCCGTCAGACAGGTAGGAACTACGGCCAGTGCAGCCGCGATCGGCTCCACCGTCCGGGCCAGTGCGAAGTCCTGGGCGGTCAGTCCCCCAGCATCATGGGTAGTGAGCCTGACGGTGACCTGGTTGTAGGCAATGGCTAAATCGGGATGGTGGGCTGCCGCTTCGGCGGGGGCCACCAGCTGATTGACGAAGTCAACGGACGCTACGAAATCTTCGAACCGATAGGTGCAGAAAATCTGCTGCCCGTCCCTGCGCCAGCCCGATAGACTCTCCATCTGTTCGGCCACCTGATCCGCTGATAGGGGCTCCAGTCCCTCCGCCAAGGCCGACGGGACACCGATCAGGAATTGACCAACGCCCCACAACAGACCCATTCCGAGCCACCGACTCCAGCTGATTTTTACGGGGTTTCTAGGTTTGATTGGCATTTTGATGGCGATCGCTTCAGCGGGATTAGAGCCTTTCCCAATGCTAGCGGGGCACGCTCATAGCTTATCAACAAGGGACTTAAGCCCCTTGTTAGCCCCTTGTCTGCACCACACTGGACTGAAAACGCTGTGGCACCCTTCACAGTCGTTTTCTAATCGCTGATTTTTGACTGCTTGCTTAGCCAATGACGGGGGCAATAGCCAAAAATTTTAATCATGAAATCTCTGTGACTGCAAAATGAATAAAAAATGAAAACAACAGCACTAATTCATTTTGAAAATCCTCTGGAAAGACTGGTATTTTGAAGTTCCAGAGATTTTATGAAATAGTAAAGCTAGGCATTTAAAAATCTTGAGGAAGCTATGGCAGCTGCTTTTACCGCAGGTTTATTGCTTATTATTGTCTCCGAACTAGGAGATAAGACCTTTTTTATAACTGCAATTTTATCCATGCGCCATGCCCGTCGATGGGTGTTTGTCGGATCGGTGCTGGCATTAGCCACGATGACAGTATTGGCGGTGGTGACGGGGCAGATGGCCTCGCTGCTACCCC
>PYER01000474.1 GCA_003017855.1 filamentous cyanobacterium CCT1
CCACCTCGACCCCGTCGCCTTCGTCTTCTACCGCCCCCTCCCCACAGGAGAACTCAACGCCCTGTCGCTGCTGCGCTTTGCCTTTCGCGGTCAGGAGCGCGACTGGCTCTTGATTGGCCTGACGGGTGTTGCCGCAACATTGATTGGCATGGTGGTGCCCCAGGCCACCGCAGCCCTGGTCGATACGGTGGTGCCCTACGGCGATCGCGCCCTGCTGTGGCAAATTGGTCTGGGGCTGCTGGCGGCAGCCTTTGGGGCAGCGAGCTTTCAGCTGGCCCAGGCGATCGCCACCCTGCGGGTCGAAACCGGGGCCGACGCCCACCTGCAGGCCGCCGTCTGGGATCGTCTACTGACGCTAAAGACCAGCTTTTTTCGGCAGTACCCCACGGGCGATCTAGCCTCGCGGGTATCGAGCATTGGCGCCATTCGCCGCAAGCTCAGCGGCTCGGCACTGCAGGGGCTGTTTGCCGGAGTCTTCTCGCTGCTGAATCTGGGCCTGCTGATTTACTACAGCCCATCGCTGGCGGCGGTAGCGGTGGTAGTGGGGCTACTGGTGATGACCGTTACCGTGGCATCGGGCCTGGTGCTGGTGCGCCGCTACCGACCGCTGCTCGAAATTCAGGGGCAGCTCTACGGGCTGGTGGTGCAGCTGATCAACGGCATTGCCAAGCTGCGCATGGCCGGGGCCGAGGAGCGCGCCTTTGCCGCCTGGGGCCAGCTCTACGGCCAGCAGCTGCGGCTCACTCTCAGCACCCAGCAGCTAGAGGACGGGGTAGCGGTGTTCAACACCATGCTGCCGGTGCTGACCACGGTGATTTTGTTCTGGCTGAGCAGTCAGATGCTGAGCAGCGAAGAGGCGGGGCTTTCCACCGGCACGTTTCTGGCCTTTTCGGTGGCCTTTGGCACCTTTATCGCCGGAGCCACCAGCCTCAGCGATACCCTGGTGGATCTGCTGGATGTTGTGCCCCTGTGGCAGCGGGCCAGCCCCATCTTGCTGGCCGAGCCTGAGGTAACTCTGACCAAGGCCGATCCGGGGCAGCTGAGCGGGGCGCTGTCGGTCGATCGCGTCACCTTTCGCTACAGCGATGAGGGGCCGGTGATTCTCGACAACGTTAGCTTTGCGGCCCAGCCTGGGGAATTTATCGCCCTGGTGGGGCCGTCGGGCTCAGGCAAATCGACCGCCATGCGCCTGCTGCTGGGGTTTGACACACCCCAGGCGGGCGGCGTCTACTACGATGGTCAGGCCCTGGCGGGGCTGGATGTGGTGGCGGTGCGTCGCCAGTGCGGCGTGGTGCTGCAGACCAGCCGCCTCAGCGCCGGGTCTATTTTTGAGAATTTGGCTGGGGGAGCGCTAATTTCCCTTGACGACGCCTGGGCTGCCGCCGAGCAGGCTGGTCTGGCCGCCGACCTGCGGGCCATGCCGATGCAGATGCACACGGTGGTCAGCGAGGGGGGCAGCAACCTGTCGGGGGGCCAGCGCCAGCGCCTGCTGATTGCCCGGGCTCTGGCGGTGAAACCCAAAATTATGCTGATGGATGAGGCCACCAGCGCCCTGGATAACCGCACCCAGGCGATCGTCACCGACAGCCTGAACCAGCTCAAGGTGACGCGGGTGGTGATTGCCCACCGCCTCAGCACCATTCGCCACGCCGATCGCATCTACGTGCTGGAGGCGGGTCGCCTGGTGCAGCAGGGCAGCTTTGAGGAGCTGGCGGGGCAGCCCGGCCTGTTTAGCCAGCTGATTAAACGTCAAATGACCTGAGCCGGTAACCCATGGAAAACGACCAAAATCAAAATGGGGACTACCAGCTTGTTTAACTTTTTGCATCATCTCGGCCGAGCGTTCAACCCTGCGCCAGCCCGGCCTGCGACTACCGCCCAAAAGCCAACCGTAGATTTGGCCCAGGCCAACCAGGTCCTGCAGGCCTCCCTCAGCAAGCTGGCCAGTGAGCCCGATTTAAAGAATTTCCTGGGCCATCTGCTGATGGTCTGTACCGATCGCTTTATGGCCGCCGAGGCAGGGCTCTGGCGCTACGAAAACGGGCTGTTTTGCCTGTCTGTCTCCTACGAAGATGGCGAGATTAAGCACGAGGGGGCGATCGCCCATCCCGGCGCCACGCGGGCGATCGCCCGCAAGATTCGCAACCAGGACGTGCTGGCTCGGCTGCGCAAGCGGGAAATCATCAGCGACTATCCCGAAGACTTTGCCACCCAGCCCGTGTACGAGCACTTTCGCGACTACTTTCAGCAGCGGGGCATTCAGGCGGCGCTGAAGATTCCGCTATTTTTGGGCGACGATCTGCGGGGCATTTTGGTGATGCGGTTTCAGTATCGACGGGTGTTTATGCCCGAAGAAGCCGAGCTGGCCTTTGCCCTGGGCAACCAGGCGGTGCTGGCCCTGGAGCTTACCCGACTGGCCGAGGTCGCCCAGTCGGCGGCGATCACGGAAGAGCGCAACCGCATGGCCCGTGACATTCACGACACCCTGGCCCAGCTCTTTACCAGCATTTTGATGCGCCTACAGGCGGCCTCGCTGGCGCTGGCCGAGCCCGCTGGTCCCCTGGCCGACGCCCAGGCCAACATCGAGCGGGCCTGCGACCTGGCCCGCGAAGGGCTGGCTAATACCCGGCGATCGGTGCAGGCCC
>PYER01000145.1 GCA_003017855.1 filamentous cyanobacterium CCT1
TCAAGTTGACCTCACGAAGCAGGTGGCTTAAGAACGGTCGAATCTTGGTTTGTCAGCTTTATTTTCAGGGCAAATCCGCATCGCATAACCCCGGTTCCAAACAGGCGGCTGGTGTAGGGGCAAACGGTGTTTGCCCAGCCCAATCGGGGTTAGCTAAAGCGGATTCAGAATGAAACTACCAAAACAGGTGGTTGAGCCAGTGGTTAAGCAGCTTCGGCCCCTGGGGTTCTTGGTAGTCGGCGGGCAGCAATGCCTGAAAGGCCTGCTCTAGATGAGCCAGGGCGGCGTCGATCGCGGCGCGCTTGGGCCTGGGCTGGTGAGGCACATGCACTGGCGGCCCAAACCGCAGGGTTAGCCGCTTGCGAAAGTAGAGGGTCTTGGTACCAATAATCACTACCGGGTAGATAGGCACCCCCGATCGCATGGCGTAGAGCACTGACCCTCGCTTGAGCGCATGCATATGTCCTTCCTGCTCGCCCAGGCGACCTTCGGGAAACAGCATAATGCCATCGCCCCGACCCAGCAGCGACTGCACCGCCTGGTCAATTTGCCGCATTTGCTGAATAGAACTGCCGTTGGGCACGTGGTCTCGAATCTCGGTGGCGAGGGAGACCAAGTCGCTGTGGCCACTGTCGGCGGCGGCCATGACGGCGACATCTTCCTTCCACCAGCGCTCCAGCGGGATGACGCCCCCGGCCCAGCCAATCAGCCAGCGCTTCCACCACTTGTTGTACAGCGTGCGGGCATCGCCCAGGATGTAGTAGTAGGGATAGGGCGGGCAGAAGGCCAGCAGCAGAAATGGATCTAAGTGACTCAGGTGGTTGGCGGTCAGCACGTTGGGCTGGGTGGGAATGTGCTCTGGGTTTTCAATTCGCACTCGAAAGAAGCTTTTGATCAGGCGGCGCATTACCCAGCGGCGAAACCAGCCGCTCACTCGCCGGTCGGCGGTGCCTGCCGCGATCGCGCTGAGTTCGGTCAGGTCGTCGGCAATGCACTGACGCACGACCGGATCTTGAGAGATGGCAACGCCCTCGCGCACGCGATCGAGCACCTCAGGCGTGAGCACAACCTCCTCAACGGGCTGGATCGTAGTGAAGTCTGTCATAGCGGCGATGGCTGGTGCCCTAGCAAATTGTTCTGAGTATGGATTGCTCGGGCAGGGCCGGAGCACCGGCTGCGGTAATTCTTAAAACTTCCCTCAGCGGCCGTGGCAGGCTTTGTACTTTTTGCCGCTGCCGCACCAGCAGGGATCGCCGCGTTTGGGCACCAGCGGCGGCAGGGCATCGCCATCGACGTAGAACCAGCGCTCTTTTTGGCGCACAAATCGCGATCGCTCATGCACCTGCCCCGGCTTGGGGTCTTCGTAGTAGGCCACAAACTCCACCACGCCCTGGCGTTCTCCCTCTTGGGAGGCTCCCCGAGCATCGCTCGTTTGCCCCGCCTCGGTAGCCAGTACCCGCAAGCCCAGCCAGCGCGTTGTAGCCACGCTCTGCACAAGCGCCGCCCGCTGCCCCCCATACCGCTGAGTGGGATGATGGGTCGCAATCAAATAGTCAACATCGCCCTGGTGGTAGGCGGTATAACGCGATCGCATCAAAGCCTCCGCCGTCGGCGCCACCTCCCGCCCCAGCAAGTAGGGCTGACAGCAATTCCCAAAGCCCTCACCACTCCCACAAGGACAAGCATCAGCAGACATCACACCCACTCACTCACCCACCTACCCACCTACCGATCCACCCATCTACCCCTCCTCACCCCCGAGGCTGCGCAGGTAAAATCAGCGCATTATTCAAGTCGGTAGCTTGATGGCGCGGCAGCGGCTGGTAGCTGTTGGCGTCAAGCTGCTTAATGCGGTCAAAGAAAGCTTCGTAAAACCGCTCTAAACAATCGCAGAACCAGGCCTGGTAGGTGGGCCACAGGTTGCGATCGCCCAAATCAACATCGGCCAGAGCGGTGGCCACGATGCAGGTTTGATCCCCGGCGCCATCCCATATCAGCGGTAGGCCAATGTCGTCGGCGATCGCCTCGCGATCCTGGGCCAGCAGGTGAAAGTGGGGCTGGGCATCGATCCCCGACAGCAGCAGTTCGGTGTAGAGGCTGTTGTGATCGCGATCGAGAATGGCATTGAGGCGAAAGCCAGCCCGAGCGATGGCAAACCCCATCGTTGACTCGATGGAGGGAGACCCTGCTTTGACCAGGCTGCCGACACGATCCAGGCGATCGCACAGGCCGCTCCAGAAATCCAAATTTTCCTGCTGCAGTTCCGTTAGAGGTTCAGGCTCCGGCTCAGTGGGGAGGTCTGCCTCAGCCTCAGCATCCTCAGATTCTTCAAGCTCGGCATCGCTATCGTCTACAGCGCCGCAGATGGGCATAAAATTGGCCGCCATCGCCGCTTTGCCAATGCTCCACAGCTCCACTGTGACGCCTAAAAACATCGTTTCACTTGCCTGCTCCAGCCAGTCGAGGGTATGGCAGACATCTGCAGCAAATGCTGGAGCAACCCAAATTACCATCGTCGCCTCAGCCGCCGCCGCCCAGGCCAACAGACTGCCCAGGTCAGCCGCCTCAGGCGTACCCAGATAACCAGCCACCAGCGCTACCTCGCCATCGGCTTCCAGCAGCAAGGTATAGGCTTCAGTTTGGGCCTCATCGGTGTCTGGCAGCGACAGTTCCAGCCCCACGGCTTCGCTCAAGAGCTCCAGGGTCTCCGACTCCGTTAGCCACTGCTGCAAATCGGCCTGGGTCTGCCAGTAGTCGGTCGGGTCGAGTTTCTGCAGTCTTCCCAGCTTGGGTTTGGCAGATCGCTTAGGCACGGGTATTCGCTCGGGCAAAGGGCAATAGCTGATCCTATTATGGCGCGGCCCCAGCCCACAAACTCAGTTTAAGGACTGACCAGAGCTGCCTGCCAGAGGCTATATCCTTGAGGGCTGAGGTGCAGCCCATCGGTAGTCAGGTCTAGCCGCAGCAGACCCTGGCCATCGCTAAAGGTAGGCTGTAGGTCAACAAAGGTGGCCTCCTGGTAGCCAGCCAGCGTAGCCAGTCGCTGATTGACCCGCTGAATGCGATCGCTGGGTATATCCCTCAGCCGTGTCGGCAAAATAGAGTACACCACCAGCTGCGCCTGGGGATGCTGCTGCTTCAGGCGCGTCATCATCTGGTAGAGGTTATCCAGCACCTCCGCCTCGGGCACGCCGTTTTTCAGGTCATTGATGCCCGCCATCATGTGAATAGTCTGGGGGCGAGTGTTCGCAAAGTAGTGCAGCCGCTGGAGCATATGGGTCGTGGTTTCGCCCGAGATACTCTGGTTGAGCCAGAGTTGCCCGGGGGGTAGCGCGTCCACAGGCAGCCACAGAGCCAAGGAATCGCCGACCATGATGGCTAGAGTAGCTTCTCCCTGGCGGCGAGTCATCGTCGCGGCTTCGGCGGCCAGCAGCCGCTGCCAATCGCTGTGGGTAGGCGATATAAATGCCCGCTGCCACTGGTCGAGGTACCGCTGGGGAACCGCCTGGGCGTATAGCTCACCAGCCGCCAGGGCCGCCGCACGAAACTGGTAGAGCTGCGAACCAGTAACGGGTTTGAGATGGGCGCTCCCCAGCGGTGGTGCAGAACGGCGGCCAGGGGTCATCACCTGGTTGGGGCTGGGCCAGCGGTTGACGGCCGCCTCCATCGAGGGAGCCGGCTGGGTAGTCACCGGAGCTGAAACCGCCATGGTGCGATCGCGCTTGAGGCCAGCGTCGGGATAGGTCATCTGGTCTGAGGATCCAGAGAGGCTAACCTGAGTAAGAGGTCGTGCGGCCATCGCATCTTCTGCCGCGCCAGCCGTTTCTAACGGAGTAGCCGCGCCGCTAACCATAAGCTGAGCCGCCAAAAGCCAAACATCCATACTTGCGCTCCCCATCTTCGCGCCCGGCGCAGAACTCCCAATGTCTTCTCCGCACCAAAACGCGGCCGATCAGGACAAATCGCCAGTTTCTTCGCGCCTTTGCGCTGGTTTTGCGCTTAGGCCCTTGACAGAGCAGAAACCTAGTTGGAATAATGGAAGACTGTGTTTATGCGCTCGGATCAGGTTCCTAAGGCTAACGCCTCCCCCGTGGAGCCCCACCTGTGGGGTCAGTTGGCACCTGTACGGCGGTTATGAGGTAAAGAAATGACGTATGCAATTGTTGAAGCCGGTGGTAAGCAGCTCCGGGTTGAGCCCGGTCGCTTCTACGACATTGACCGTCTGGCTCTAGAAGTCGACGACGAAGTCACCCTGGAGCGGGTGCTGTTTGTCGACAACGATGGCGAAGCTCTGGTGGGTCAGCCCGTCGTAGATGGGGCAACCGTGACCGGCAGCGTTGTCAGCCACCTGCGGGGCCGCAAAGTCATCGTCTATAAGATGCAGCCCAAAAAGAAAACCCGCAAAAAGCAGGGTCACCGCCAAGAGCTCACCCGAGTCATGATCAACTCGATTCAGGTGAACGGCAAGGCGATTGCAGGCGAAGCTGCCGCCCAGGTAGCCCCGACCGCAACAGAAACAGCCGATGCCGACGCCGAATAGCCCGGCAGCCCCATCTCACGCTAGATTAAACAGTAGGTAGGTTAAGGACGACACAGCCATGGCTCACAAGAAAGGTACCGGTAGTACTCGTAACGGGCGCGACTCAAACGCTAAGCGCCTGGGCGTCAAGCGCTATGGTGGCGAAGCCGTGCGCGCAGGCAATATTTTGATCCGGCAGCGGGGCACCAAAATTCACCCCGGTGAAAACGTGGGTCGCGGCGGCGACGACACCCTGTTTGCCCTAGTCGATGGCGTTGTCACCTTTGAGCGCCGCGGCAAGAGCGGTAAAAAAGTCAGCGTCTACCCCGCTGCCGCCACGGTAGCGGCTGGCTAAGTTTAAGTATTCAAGACCAGGTTCCCGTTGATCTAATTCAGAGTCTTCTGCATTATCGTCAGCACTTGGTCTTTGGTTATCCAACAAAAAAGCTCCTCGCTGTGAGGAGCTTTTTTGTTGGACAGGGTTAACGCTTAGTCGAGGTAGCCCATCAGAATGGAGGCTGGCGGATCCACATCGTCGTTAGGGGCGATGGGGCGATCGCCGGGCAGCGTGTGAATATCAGCAATATGTAGGTGGCTGACAGCAACCGGGCGGTGCCCAGGTAACGTATCAACGGTTGATATTTCGAAAGTATTAGCGCCAATGGGGCGAACGCCAGCGCGATCGAGGGTGCCGACAACTTCAAAGGTGCCCAGAGCGATGGGGCGGTGGTTTGGCAGGGTATCGGTTTCGACAACACGGGTATTGTCAGCCAGCACCATAACATCGCCGTTGTTAATACCAGCTTTTACAATATCGCCGCCAGCTGCGGCGCTGCGCTTATTGCGGCCTCGGGTAGAACGGCTAGCGGCTTCTTTTTCAGGGGTGTCGGCACTACCGTTGCTAGAGTCGTTGGTCGTGGTCATAGGGAAAAAGTCCTTATTGCTGCAAACAGCCGCCCAAGGGCGAAATGTTGGGGTAACTATGAAAGAAAGTTAATAATCTAGAGTCTGCCCGAGCAAGCGCTGCCGATGATAGGCACCCCTAGCCCAAACAGAACTATTAAGTAAATATTATACTTTGATGGTTACCCTATCGAGTTTACGAAAGGTTATTAGCCCCATAAGGGATTCATAGGGGCACCAAGTGCACCTGCGCTGGACGCCATAGGAGGTAAACAGCTCCACGCCATTCAGGAGGGGTCTGGCTACGGTTTCGCTTAGAGATCAGGGTTTATTGAGTCCGCGTTTTACAGGAGGTATCTCGTCTGATTCCAGGCCGTCAAGCTAGCTATGCCAATCAATTCTTAAGCTTCAGGGCCTAGAGCAGCAGCGACAGCGATTTTTCCCCTTCTCCCCATCCTTGTATCAGTGATCTATAAGTGATCTATAATGGATGAACAAACGAGTTGTGTAAATTCAACGCAAGGGGCTGTAACGGTTTCGACGTTTTGACGAAAGTCACGCTGTGATACAGGCCGAGAGGGAGTCTGCTCTCGCAAATCAAGGCTCAAAACAAACGTAACTGCGAACACTATCGTTCCTTTTGCTCGTAAAGCTGCACCTGTTGCCGCTTAATCTAAACCTAGTTTAGCGAGCGTTCATAGTTTGACTCCGTTAAGAGCTATGGACAAACCCCAACGGATGCGTCGATGAATCTCCTCTGGTGGATCCATTGACAAAGACTTAGCCAGAGAATCCCGCCGTCCGGGATAAGTGGCGGTTCCGGCCCCGAGGGTTAGACGGGCTAAGCCTGTGAATGAGTGGTGTGTTAATACTCAGAGCGGACACGGGTTCGACTCCCGTCAGCTCCATTACCCGCTGAATAGCGAATAGCGCTGCCATGTCACTCCATGGCAGCGCTATTTATTTGGCGGCAGTATAAATTCTGTGTTCGATTATTAAATATCTTTCCATCTGAGAGATCCAGTGTTGGGTCTCTTTTTTCATCTGCCTATACTGAGGAAGCAGCCCGGTCGAAGGCTGTATTGCCCCTTGAATAAGCCATTAAGCGAATGCTATCTCAGCTTCGTAACTATTTATCCGATCTATTCAGAGCCATGCGGTTTCCTCTCCTGCCTTATCTTTATCAACCGGTTTTTTGTCGAACTTATAAAACCGTCTACAATCCCTGGCGGTTTTGGTACTTACATCAGGTACGTTTTTTAGAACGCTGCTGGCTGCGAGAATACCGACCTGAGCAACAGCCCAATCCTTAAAGATTGCGTTGGCTCAGTAGCTTATACCAGTCCTCCCAATCGATGCCGCCTATTGCTGGCGTTCTCTCTTTGGGAGACCAAAGCTAACGACTCCGCTTAACTAGCATTCTCTGGACGAAGCCGTTGGCGAAGCCATTCCAGAGCGGGCATCCCAGTTTTGTAAATGTGCTGCGCTATTGATTTTGGGAAAAAATCGTGCTTGTCATTCCCGCCTCCGCGGAAATCCACTTGGTAGCCACTGCTCTCGATTGGATGCCCGTTTGCACGGGCATGACGGGCCAGCCGTCCATTAAATTCTATGGATTTGCAAATTCGGGATGTACCCGTTCCAGAGCGGCCAGAGAACCTTAGTAATAAAAACAAAGAGAATTGTTGTTAGGACATAAGCTAACAGCTACAAGGCCCAAAATAAACACCATATAAAACGTTTGCGTACCAACAATGTCCTGATTGACTGGTAAAAGGTTTAATGTAGTTAATCTTGAGCGAAGCAAACCCCCAACACCAGCAACGATTTTGTTGGGTTAACCCAACAAAACCCAATCTGCGCCAGGACAAAGGTTTCAGCAGTTTTGTCAGTCACCAGAGTAGTGTCCCATCGAAAGCCGATTTGGTGAACCCTGATTCATCTCAGGAACCTTTCAGGAGTACAGCATGCTACATGCCTACAAATTTGAGGTATTCATTCAGGATTGCTATTAGACGGTTTCTAACGGCGCAAATACTGTTAGCGCCTGAGGTAAACACTCAAATAGCACCGGGTTAGCCTCTATAATTTCGCCGTCAATCACCAGCTTCTGGGGTGGGTCGGTGGTGATTTTGAGGCGATTGGTGCGCAGGCAGGTGATGTCGTCGCGCTGGGTGGGGTTGCCCCAGGCGGCAGCAGCCATTAAGGAGGCCAGGGCGTTAATGCCCTGGAGGCGGGTGGTGCTGGTAGAAATGGTTACCTCCAGCAGGCCGTCATCGGGAATGACTTCGCCCAGCCCTTGAGCCAGTACGGAGGTCGGTGGAGCGACGTTGGCGACGGTGATGGCGTTAGTTGTCACCGTAGACACTTCGCCTTCAATTTCGAGGGTTGCGGTGAAGGGGGCGGCGGCAGCTAACTGCCTCACCCCAGAGAGCACATAGGCCAGGTTGCCCAGCTCGTTTTTGAGCTGGCGGCTGGCCCCATCGACCATGCCAGCTTCGAACCCTACCCCGGCTAGCAGAATCATAGGTATATCGTTGCAGCGGGCAGCATCAATCACGTGGGTATTACCGGCCAGAATCGTTTCGCAAGCCGCCCGCAGGTTGGTGGGTATGCCCAGCCCAACCGAAAAAGCGTTGGCTGTACCCCGAGGAATAACGCCGAGCGGAATGCCAGTACCCATGGTAGCTCCGGCCACCGCCGACACAGTGCCGTCGCCACCGGAGGCGATAATCAGGCTGCGGCCCATATCGTGCTCATTTTTGGAGAGGATATGGTCGATAATTTCGCGCGCCTGATCGGCCGGGTCGAGGTCGGGTTTGGTCATGGTCACATTGACCATAATCTGTGGCTCTAGCACCTCTTTGATCAGGGCTAAATCGGTGTTGGGGTTGCCCTGCCCGGCCACTGGGTTAAAGATCAGGTAAGCAATCTGGCTTTCGACAATGCCGCGCATCAGCAGCGTGGCCGATATATCGTTGAGGGCAATGGGGGTGCCCTGAATTTGGCAGGCCCGCAGCACCAGGGTGAAGCTGGGAAAGGCGGTGGCGATTGCCCCTGGGTCGGTAAAGAAGATGACCCCCGCTACGTTACCAGCCAGAATGTGGGCGGCCAGCTCAATATCCCCCCCCTGAACCGGGTCTCTGAGGGTAACTAGCTCAATGGTATTGAGATCCCACCCCTGTTCAATGCCCTGAGCCATATCCAGCGGGGCCATAATCTGAAAGTGGGTTAACACCCCCCGGTGCTTTGAAAGCCAGTCTAGCAGGGTGTCTACCTGGGTCGGGTGGGCGAGAAGAGCTAGGGTACTAGGCATGGGCAGAGTTTAATGGTTCACCAATGCTAGCACTCTAAACCTGGGCTGTGAGGGCACTAGTTACCACTGTCTGGCAGGGTGTCGGCGCTGCTAATCGCGAGCTGCGCTACCGTAGTCTGCCAGTCGTTAATCAGCGTTGGTGACCACAGCCAGTGGAGAGCCAGAGCCGTGGGATTAACCATGGCTGGGGCCAGCGCGAGGGTTTGCAGGTAGTAGCTCTCCGCCTGCTGCTGAAAGGGCGATCGCTCCCCAGGCACGATCGTAATGGCGCTTTCGTTTTGGTAGGCCATCGCCAGACCAGCGTAGGCGTTGACGGTGATAGGGTTAGCGACCTGGGGGCTGGCCTCGGGATCAATATCGCGGCGCTGGGCCTGGTCAATGGCGATCGCCCGCTCCCAGGCTTTAATCGCCTCGCCGTAGTCGCCCAGGGCGTAGTAGGCAAACCCCAGACCCACCCAGGCTTCGAGAAAATCGGGGCGGCTATTGACGGCCATCAGCCAGGCCCGCAGGGCGTCGTTGGGGCTAGTGCCAAGGGATGGGTCAGCGACCATTTGCTGCCAGACCAAGCGGCCCCGCACGTAGGCGATATCGGGGTCGTCCAGCTGGGGTGCAGACGCGGTAGCCAGGGCCGATGCGGCAGGGGTTAGGTCGGTGCGGTCTAGCATCTGCTCAATCAGAGTTCTGGCGGTGCTAGTGCGATCGAGGGTCAGGGCATTGATAGCGCTGGTCAGCAGGGCCGTATCAGTCACGGGAGCGGCAATGTCGTTCTCACTGACGACGGAGCGATCGCTCGCGATGGGTGACGGGGCAGGACGATTGAGCATCGATAGGGTGACGATAGCTAGCCCCAGCACAGCACCCAACCCAGCCAGGCCCAAACTGCCCCACACCAAAAGGTTAGAGGGCAGAGACCAGCGGCGTTGAGGAGACCAGGGCCGGGCTGAGGCGGCCTGCTCAGCAGCGGGAACGTAGGCGGGCGAGTCGGGCGGCGGCGGTATCGACGGACGAGCGCTAGTCTCGGTCTGAGGCAGGAGGTTTTCGGTGGGGTCAGCGGCCAGGGGCCGATAGCCACCAGGGGCCGATCCCAAAGCATCGCCGAGGCGGATTGATGGTTGCGAAAGCTGCTGCACTAGATTGGCGACAGCGGCGTTTGCCCCTGCTGCCTCGGGTGGCTCTACCTCCTGCAGCCAGTCGTAGAGGGGCGCAGTGGTGTCATCACCGGAGCGATTCTCGAGGCCATCTGTTCTAGAATCACTGGCCTGACGGGTCAGTATTTCGGCGGCCAAACCCGAGATGTCGGGGTCGGTGCTGTAGTCAGGCAGCATCAGGGCGGCCTCGGCCAGATCTGCTTCGCCAAAGTCGTCGAAGCCGTGAAGCGGGGCGGCGTGCTCTCTGGCATACAAATAGCCGTTGAAGTCAGGCCGCAGGTAGAGCAGCGGCAGCATCCAGAAGGGGTGGTCTGAGCCGTAGGCCGACATCAGCCCCTGGCGCACCCGGCTGAGGCAGAGGTCGATGGGGTGCCCCTGGTGCAGGTTGCGGTACAGCAGCTGGGTGAAGGTGAGCGCTACATCGTCAGGAATGCGATCGGCCATGGCAATCACTCCCGGCATTCCCCGGTTGACCAGAGCCTGCACCAGGTTTTGGTCGCGCCAGCCCGCCTGAGCGTCGTCGCGGGGGGTGTAGGCCCCCCGGCAGGAGTTAAACACCGCCAGGCGAATGCCGTTGTTGACCAGGAGCCCGGCCAGGTCTTCGCCGCTGAGGCGGTCGGTGAGGCCGGTCTGGCGGTTGACTAGAAACAGGTCGCCGCCGGTTTCACCCGCGTCGCTGTGGCCAGCGTAGTGCAAAACCTGAAAATTTCCCTGCTCCAGGGCCTGCACTAACTCGGGCCGTCCCGGCTGCTCCAGAATGGTGACCGCTAACGCCAGGTGCCCAGGGTCAGCTGACTGCAAATTATTCATTAGGCTCTGCACTTCCTGGCGCAGGGCCAGCCGCTCCTGATCGTCAGGGGCAGAGATTACCACTAGCACACGCAGGGGAACGCTGGCCGGAGCCAAAGGAGCCATCGCGGCCAGGTCAGATACCGTTTGGCTCTGGTAGTAGCGGCACAGGGTGACATCGAGGCCGGTGGCCAGGGGGCGATCGTCGCCGTAGAGCAGCTCCCAGGGCAGGCGCTGCACCCGGCTGTCTTTGAAGCCCAGCCGCAGCCGCAGGGGCTGGCGACGGTTTTGAGCGACGCTCTGGGCCGCCACCCAGCTATCGCGAATGCGCCCCTGAAAAATGCCCTGGTAAAGGGCTTGACCTAGCTGAGACCAGGGATTGTCAAGCTGGGAATGGTGCAGTGGCAGGCTGCCAGGTTGGGCAGCAGGCGCTGTCAATAGCGCGTGCAGCGGGTCTTGAAATAGCGCCTCGGCCTGGGCCAGCCAGGTCTCTAGGGGCCAGGTGACCTGGGCTTCGGCCAGGGGCACCCCGGTGGCGACAGCTTCGGTGCGCAGCCAGTAGGTATCGGCTCCCAAAACTGGGGTAATCGAAATCTGAAATTCCTGGGTCACGGCCTGGGTCACGGGCGGTACGGGTAGTCTTCTTTCACGGTAGCTTGCGGAACACATCTCGGGGCTAGGGGTGGCGGGTTGTTAACAAACCCCGGCGCGATCGCCTGTTGGGTCGGAGGATAACGCTATGATGGCTTGTCTCTAATTGCTTATCTTTATTTACAGAGACCCAGTGGCACATTCCTGGCGTAATTTTAGTTTTTTAAGCCGGTTAACCCGATCCCTGCGTTGCTCTAGGTTGCCCACTGGTGCTGGTCAAACAGCGGTCTGGCGATCGCGCAGCCTGAGCCTGCTGGGAGCGACAGCGATGGTTGTTGCTGCTCCCGCGATCGCAGAAATCATTCCAGTGGGGCTGGATGGGCTGGAGCTGCCGCCCATGGCGGAGGCTGACCAGGCTCGGCTAGAGACACTGCTGGGCGTGCAGCAGATCGACGTGCTCAGCACGCTCAGTCCCGATCGCACTACGCTGGTCATCGCCGTCAGCAGCCGCATTTTCCCAGAGGAGCGGCGGCTGCATTTTCTCAACATTCGCACGGGGGAGCTCAGCGACGCCCTGGCGCTGGAATACGATTTGATCAGCCCCGATCTGCCGCTGCGGTGGATCGACAACGACACCCTGCGCTACGTGCAGCAGGACCCCTACGGGCCGTGGGAAATTATTACCCTAAATCGGGAGACTGAAATCGCCTCGCGCACCCGCGTCTACCCCACCCAGCCCGAGGATGGGGAGGTTCTGGGGGTGGCCCCAGATTTCTCGAAGTTTGCGGTGCGGGTCTACGGCGAGACCGAAGACATTATCTACATCGTGTTTTTGCCGTCGCTGCGCCGGCTGGAGGTAGCCCGCCTGCCGGAAGATTTGGAGATTCGGCCCCCGGCCTGGTCGGTCAGCGGCGCTCAGGTGGCGCTGGTGATGGCGTCGGGAGAAGAGCGGCGACTGTACGATCGCACCCCCAATGCCGCTAGCCTGGCCAACCCGGTGGTGCAGGATGCCCTGGGTCGGCTGGCCCCCGACGAGAATCCCTTTTACCAGCACAGCACCGTGCGGGTATTCGACTTTTCGCAGCCCGAGCCGCTGCGGCTGGAGCTAAACGCCCCGAGTCAGGGCGGCAACCCTTTTGCTGAGGCTAGCCTGAGTGCCGATGGCGATCGTCTGTTGGTCAAACGCTACCGGCCTAGCCAGGTGGCTGGACGCCCCCACCCATCCTATGTGTTCCCTGAGTCGGCCTACTTTGAGCTGTATGACCTGGATGGCACCCTGCTAGACACTATTGCTGCTGAGCCGCTGCGGGGGCCAACGGAGTCGGCGGGGCGGTTTTTAGGCGACGATCGCCTGCTGTTTTGGGGCGTTGACGGGCTAAACCGCCACCTGCACCTGTACGACCTGGACGAACGCACCCTCGCTCCTCTACCGCTGCCGCTGGGATCGGTGGATCCGGCCTCGATTGTGGCTAGCGAGAATGGCAGCACCCTGGTCTATGGGTTTTCGTCGGTGACGCAGCCGCCGGAGCTGTTTGCGATTGATCTAGCTGGGGAGGGAGAGCCGCGATCGCTGACCACGATCAATGCCGCTGTAGCCGACAGCAATCGGGTGCGGGTTGACGAGGTGAGTTTTTCTACGGGGGAGGGCGAGACCAACTCAACTCGCCAGGGATTCTTGATTCAACCCGCGGGCAGCGCTTTTCCGCCCCAAGGGGTGCCCATCGTGCTGTGGCAGCAGGGGGGACCAGGGTTCTCGATGACAAATGAGTTTGCCACCGAAGTTGAAATGCCCCTCAACCTGCTGCCTAACTTTGGCCTGGCGGTGCTGGTGGTGCCGCTTTCGGGGCGAGAGGGCTTTGGCCCCGAGCTGTACCGCGCCCTGGCCGATGGGCAAAACTTTGGCCGCATCGATGTGCAGGAGGGAGGCAACATCATTCGCCAGATGATACAGCAGGGGTGGACGACGGCGGCCCAGGTGGGGGTAACGGGCTGCTCCTACGGAGGCTACTACACGGCTCAGATGATGGCCCAGTTTCCGCGGCTAGTGGCGGCGGCCAACCTGCAGTGCTCCCTGCTAGATACCCTGACCGAGTGGCAGCTGGGCTACTCGTCGCTGCTGTCGTACCTGATGGGGCAAACGCCGATGGAGGCTCCCAACAGCTACATTCAGGCATCGCCCCTGTACAATGCGGCGGCCATTCGCACCCCCGCGCTGCTATTCCACGGTTCCGACGATTTTTTGCAGGTCGATGTGGCCCGCAACTTCCACGACGCGCTGGAGCTGGCCGATATTCCGGTGACGCTGTATGAGTTTGAGGGGGTAGGCCACAGCCTCTACGGCTCGGGCTATCAGCCCCAGGCGGCACAGCTGCAAATTGAGTTTTTTCGGCAGTATTTGCAGCCCTAGTAGTCTGCCAAACCAAGGATGACAGGTTATACCAAAATCCGAATCGCATAACCCCGATTTCAAACAGGCGGCTTGAGTAGGGGCAAACGGTGTTTGCCCAGCCCAACTGGGGGTAGCCAAGGCGGATTCGATATTAGTGGGGTTCAAAGTTCAAGGTTTCAGGTTCACGGCAGGCATTGGACCGTATACCCTGAACCCTGAACCCTATAGGTTAGGTGGGGCTAGACCAACGCTTTGCGCTTAAAGGTATCGACGCCAGCGTATTTGGCCCGATCGCCCAGTTCTTCTTCAATCCGCAGCAGCTGGTTGTATTTCGACAGGCGCTCGCCGCGACAGGGGGCACCCGACTTGATCTGGCCGGTCTTGGCCCCTACCACAAGGTCGGCAATGAAGTCGTCGGGGGTTTCGCCCGAGCGGTGGCTGACCATGCAGGTATAGCCCGCCTCGTGGGACATTTTGATCGCCTCCAGAGTTTCGGTAATCGAGCCGATCTGGTTAACCTTGACCAAAGTCGAGTTGCCGACGCCGTCTTTAATCGCCTGAGCGATGATGGCGGGATTGGTGACAAAGGCGTCGTCGCCGACTAGCTGAATGCGATCGCCCAGCCGCTGGGTCATGGCCTGCCAGCCCGCCCAGTCTTGCTCGCCCAGGCCGTCTTCAATGGAGACGATGGGGAACTGGTTGACCCAGCTTTCCCACAGGGCGATCATGTCGTCAGTGCTCTTGCGGCTGTTGTCAGATTTGTAGAACAGGTAGCTGCCGTCTTCCTGGTATAGCTCGCTGACAGCGGGGTCGAGGGCGATCGCAATGTCGTCGCCGGGCTTAAGCCCTGCCTTCTCAATGCCCTTGAGAATGACCTCGATCGCTTCCACATTGCTCTTGAGGTTGGGGGCAAAGCCACCCTCGTCGCCGATGGCGGTGCTGTAGCCCGAGGCTTTGAGTACCGACTTTAGGGCGTGGTAGACCTCGGCCCCGTAGCGCAGCCCCTCAGAAAAGGTTGGCGCACCCACGGGCGCAATCATAAATTCTTGAAAGTCAACGCTGTTGTCGGCGTGGGCACCGCCGTTGATGATGTTGAAGCAGGGCACCGGCAACAGCACCGAGTCGGGACCGCCCAGATGCACGTAGAGGGGAACGCCAGCCGCGATCGATGCGGCCCGAGCCACAGCCATCGACACGCCCAGAATGGCGTTTGCGCCCAGGGTGCCTTTGTTATCGGTACCGTCGAGGGTCAACATTTTGTGGTCAACGGCAGCGAGATCCATTGCATCCATGCCGAGGATGGCTGGGGCAATGGTGTCGTTGACATTGGCCACGGCCTTGAGCACACCTTTGCCGCCGTAGACGGCTTTGTCGCCATCCCGCAGTTCCAGGGCTTCGCGAATGCCGGTCGAGGCTCCGGAAGGCACGCCAGCCCGACCTTTTGCGCCCCCCTCCAGCACCACATCGACCTCTACCGTAGGATTGCCCCGCGAGTCGAGGATTTGCCTGCCATGAACCGATGCAATTGCAACCATAACCATTACTCCGTTGGTAATTCCACAGACCGCTGCGAACCCCGCCATTCTGGGCCGGCTGCGCTGAAGCGTTAGATTATCCTGTAGTATCCTACCGGGTGAAAGCCCTCTTCTAACGTCGCTACAGCCACCGTTTAAGCCATCCAGCACAATGGATTTGGTCCCCACGCAAAATACGTCGGTCATCAGTCGGCTGGCTGACGCTGCTTGAAGTCTACTGATTTCGGGTTAATACCCCATTAATGCTGAAGATTTTGTAGGGGGCAGTGTGCAAGGACGAGCACGGCTGTACCGGACTTTCAGATCGAGAAGCCCTCAATGATGAAACAAATGCACCATTTTGGGAATTCAGCACTTTGCTTGACTTTGGACAAACGCCGCCAGCCCACGGAAGATTTCGGTGGGCTTTCAGGTCAAAGCGAGGGAGCTAAGCGGC
>PYER01000146.1 GCA_003017855.1 filamentous cyanobacterium CCT1
CGTTTCAAGATGGGTGCTCATAGGTGGTAGTGCTTTGCAATTTCACGTCACTACCACTTTCCTAGCTTTGGCTCACCTTATTTGAACAAACTCCAGAACCAAAAATTACCGAAGGCAGGTTGCAATTGAAAAGCGATCGCAGCTTTTTGCAGACAGTGCAGCACCCCAATTTTGGCTTACAAATCACCTGCTGAAGCCGCTGGTTGAGCGTAGCAGAGAGGTCGCTAACAAATTTTTATGCTGTACCCGCTCAGCAATCTGCCGCCACTGCCGTCGGTCTTGCAGCGCGGGGCTAGCGCTGAGCACAGTTCCCGTAGAGTCGAACTCAGCGATCGCGCGATCGCCCAGTTTCACCATCACCGTCAGGGTCTGCTCGGCCCTATTGTGAATCAGCACGTATTGACTGCCCTCGGCGACATCTACCTCGGGGCTGGGCTGGGTAACACGGCCACTGGCCTGAGCGATCGCAAAGGCGCGGCATACAACGGGGTAGGTAGCGGTGGCCCACTGCTGGTCAGCGATCGCCCGCACCCCAGCTTCTAACGTCGCCTGTTCAAGCAGCTCGGATAAATTAAATTCCACCGCCCAGCGGTGCATGTATTCGTAGTCCAAACTGTCGTGCTGCGCCTTCAAAACGCCCAATACATCCCGCCACTGCTTTTGAGATTGGCTCTGCTGCCCCCAGCGCAGTTTGTTCACCACAATGTCTTCTGGCGATGCCAAAAAGATCGATGTTCCACCAGTTAGCACATAGGCCTGCCGCCGATCGAATTTCAGCTGCTCGTAGGGAATTACATCGGCTATGACCAAATCAGCCCGCGAAATAGTATCGACCTGGGTGACCTGTAGCGTTCGCATCCGCCCCGTTGCCGTATCTTCGACTCCTGGCACATAGAACCCCGCCTGTTCAAGCACCGTTGCCAAGTCAGGTATCGCCTCTCTAGAAATAAACAGCACCACGTCTAAATCTTGCGTCGTGCGAGACTCGCCGTAGGCGATCGCCGCTACTCCCCCAGTCACATAGTACGGAATGCCCTGAGTCTCAAAAATGGTGTGAAGATCCGCCGCCAGCTGAATCGAGTCTTGAATCCACGACACCTCTGATCCTCCTGGCACGTAGTCTAGTGGGCAGTGCTCTTGCAACCAAACCTCAGCCAGTTTGCGGGCAAACTGCGGCGGTGCCAGGTGCGCAAACCGCTGACGAAAGCAATTGATGGAAAACTGCCGTGCACTGCGAGTGAGTTGCGCTCCCATCTGTAACCGTTGAGCTACGGTTTTCTGCCGTAGCAGATAAAAGCACAGCAAATCAGTTTCCAGGCTGGTGTCGTCGGCCTGGGGGCGGTAGCCTGCGGGGGCGCTAAATTTGGGCAGCTGAATGGCCAATCGGGCGCGGTTGAAGACAGAGTCTGTTCTAATTCAATTATGCAGTTAAATGGGGGATGGTTCTGGATGCCCGCCGTGGCTCCGCTGTTTAACCCCTGCGAGGCCCTGTGTCAGACGCGAAACCTTCCCGATCGCTTGCCAATATTGCAGGCATCGTGGCCGTAGCCACCATTATCAGCAAGTTTGCCGGGCTGTTTCGTCAGCAGGCGATCGGGGCCGCCTTTGCGGTGGGACCAGTGGCCGATGCCTACAGCTTTGCCTACATCATCCCCGGCTTTTTGCTGATTTTACTGGGGGGTATCAACGGGCCCTTTCACAGCGCGATCGTCAGCGTGGTGGCGCGGCAGCAAGACCGCAAAGACACCGCCGCCCTGCTCGAGGCCGTCAACACGCTGGTGGGGCTAATTCTGATTGGCCTATCGCTGCTGCTGATTGTGCTGGCGGGGCCAATTATCAACACCATTGCCCCTGGCTTGGCCCAAAATGACCCAGTAGCACGGGATATGGCGGTGTTGCAGCTCCGGATTATGGCACCGATGGCGGTGCTAGCGGGGCTGATTGGGACGGGGTTCGGAGCGCTGAATGCCGACAATCAGTTTTGGCTACCGTCGATTAGCCCGGTGTTCTCTAGCGGGGCGGTGCTGGTGGGGCTGGGGCTGCTCTACGGGGCGATTGGCGGCGAAATTACTAGCCCAGAGTTTTTTATGGTGGGTAGCGCGGTGCTGGCGGGCAGCACGCTGGGCGGGGCCGTGTTTCAGTGGCTCGTGCAGCTCCCTGCTCTATGGAAGTCTGGCTTAGGGAGGCCGCGGTTGCGCTTTGACTGGTCAATGCCCGAGGTCAAGGAGGTGATGCAGGTGCTGCTGCCCGCTACGCTGTCGTCGGGGATGCTGCAAATCAATCTGTTTACCAACCTGTTTTTTGCCTCGTTTATTCCCGGTACGGCGGCGGCGTTGAGCTATGCCAACCTGCTGGTGCAAACGCCGCTGGGCATTATCTCTAACGTGATTTTGGTGCCGTTTTTGCCTATGTTTGCCCGCTTGGCCGACCCCGCAGACTGGCCCGAACTCAAAACCCGCATTCGCCAAAGCCTGCTGTTTACGGCGTTGACTATGCTGCCCCTGGGGGCGATGTTTGTGGTGCTGGCCCTGCCCATGGTGCGGGTGATCTATGAGCGGGGGGCCTTTGACCAGGAGGCCTCGAACCTGGTGACCTCGCTGTTGATGGTCTACGGCATTGGCATGTTTGTATACCTGGCGCGCGATGTGCTGGTAAGGGTGTTTTACGCCTTGGGAGATGGGCAGACGCCCTTTCGCATTAGCCTGATCAACATTGGGCTGAATGTGGTGATGGCCTACTGGTTTATTCGCTGGCTGGGGGCACCGGGGCTGGTGCTGGCCACGGTGGGGGTAAACGTGTTTTCGACCCTGGCGTTGACGGCGATCCTGCACCGCAGGCTGCGGGGGCTGCCGCTAGGGGAATGGGGCGGCGCGATCGCCCTCCTGACCCTGCTGAGCGCGATCGCTGGCACCGCTGCCTGGGGCACCCTGCAATGGCTCGAAACCTGGCTTGGCACCGAAGGCTTTGGGGTACTGGTGCTGCAGCTGCTGATCCCCGGAGGCGTAGGGGTGCTGATCTTTGCAATGGGGGCATTTTTGCTGCCGATACCTGAGACGAAGCAGCTAGCCGCGCGGATTCGAGAGCGAGTGCGGCGGTAGAAGGCAAAGGTTTGTAACTGCGATCAGATTTAGGCCACTTTTGAACGGTAGTTGTCCTAGCGGTGGGCAGTACCCACTGTACAGTTTGCGATGGGTGAACTTAAGCAACTATTAAGCTTCTGCCGAACTGTGGCGATCGCGGTTAACCAGGGAGGGAAATCGTTGCTCTGGGCACCTTGACAGCAGTGGCTTGGTTTTGACGCTCTACATCAGCAGGTAGTTATGATCGCGCTGTCGACTCGTTCCCTGATTGAAACTCAGTATGCAGACCAGGTGCGAGCATTTGAGCGCTCCCCCTGGTTTCAGCGCCTGGAGCAGGGGCAAGCCTCTCCGCAGGAGTACGATGCCTTTATCTTTAACCTCTGTCAGACCCACCTGAAGAGCCCACAAATTCTATCTTTTCTCTATGCTGTAGCACCGCCAGAGGCTGCGCCCCAGATCAAACACAACTTGCTCGAAGAACTGGGGCTGGATGAGGCGGCCATTTGCCACCCCGATCTGCTGTACGTGCTGGCGACGGCGGCGGGGTTCGATCGCGAACGCCAGACTCGCTTGGCCGAGGCGGCCCAGGCCCAAATTCGTCAGCTCTGTACCGATCCGCTGCTGTTTGGCACGATGCAGGAACTGGGGTTGTCGGTACTGCTGGAGGTAACCTGCTTTGAGTGGATGCTCTCCCGCCTGGCCAGTCGTATCGGCAAGGCCTTAGCTGCCCATCGCGGCCTGCCCTCAGAGAGTCTGATCTGGTTTGATCACCACTCTGAGGTCGATATTCGTCACGCCGAGGAGGGGTTGGACAGCGTTGAGCAATACCTGGCCTACTACGAGATCGAGGCTGAAGATCTAGAGACCATTCTCGACATTACCTTTCGCGAGAACATTTTTATCAAGCGTTACTTCGCCGATCTGCCCGCGCTTGCCGGAGCGACCCATGAGAATCGTTGATGCCACCCTGTTTGCCCTGCAAATTCCCTTTGTGGAAGCCTTTGCCCACAGCGTGCGATCGCGCAGCAGTTCAGATGCCATCGTGGTGCGGCTGCGGGCTGCGGACGGCACCGTTGGCTATGGGGAAGCGGTGGCCCGGCCCTACGTCACCGGGGAAACAGTGGCGAGCTGTTTGGAATTTATGGAACGCACCCTGTGGCCTGCGGTGAAATCCGCCGACTATGCCCCCTGGGTGGGGCAGGAACCGATCGCTTGGCTAGGGTCGCTGACCCTACCGACGGAGGATTCCGCCGATGCCGATACCGGCGTGGTGGCCTGGAATGCGGCTCGCTGTGGCTTTGAGCTAGCCCTAGTCGACTGCTTGCTGAAATCTGCCGGGGTCTCCCTGGGAGAACTGCTGCCGCCTCGGCGATCGGTGATCTACAGCGGCGTAATCACGGCCAGCAGCATTGAGGGCGCGGTGAAACACGCCAAGCGCTTCAAACAATTTGCCCTGCCCCATATAAAGGTGAAAATTACTGGAGAGGCGGATCGCGAACGGCTGGCGGCCATTCGGGCGGCGGTGGGGCCAGAGGTATCGCTGCGGGTAGACGGCAACGGGGCTTATAGCGTGGAGGGTGCGATCGCCACCTGTCAGGCCCTGGCAGACTTCCAGATCGACAGCGCTGAACAGATGATTCCGCGCGGTAACCCTCAAGAGTTAGCGACAGTGCAGGCGGCATCGACCATTCCCCAAATGGCCGACGAATCGTTGATTACCCTGGCGGATGCCGAGGCGCTGATCGCGGCTGGGGCCTGCCAAGGCTTTAATCTGCGGCTGTCAAAATGTGGAGGGCTGGGGCCAACCCTGGCGATCGCTGATCTGGCCCAATCCGCTGGCATTCAGGTGCAGGTAGGCTGTCAGGTGGGCGAGACGGCGATTCTTTCGGCGGCGGGGCGGCACCTGGCGGCCTATCTCCCCGAGATTAGCTTTTGCGAGGGTTCCTACGGCAGCCTGCTGCTGCGGGAAGATCTCAGTCGTCGCCCCATTCACTTTGGTCATCAAGGGCTGGCAAAACCCTTGAAAGGGGCGGGGTTGGGGGTAGAAATTCAGGATTCCCTGCTGGAAAAATATGCCCAGCAGATCATTACCCTTCCAAGCAAGGCGGCGTGAGGCTATGGCCAGACTGTATACTCTCGGTCTCCGCTGGCAGGGCCGAGCCCTCACACAACAGCTGGAGGCTGCCACCCAGGCCCCTGAAGTGGCCCAGGCACGGTTGTTGCATCAGTTACTCAGCCGCCATAGCGACACTCAGTTTGGCTGCGAGCACCGCTTCGATCAAATTCGCACCCCGCTAGACTATCGCCGAGCGGTGCCAATCCGCGACTACGAAGGCTTTCGGCCCTATGTGCAGCGGATGATGACAGGCCAGGAGAAGATTTTGGTGAATGAGCCCGTGCGGATGTTCACCATGACCAGCGGCACTACCGGGCAGCCCAAATACATTCCCGTTACCGCCGAGGTAGAGCGCGGCGGGTCGCGGCTGATGCGGCAGTGGCTCTACCGCATTTTGCAAGACCACCCGACCTTTTTGAACCGGGCGGTAGTGGGAATTGTCGGCCCCGCGATCGAGGGTTATACCCCAGGCGGCATTCCCTACGGCAGCCTGTCGGGGCGAATTTACCAGCAGATTCCAGCCCTGATTCGGCGCACCTATGCCATCCCCTACAAAGTATTTGAGATTGCTGACTACGATCGCCGCTACTGGGCGATCGCCCGCTGCGCCCTGGCGCGGCAGGTGTCGTTCCTCTGCACGCCCAACCCCAGCACCCTGAAGCGACTGGCGACGGTGATGACTGACCAGGCAGGATCCCTAATCCGGGCGATTCACGACGGCACCGGAGGTGAGGGGCTACCTGTTCAGCGGCCCCAGCCGGGGCGAGCCAAACAGCTAGAACAGATCTTCAACACCACCGGAGCCCTGCGGCCTCAAAACTGCTGGCCTCACCTGGACCTATTGGGCTGCTGGACGGGCGGGTCGGTGGGGGCGCAGGCCGGGCAGCTCACCGCTGACTATGGCCCCCTACCAATTCGCGATTTGGGCTACCTAGCCAGTGAGGCGCGAATCACCCTGCCCTACGAGAACAACACCCCCGCTGGCCTGCTCGATCTGACTCAGAATGTCTACGAGTTTATTCCCGAAGACTGTGCTGAGATGGCCGACCCACCGATTTTGCTCAGCCATGAGCTAGAGCCGGGGCAGCGCTACCAGATTTTGCTGACTACCCCCGGCGGGCTCTACCGCTATCACATCAACGATGTGGTGGAGGTGACGGGGTTCTACCAGCGATCGCCCCTGGTTGCCTTTTTGCGCAAAGGCCGCGACATGAGCAACCTGACCGGGGAAAAGCTGCATGTTAACCATGTGCTGGCCGCGATCGCAGCCCTACAACGCCAGTTTCACCAACCCATCGGCCCCTACCGGCTGGTGGCCAATGCCCAGGCCATGCGCTACGAGCTGTACTGGGAAACGTCGGACAGTCCCAGCCAGAGCTGGATTGAGCAACTGCTGTCGGCCCTGGATGTGGCCCTGGCCGACAACAACGTTGAATACGGTCAAAAACGCGCCTCTCAACGGCTGAACTCCCCCTGTCTCCACCGCATGAAGCCGGGCTGGGCGGAGGCGGCTCAGCGCGAGGCCATCGCCCAGGGCCAGCGGGAAGCCCAGTACAAATGGCCGGTGCTCACCCAGCAGCCCCTGCCGCTCGATACCGAGGCGATCGCGCAAACCTATGAGCTGACGCTGCCCTATGCCCACCCCCACTGATGGTTTGCGGCAAAACGGTCCATGGCCCAGTCGGCATCCTGTAGCCTGGCTGTGGGTGCTGACCCTGCTGTTTTTGCTGCGGGTGCTGGGGCAGATGCTGGTGGCCTGCTGCCAGGTGCCCTTTTTGCCCCCCATGCCCCACTGGTATTCGGGCCTGCTGCCCTACCCGCTGCTGTTGCCCAGCCAGCTGCTAATTTTGGCGCTTCAGGTCAAGATCAATCGCGACCTGGCCCAGGGGCGGGGCTGGTTTCAGCGGCCTCGACCCCGCTTGGGTAAGGCGCTCCAGTACTTTAGCTACGGCTACGCCCTGATCATGGTCGTTCGCTATGGCCTCACTATGAGCCTCTATCCAGAGCGCCGCTGGCTGGGGGAGGGCACCATTCCCATTGTGTTTCACTGGGTGCTGGCCGCCTACCTCTGGCTCTGGGGCCAGGGTCATCGCGCTGGGAGGCAGCCATGAGTTGGGGAATTTTTCGCCATTGCCCTCGGCTTTTCTCTCGCAAGCGGGGCTGGCTGTGGCTGCTGGCGGGACTGACTGCGCTGCTGCTGCTGGTTGCGGGGCGGGGCAGTGCGATCGCCGCCGCCTGGCTAGGCCACCAGTTAGACTATCCGCCGCCTAGCTATGGCGTTCGCCTGGAGCGCCGGGTGACCGTAACCGCCCCTGACGGCACAGCCCTGGTCGCCGATGTCTACCATCCCCGTACGGCTGCTGCCACGCCCACCATTCTGGTCCGCATTCCCTACTCCAAGCAGATCAAACACATTCTATTTGCCCGCACCGTGGGCCATCTCTGGGCCGGCCACGGCTACACCACGGTGATTCAGGGTACTCGGGGTCGCTACGAGTCGGGCGGCAGCTACGACCCGCCCTTTTTGAACGAGGCCCAGGACGGGCAGGCCACGCTGCAGTGGATCGCCCAGCAGCCCTGGTACGACGGGCACATCGGCATGTGGGGCGGCTCCTACTTTGGCTATACCCAGTGGGTGCTGGCCGACCAGACCAAGCCGGGGTTGTCGGCCCTAATCCCACAGATTTGCAGCACCGATTTTTACCGGATGTTCTACCCCGGCGGCGCGTTTTCTTTGGAGAGCGCCCTCTACTGGGCCACCCTCAGCTACGGCCCACGGGATATTCCCCTGCCCCAGGATCAGCTGCAGCAGGGCTACAAGGGGTGGCCCCTGCTAGAGGCCGATGACCGCGCGGTGCAGAACATTCCGTTTTTTGATACCTGGGCCAGCCATACCGATCGCGATCGCTACTGGCAAGCGGTTGATGGCACCGATCGCGCCCGCCAGATCCAGGCCCCGGCGCTGCTAATGGCGGGCTGGTACGATCCGTTTTTGCCGACCCAGCTGGCCGACTTTGAGCAGATTCGGGCCGGTGCAGATCCCCTGGTCGCCGCCGCCACCCGCCTAATCATTGGCCCCTGGACCCACGCCAACACCGTCACCTTTCCCGACGGCAGCCGCCCCCGCAACTACCGCTTCGAGAGCATTGGCCCCAGTTTGCCCTGGTTTGATCAGCAGCTCAAAGGCGCTGCCGAGACAGCCTACCCAGACCCGGTGCTGATCTACGTCATGGGCGCTAACACCTGGCGCGGAGAAGCGGACTGGCCGCTGCCCCGCACCCGCTACACCTCCTACTATCTGCACAGCAACGGCCGGGCAAATACCCTCAATGGCGACGGCGTTCTCAATCTAGAGCTGCCGGGGGAGAATGAAGCCAGCGATCGCTTTGTTTACGATCCGCAAAACCCGGTGCCCAGTGCTGGGGGAGCCATGTTGGGGCCAAACGCAGGCATTCAGCCTCAAACAGCGGTAGAACAGCGGCAGGATGTACTGGTCTACACCACTCCGCCCCTGAGCGACGCGATCGAGGTGACGGGGTCAGTGCAGCTGCGGCTCCAGGTTTCGACCACGGCTCCCCATACCGATTTCACAGCCAAGCTGGTGGATGTCCATCCCGATGGTACGGGGTACAACGTCTCGGAAGGGATTCTGAGGCGGGGTTATGGGGATGCAAATAATCTGCTGACGGAATCTCAGACCCCTACCGAAATCGCGATTGACCTGTGGCCTACCAGCCAGGTCTTCTTCCCCGGCCATCGCCTGCGTTTGGAAGTCTCCAGCAGCAGCTACCCCCGCTTTGACCGCAATCCCAACACGGGCCGCAATATTCCCACTGAGCGCCAGCCAGTCACCGCGACCCAGACGATTTACCATCATGCCGCCGCTATCTCCCAGCTCACTCTGCCGATTATTCCCGAGTAGAGCCTGCATTTGGCCAACCTCGACCTGGCTTATTCATACCAATAGAGACGTGGGGATAGCAGCGGGGCTGGCCCATAATGGGACTATGCAGGCAACCGGGAGATGCAGACAATGGCTGAGCCAATCACCCTTGACGATATTTATGCCCTGTTCCGCACTTCTCAGGCTGAGGCAGATCGCCGCTTTGCAGAAGCCGATCGCCGTGCCGCTGAGTCGAAGGCCGAGGCCGATCGCCGTGCTGCAGAAGCCGATCGCTCATTAGCAGAGCTTAAACGCCTTGTCGATCACACTACCCGCGCTGTAGATGGGCTCACGACGCGCTGGGGCCAGTTTGTCGAAAACCTGGTCGAGCCCGCCGTCGTGCGTCTCTTTCGCGAGCGGGGCATTGAAGTACAAGAAACGGCTCACCGGGTGAAGTCACAGCGCCCTGGGGCGGAGATGGAGATCGATATTTTGGCCATCAATGGTGATGTCGCCGTGGCGGTAGAGGTCAAATCGAGGCTGTCTCGTCAAGACGTGGAATACTTTTTAGAGCGACTAGAGCGGTTCAAGCAGTCATTCCCTCACTACGGCGATTACGCCATCTATGGTGCTGTAGCGGCTATTGAAATTGATGAAGGGGTAGATCGCTTCGCCTACCAGCGGGGTCTATTTGTGATTAAGCAGACTGGCGATACGGTCATCATCGTCAATAACTCAACCTTTCAGCCCACAGCCTGGTGAAACCTATGACTACGGCAGTACCCGTCGATCGCGAGGCGGCGCTACGGGAAATTCGGGCGGGGCTCAGGCGAGGGCAGCAAGAACTGGCCGACTGGGAGAGTGGGCGACTGGCGGTGTCGGCGGTGCCGGGGTCGGGCAAATCGACCGGGATGGCGGCGGCGGCGGCGATCGCGATCGCCCGTCACCAGCTGCACCTGAACCGACAGCTGGTGCTGGTCACCTTTACGCGATCGGCGGCGGCCAACCTCAAGGCCAAGGTGCGGGGGCACCTCAAGCATCTGGGCCTGCCCCAGACCAGCTTTACTGTGTCTACCTTGCACGGGCTGGCGCTCACCATTGCCACCCGCAACCCAGAGCTGTCGAACCTGAACCTGGACACCCTAACGCTAGTTTCCCCGGCCCAAAATAACCGCCTGCTGCGGGCCTGTGTGGAGCAGTGGATTGTCGCCAACCCCGCCCTCTACCACCACCTGATCGAGGGCCGACAGTTCGACGGCGAAGAAACCGAGCAGCTCAGGCGGCAGTCGGTGCTGCGTACAGAGGTGCTGCCCAGCCTGGCCCACACCGTAATTCGCGAGGCTAAAAGTTCGGGGCTGATGCCCGCTGATTTGCTGGAGCTAGCCCAACAGGTCAACCACAGTCTACCGGGTGATGTGGAAGACTACGACGTGCTCACTATTGCGGCGGGTCTCTACGATCGCTACCAGGCACTGCTCTCCCAGCGGGGCTGGATCGACTACGACGACATGATCTTGGGTGCCCTGCGCACGCTGAATGACCCCGACAGCCGCCGCTTTTGGCAGGGTCGTACCTTTGCCGTGTTTGAGGACGAAGCTCAGGATTCGTCGCCCTTACAGACTCGGCTACTGACCCTGCTGGCGGGTGACCCTGAGCATCCTGAGGGCGAACCCAATCTGGTGCGGGTGGGCGACCCCAACCAGGCGATCAACTCGACGTTTACCCCGGCAGACCCGGTCTTCTTCAACCAGTTTTGCGATGCCTGTCGGACGCAGGGACGCCTGGTGACGATGGATCAGGCCGGGCGCAGCAGCGCGATCATTATGGCGGCGGCCAACCGCATGCTGGCCTGGGTAAACCAGGCGCAGGTAGCGGGGCCAGAGACGCCTTTTCGCGACCAGGCGATCGCCCCTGTGCCCCCCGACGACCCTCAGCCGGGGGCAAACCCAGCCCCGCTGGGGGTGGGCCTAGACATTCTCTCGCCGCCTACCACGCTAGACTCTGTGCGGCTGATCGCTCAGCGGGTGCGCGATCTCTACACCGAGCACCCCGATCTCAGCTTCGCCATTTTGGTGCGGGAGGGCCGCCAGAGCCAGTTTGTCGGCAGCCTGCTGCGCGATCCTGAGCAGGTGGGTGGGGTCGATTTGGCCGCGATGGGGCTGAAGTTCTACGACGTAGGCGAGCAAGACCGCCAGACCAAAGTGCCTGAAGAAACCCTGGCCATGCTGCAATTCATCGAACGGCCCCACTCCGCCGATCGCCTCAAGGGGGCGCTGCGGGTGCTGGTCGATCGCAAGCGCGTTCCCACCCAGGATCTCAACGCCCTGGCCCAGGCACCCGAGCAGTTTCTCTACCCCGGCCCGCTCGATGCCCCACCCGATACTGAGGCAGCCCAGACGGCGCGGCGCTACTGTGCGGGGCTGCTGCGATCGCGCCTCGAACTGCCCCCCTACAGCCTGTTCTCGTTCATTGGCCTGACGCTGGGCTACAACCAGAGCGAGCTAGCCACCGCCGACAAGCTGGCCGCCCGGGTCAGTCAGCAAATTCGCAATGACAACACGCTGGGGGCGGCGATCGCGGTGCTGCAAGACATCGTCGGATCCGAGCGCTTCACCGCTGTCGATACCGAAGACATCGACTCGCTCTACACCCGCCCCGGCCAGCTGACGCTGATCACCATGCACAAAGCCAAGGGGCTCGACTGGGACGTGGTGTTTTTGCCTTTTCTGCACGACAAGACCATTCCCGGTACCCTGTGGGTGCCGCCCCAGGGCGAGTTTTTGGGCGATTTCACCCTGGCCGAGGTGGCGCGGGCGCAAATTCGCACCTACGCCCACGCGGTTGAACCCGCTCAAGGCGACATTCCCGACATTATTACCGCCTGGGAGCAGGCTAAACACCTCAAAGCCGCCGAAGAGTACCGCCTGCTCTACGTTGCCATGACCCGTGCCAAGCGCCTGCTGTGGATGTCAGCCGCTCAGCAGGCCCCCTTTACCTGGAGTAAGCCCGAGCAGGTGCAGGCCGCAACCCCCTGCCCGGTGCTGCCGGTGCTGCGGGAGTGGCTGCGGAGCGGGGCACCGATAGGGGAATGAGTCAGGCAGCATTGCCCCGATAGCCATATCTACGAGCCAGAGTCACCTGGATTAGGAGATTAATCAAACGTTCAAACGTTTGAACGCTCGTCCGACGGACATCCTCACCGATTGGCTACAGCTATACCCTGAAGGAATTTATCCTCTGCAATAGAGCACGGGCGAAAGAATGAACCCCAGCCAGGGCTATAGCACCTATGTCGGGGTTCATTCGGTATTCAACTTTACAAATCAGGAGAAATTAGCCAGGGTTCAGAGCCAGAGTAGGATGCAATTTATGGATGTTTAAGAATTAGCCAACCGATCGCAGATCACCCGTCAAAATCCAAAATCGCCAATTCAAAATCGCTAGTCGATCCGCTCGATCTGCCAAAGGATTTGGTTACCTTCTCGTCGCACCCGGGACACAGACCAGTTTCGCCAGGCCCAAAATTCACCTCGGCTGGTGACGGCGCTCGCGTTCACATCCATTAAATCGGCAAGTTCTGAACTGGTGATCAAGTAGCCCTGCTTAGCGATTTCATCGGCTATTTGCAAGGTTTCAAGCACGTTGCGGAGGTTATCAACCCTAACCTCACGAGGTAGAGAATCAAAGTTTTCACTAATCGGAGAAGTTCCAGAGTCTGCCATGATACATAATGCCGTCCAAAGCTAAAATCAAGCTAAATTCTACCTTTAGACCTCTAGCTTCAGGGAAATTTAGCTCATAAATTATCTATGCTTTGTATTAGAAATACTTATACCAAGTATTGATTTTCCTTGCTCGCGTTTGAAGAGCGGGCCGGGCATAAGGGAGGAATAGTTGGCCAGCTAAGGTGTCAAAACTATTCCTCCCGGCCTTTACACGCTGCTGGCCGTGGGGTGACGACGCTCCTGCTGGATCAGCAGGTAGCCAGCCGCCAGCCAGAAAATTAGCAGGCCGCCAGTGATCCCCAGCATGGGCAGCAGACCCAAACGGGCAATCAGGGCCGGGGCCGCCGCCGTGAACAGCCCGCCGCCAACGATCGGTTCAAAGAAGAGCTGCTTGTAGGCAAAGCCCTCGAAGGCTCCCGTGCTGTTGTCAGGGTCAACCATGCGCAGCAGCAAAATGCCGGTGGCGGTCACGCCCATCGACTGGCCCATGTCGCCGATGCCTTTCTCAAACCAGTAGCTGGGAAAAATGCGCGGTGCCCACCACAGAAAGATCAGCACGTTCCACAAAATGCCGACGATGCTGAGGATGAGAAAAACGCCCAGGTTGCTGCCGATGACGCTGAGGGAAATGGTCGCGATCGCCGACACAACCACCACATCTAGCGCCACCCCAGCAATATTCTGCACCATAGGCCGAATCACCAGTGCCCCCAGCCCCAGCCGATTGAGAATTGACTGGGTGATAATGCCGCCGATCAGCGCTAGCGGAAACAGCGGCACGTACTCAAACAGGGCAAAGCCGCCTTCGCCGCCCCAGGTCACCGACTCGATCCACTGCATGGCTTCAAGAATCAGCCAGCCGATCGCGATCGCAAGCCCCACAATGGCAAAGTTAATCGACAGTGGATCAATCAGCAGGTTGCGCAGCAGTCGCGCCCGCTCTTGCCGCACCTCTGTGGTTTCAGACACCACGTTGAGGTCAGGAATTTCTGACGGCTCAACCACCTGACGGGCAACGGCATCAACATGACCCTTGCGGCGGCCCCAGTCGGCCAGGGCGGTGCCGCAGATAATGCCCGAGACAATGCCCACCGTCGCCAGCCCTAGGGCCAGGTCGGCCCCATCGGCAAAGCCTAGCTCCACGAGGGTGTCGGCCATACCTCCGGCGGTGCCGTGCCCCCCCTCAAACCCAATTTCAATCAGCGCCGCAGAAATGGGGTTGACATTAAACAGCGGAATCAAGATCAGCAGGGTAGCTAAGCAGCCCACCACATACTGCCCCCAGGCCAGGGTTTGGCCAAAGACAACCTGAGGGGCCGCCTTGCGCCAGATCTCGCGCGGGGCCGGAATGGTTTCGCCTAAAAACAGGGCCGCAAACACCACATTGATGAATACCCCTGGGGCCTGAGCCCACACCGCACGGATATCTTCGGCGAACAAACCGCCCGCCAGCAGTGAGTCGGGGCCAGAAATTGCGGTTGCGATCGCCCCCAAAGCCTCTGGCCCCAGCAGCAGCGCCAGCGCCCCGGCCACAATGGAGGCGGGTAGGTAGAGCCGCTGAAACCACTGAATCTGATGCTTGAGATAGCGCCCCAGCAGCAGCAGCAGCGCCAGCAAGACAAAGGCAAATAGAACAGTACGCAGGTTAAACACAAGGTTTCTCCAGGTAGGTGCAAGCGAGGGCAGCAACACCTACCCCAGCTATTGCTATACAGCCATTGATTGTAGGGACTTGCAGTAACCCTGGGCACATGTACTAAATTGTCTACAGGGAGAATAAATTTGGAATGTCATTTCAAGCCCGAATTGCTAGGGTGAAACCCCCATCAAATCAAGTTGTCCCTGTCGTTCCTACTCGAGGTATCTCCGTGGCCAGTAAAGACCAGATCAAACAGCACCTTGCCCTCACCAGCAAAATCAACTTCAGTGGCGTAACCCCCGCCAAGAGCGAAGACCCGCGCAAGACGAAGATTATGCAGCACGTGAAGAAGAGCCTGGGATAGGTGTGGATGGGTAGGCGGGTGGATGGGTGAGTGAGTGAGAGCTAGGTGCAGCGTTCTCATCTGAGCCAAAACCTGTCTACCCTCCTACTCACCTACCCACCCACTCACCTACTCACCTACCCGCCTACTCACCTACCCGCCTACTCACCTACTCACCTACCCGCCTACAAATAAGCCACTGGATTCACCGGATTACCATTCTGCCGTACCTCAAAGTGCAGGTGAGGGCCGGTGGAGAGGCCGGTGGAGCCCACTGCGGCGATCGCCTGCCCCTGCTGCACGGCCTGCCCCTCGCTGACTAGCAGCCGGCTGGCGTGGGCGTAGAGGGTGCTGATGCCGCCGCCGTGGTCAATGATGACCGTCTGGCCGTAGCCACCGTACCAGCCCGAAAAGATGACCCGACCCGAGTCGGCGGCGTAGATGGGGGTGCCCTGGCTGGCTGCGAAGTCAACGCCCGCGTGGAACCGGCTGTAGCCCAAAATTGGGTGGCGACGGTTGCCAAAGCCGCTAGAGATGTTGCCGTTGGCGGGGAAAACAAACCGCCCGGTACCGCGAATGACCCCGGTGCTGGCGGCAATTTTTTGGCGAATTAGACCGGCGACCTGCTCTGAGTCGCGGGCGAGCTGGGCTTCGGCGGCTTCCAGGGCACCGCGCTGGTCTTTAAGCCGCGCGATCAGCTCCTTTTCTGCGCTGGCCTCGGCTTCGTACTGCTGCTTTTGGGAGAGCAGTTGCTGCTTGAGCAAGGCGACCTGGTTGCGCTT
>PYER01000475.1 GCA_003017855.1 filamentous cyanobacterium CCT1
GAGGCGCTGGGCCGGGGCTCGCTGGCTGAGGTTGAGCCGCTGGCGAGCCGCCTTAATGGCATCGCTGGAGAGGGCACGGTTGGCGGGTGGGGCCGTTGATTTGGCCGAGCGGCGGCGCTGGGGGCGGGGTTTGCGCACGCTCTGCTGCCAGTCTTCGGGCAGATCAAACCCCAGCAGGCGGGCGTTGAGCAGGCGCTGCCACTTGTCGCGGGGGGCGCGGTCGGTGAGGCTGCGATCGCGGTTGACATCGTCTGTCCAAAAGTCCAGGGCGGCATCGGCATCGTTAGGAATTTCAGCCACCCTGGCCCACAGCGGTTGAATATCGGGGCCGTAGGTCTCGGGGTCAAACTGGGGCTGTAGCCCGTAGCCACTGATGGCTTCTAAGTCGTTCTCAAAGGTCTTGAGCAGGCGCTTGTGGGCACCGCGCACGGTGGTGGCCTCGGTGAGGCGATCGCTGCCGTAGGCCAGGCGCAGCAGGGTACGCACCGTCATGCGGTGGTCGCTGCCCAGGCGCAGCTTAAACACCAGCCACAGCAACAGCCGCATGGCTCCTTCGTGCTGCTGCCAGCTGCCCATTACCTCCATGAGTAGAGACTGCGGCAGGGTGCCGTACTGGTAAAAGGCGGTTTGCTTGCGGTAGTCTTGCCGGTTGAGAAAATGCTGCGCCCAACGGCCTGCCCGAACCGTAAAGCTAAGCCCAATCAGGTGGCGGCCCCCCTCGGCATCTTCCTCAAAATAGTACTGGGTATCGAGCAGGTGCCAGACCGGATGCTCGGTCAGGGAAAACCCCTGCACCTTGCCCTGGCGAGGCCAATCGAGGGCAACCAGAATCTGGCAGGCCTGATGGATAAGCTCTTTGATCAGGGTGAGCTTTTCGAGTTTGGTCAGGTCTTTGCGGCGATTGAGGCTCAGATATTGTTCAATCTGCTGGTCGTTGAGCACAAAGGGCTCTTCCCAGGGGCGATCGTGGTTGGTGGCGCAGGCGGCAAAAATCAGATGCACACAGGCGGCGCGCAGATCAAAGCGAGCCAGGGCAGCAATCCCCAGTTCGTAAGGCATCGCGGTAAAGTTTTCGGCTTCTGGGTTGGTGTCTAGCCGAAATCGCAGGGTGCCCTGCCCCCGATGGATAGACCGCTGGTAGCACAACCGATCATCCGAATCGGCCTGCCAGGGGAGCGACTGGCGCTGGGCCAAAATATTGCAGGCCTCCCACACCACCATGGAGGAGGCGAAGGGGGTAGTCTTGCCGTTGAGAAAAATGGTGGGAATAGCGGCAGGCAGCAGACTGCTTTTGTTGCGGCCTTTTTTGGGCTGAAGAGGGGCCAGGGAATCAACCGGGCAGGCAATGACGCAGCGGGGCGCTTCAACGTCTTCGCAGCGATCGCACAGGGTGGGGTCAATCCAAAATGCGTCTTTGCCGGGTTTGATCGCACCACTGGGGCAAAGGTCGCGGCAGTCGCCGCAGGTAATGCAGCCTTCTTTAACGGTATAGACCATTGCCCCCCCGCTTGAGTAATTCACCCTACTAGGGATAACAACCCAAACACCCAAGTTTCATGGCCGTGGATACAGTTTAACTATTTCTTTTTTATTGCCCAAAATAGGTTCAGAATGGACTTTATACGCAAAATTTATGTTGTTGGAATGACCCTTTTTGCGCCTTTGGTTTCACGATTTGATGACCATGTTACAAAACCAATTATTGAGCGACAAAAGTTCATCTTTGTCAGCTGCCCAACTTCGCTCGACAGCATTTACACGCCATCATCGCCCCGGTGCTGCCCTTAAGCCCGCTGTAGCTGCCGCATGTGGTGAAAGAGCTGCCAGCAGTAGTTCTCTGGCAGTTGGCAGGTGATCGCCCCCCGCAGCACAACGCTGGAGTACCAGTCGCTGGGAGCGATTTCATGGGGCGTTTTGTGCACTACAGCGTAGGTGCGAACCCGGCGGTAGACCCGTCCGTGGCTGTGGACGGTAACGACCTCGTGGCGGTAGCTGCCCTGGTGCACCTCTTCACGCTGGTCGAGGGCCGGGCTGAGCCGCTGGGGCAACCGGTAGAGCACCCCCTGCACCTCGTGCCCAGGGGCAGGCAAGATGTCGAGGGCGCTGCACTGGCGCTGGGGTGAGTAGTAGTGAAAGCCCAGGCGATAACCCTTTAGGCTAGCGGCACCAATCACGTAGGGATGGGTGTTTTCGCCCAGGGAGCGCTTGAGGTCTACCGGGCACATGCAGGAGCCGTAGGCAAAGTAGTAAAACGATGCTTCTCGGGGAGAGCGGTAGGCCGCCCCCTGGGGGATACGATCGCGCAGAGTAGCTACCATTCGACTGACCCTGGGTTGGGTTTGGCGGGGGATAGGTGGCGATCGAGAATGGCTGGCAGGCGCGAGGGCTGCACTCGGCTGTAGCGGTGATGCCCCGATGAAACGGTAAAGGTGGGGGCATCAGAGCAGTGTTTTTGGCAGCCAGTGTACTGAATCTCGACCTGGGTCTGCAGGTTGCGATCGCGCAACGCCTGCTTTAGGGCCACCACCAGCTGTTGACCGCCCCGCTTTTGACAGCCCGACTTGCGGCACACTTGAATTTTGAGCTTAGGGGAAGGGGTAGATGTGTGGGCGGGTAGGGGGG
>PYER01000147.1 GCA_003017855.1 filamentous cyanobacterium CCT1
CAGGCCGTAGTCAGCAGCGACAGGGCCTGGGGACGAAACACCTGGATCTGGCTGGGCGTCACGCCAGCTTTTTGAATCGCAGTGGTGATCTGCTCGGTTACCCAGGCTTTGCTGATCGCGGCCTGGGGCGCGGTGGCCCCATAGCTAAAGCCAAAATCGTCGCTGCACAGCAGGAGTTCCCAGAGGGGTGCGCCGCTGTCGCTGGCCAGAGGCGGACGGTGTAGATCGGCCTGCCAGAGGGGCCTAGATACTGTACTCACGGCGAAACAGAGCTAACCGCCACCGGGCCAGGGCTGGGCACGTACATCTGGGTGAGGTACTCAGCCACCATGCGATCGCTGTTGTAGTAGGGCGCGCAGGAGTGAATCGACGCCTTCATCATTGCAATCCACTGGCGGGGCAGCCCGGCGCGATCGCGCTGGTAGTAAAGGGGCGCGATGTGGTGCTCTAGCAAGTCGTAAAGCGAGTCGGCATCCTGCTGGTTTTGGCTGTCGGGGTCGGGGGCAGGATTAGCTTTGCCAATCACCCAGCCGTTCGCCACCTGGCCCCCACCTCCGGGGCGGTAGGCCTCGGCCCACCAGCCGTCGAGGGTGGCGCAGTTGAGGCCGCCGTTGAGGGCCACCTTTTGGCCGCTGGTGCCCGAGGCCTCGGGGCGACGAGGATGGTTGAGCCACAGATCGACGCCGGGCAGCAGCAGCTTGGCAACCGCCATATCGTAGTCTTCGATAAAGGCAACGCGATCGCGCAGGGCCGGGTGGCGACACCACTCCATCAGCCGTTGAATAATGCGTTTGCCCTCGTCGTCGGCGGGGTTGGCCTTGCCCGCAAACACAATTTGAATGGGCCGGCGGGGGTGGGCCAAAATGCGAATTGCCCGGTGCAGGTCGCTGAACAGCAGCTCGCCGCGCTTGTAGGGGCTAAACCGGCGGCCAAAGCCCAGGGTAAGTACCTGTGGGTCGAGCAGGCGATCGACGGCGGCGATTTCGTCGGCAGCCTCGCCTCGGCTGTGGCGGGCGGTGCGGACGCGATCGCGGGTGTAGGCAATTAGCCGCTCTTTTAGCAGGCTGTGCCGCTGCCACAGCTGGTCGTCAGGAATCGCATCCACCCTGGACCAGCGGCTGGGGTCGGACGTCGGAGTGGGGTCGTCGTAGCCCAGGTACTGACGGTAGAGATCGCTCATCAGCGGGGCCGTCCAGGTGGCGGCATGGACGCCGTTGGTAATCGCCCCAATCGGCACCTGATCGACCGTACAGTCGGGGTAGAGAGCCTGCCACATCTCCCGGCAAATTTCGCCGTGGCGAGGGCTAACGCCGTTGGCCCTGCCGCTCAAACGTAGGGCCAGCACTGTCATTGAAAAGAGATCCCAGGGGTCGTCGGGGCGGCGGTTGCCGAGGGCCAAAAAGTCTTCCCGCGACAGGCCCAGGTGGGGCCAGTAGCCGCCCAAAAACGACTCGATCAGGTCGGCGGCAAACACGTTGCTGGCCGCTGACACGGGGGAATGGGTGGTGAACACGCTGCGCTGGCGCACCTGGGCCGCGATCGCCTCAAAGTCGGCCTCGCTGTAGCGCAGATCGCGCAGGGCCACCTCCAGCAGCCCAAACGCCCCGTGGCTGCCGTTGAGGTGGTACACCATCGGCTCAATGTCGAGGGCGTAGAGCATGCGCACGCCGCCAATGCCCAGCACCAGCGCCTGGGCCAGCCGGGTTTCAGGGTTGCCGCCGTAGAGCTGGCCGGTAATGCGGCGATCGAGGGGGTCGTTGTCGCTGCGATCGGTGTCGAGCAGGTAGAGCTGCGATCGCCCCACCTGCACTCGCCACACCTGCACCCGCACGGGCCGCTGGCGAATGTCGAGCTTGATCGTCACCGGCTGGCCAAACTCGTCGCGCACCAGCTCCATGGGCAGGTGGTTAACCTCGCAGTGGGCGTAGTGTTCTTCCTGCCAGCCGCTGCGGTTGAGGTGCTGGTGAAAGTAGCCCTGGCGGTAGAGCAGCCCCACCCCCACCATCGGCACTCCCAGGTCAGAGGCCGATTTCAGGCTGTCACCCGCCAGCACCCCCAGCCCGCCAGCGTAGAGGGGCAGCGACTCGTGCAAACCAAACTCAGTGCAAAAGTAGGCCACCGGGCGATCGGGACTGAGCTGGGGAGCCACCTGACTGGCCCAGGGAGCGCGATTTCCCCGCTGCGTTGAGTGCCCCTCGCGGCGGTAGGTCTCAAACTGGCTGACCAAATGCCGCAGCCGGTTGAGGTAGTAAGGGTCTTCAGCCACCTGCCAGAGGCGTTCTAGGGGCACCGCTTCCAGCAGCGCGACCGGATTGTGGCCACAGGCCTGCCACCGAGACGGATCGATCGTGCTAAACAGCGAAACCCGTTCCTCAGTCCAGCTCCACCAGTAGTCGTAGGCCAGGTCAGCAAGGGCAACTAGGGGGGTGGGGAGTTTGGCCTTGAGGCGTAGTACAGAAGTCATGGGCAGGGAGAAAAACAGCCAGCGGAAACAAGCAAAGCTTTTCCCAGCATAGGGGAGAAGGCTATCTATAAAGTACCTAAATTCGATTAATTGCCGACGATTCGAGAATCAGAGATAAAGCCCCCAGGCTTGCCCTGGTCGGTTTGGGGGGGCGAGCGGGACAGCATTGATGGGTATGGGAGGGTGGTCAAAATTCACGGTCCGTCCGAGTCTGGAACCAGCGCCAGTTTGAGCTGGTCTATACGATTAACTGGAAAAATCCAACTGAAAAAAATCAACTGCAAAGATTGCCGGCTCACCCCCACCCCTGGGAGGATGTCTCGGGCTTGAAAAGTGGTGGTATATGATAGGCCGTGGCGCAAGTGGGGATGACAGGGTGAATCAAGTTTTACGGGTAAATCGACCCACGGTTTTTGTGATCCGGCCTGAACCGCCGTCGCAGCTAGCCGCTAATGAACAGGCTGCGATCGCAGCGGGCAGCCTCTACCAACTACAGTCCTACGCCTACGCCGACATCAACGGTGGCTTTGAGGGCCACGTCAAAGTAGCGCTGCGCGATCGCACCATTGGCGGCTTCAACACCTGGTTTGTGCCCACCCAAGATATTCAGGTAGAAGCCGACGGTGTCATCGTTTATCCCCACGAAGACCAGGCTACCAGCCCTGTGCTGTGGATCAATACCGGCACTCTGCTTAAACGCCGCCCCCTAGACTCCAGTTTGCTGTCTCCAGAAGAGACCGTGGCCGTGTCGCGGGGCCAAACCTACAATCTGCAGTCCTACGCGTTTGCCGACAGCCAGGGCAACTTCAACAACCACATCAAATTCGCCATTCGCAACACCGAAGACTTTGTCAATGGCCTGAGCACCTGGTTTGTGTACACGCCCCACGCCTTTGTCACCCTCGACGGTGACGTCGTATTTCCGCGTGAAGACCCCAACGCCTTTGTGCTGCGAGTGATCGCCAACACGCTATTCAAGCGTCGCCCGGTGGATAGCAGTCAGCTGGCCCCCAGTGAACAGGTGGCGGCCTCGCCGGGCACCACGATTGTGCTCAGCGCCTACGCCTTTGCCAACGCCCAGGGTTCGTTTAACGGGCACATTCGCTTCACCATCAAGTACGTTAAAGACGACATCAATGGGCTCAATACCTGGTACGTCTTCCAGGGCCATGCCCGCGTTGAGCGAGCTGGAGTCGTGGTCTATCCGCCACCGGCTCCGCCGCCACCACCGCAGTACGTCGGCCGCCCCTTCAAGCTACCGGGCAACGTATCCACCTTCTACACCGATCAGCCAATTATTCCCGGCGGCAGCTTTACCTGGGGCGAGGCCACCCGAGATGCCACCCGCATTCCTGAAACCCAGGCGATTGTCGACAACATTATTGGTCTGGCGCGAGCCCTGCAGCCCGCGCGCGATCGCCTCAATCGGCCCTTCCGCATTACCTCCTGGTATCGCCCGCCTGCAGTCAATGCGGCAGTGGGTGGAGCGTCCCGCAGTCAGCACCTGTTCGGCAAAGCGGCAGATATTCAGGTTCAGGGGCTCAGCGGTCGACAGGTGGCCAACGCGCTCATGCTCTCCTGGCCAGGGGGCATCGGCATCTACAGCAACATTCCCAACATCATTCACCTCGACACCGGCCCGAGGCGCACCTGGGGGTTTTAGGGGTAAATCTGAGGATAGTCGGCCGGGTCGACCAATTCTCCTGGTGAGTCACTGCACTCCTGGTATCGGAAGGTGGCCAACTCCAGTTCGCTCCCCGTCCAGCGATACTCGGCCAGCGAGCCGCAGTCGCCCAGCCCCCGCGACTTGCTAAACACGGTCAAGAGACTCGTTTCTGGGTCAAAGCTGGTCGTACCGCCTACGGTGGCCTCGCTGCTGCGCTCAAACTGCCCAGCCTGGTCGGGATAAAACACATCCAGGGTCAGCGGCTGCAGAGTGCCGTCGGGCTGCACCGCTACGTAGGCAAAGACTGACTGATAGGCCGCTGTAGCGCACTGTAGCTCCACCAGGGCGCGATCGCCCAAACGATACACCTGCGACTCGGCAGCCACCTCTGGCTGATAAAACCCATCGCAGATGTCCTGGCTTTCTGCCTGATCCAGCACGCTCTGTAAAATCACCTCATCGGCAGGCAAATCGCTCTCGGTAGCGGGGTCGGCTGAACCGGAGGGCGGTGGCGTGTTGCAGCCTGCGATCGCCGTAAACAGCACCGCCGCCAATATAGTGCCGCCAAGGTCAGGTTGTCTCACCGCAGTCTCTCCAAGCGATCGCCTACTGTGCAATATCATTCCCCAGTTTCCCTGTTTCTCTATCGATGTGGGCTGCAGCAGGTTCCGTTCCCTGGTTATCATGGAAGACAATTTGACAAATTTCTGCTGATTTTGCTGAATAATCATGGCCCAGCCTAAACACACTCAGGCCCACCTCTCGCGTACGGTCCCTAAGGATCAGTCTGACTTTTTCAAGAAGCGCACCCGCGACTCGATGGAGTACTACATGGGGGCCAAGCTGCTGGAAGTGGGCGTAAACCCCAAAAACACCGTCTACCGCTGGACCTCAGAGATCAAAGGCAGCCAGGAAGTGATTACCGTCAGCGCCTACTGGGGCGAGTCGCGCGAAAAGCTGGAGGCCGAAGAAAAAGCCTGAGATCCTAGCTAAGTGCTTATTTAGAAACCGCCGTCCAGCGATCCGCTAGATCGCCAAAAGACTTGGCATACCGTAGGGTGGGCACTGCCCACCAGCCTGGAATCAAAGTACTCGGCTAAACTCTAAATCGCCTGTAGCTTCACCATAAAGAAGCCATCCATGCTGTGGCGGTGGGGCCAAACCCGCAGCCACCCTTGAGGAGCAACCTCCAGCCCGCCACCAAACCCTGGCTCTGGCGGCTGAATGCGCCAATCAGGGTGAGTTTGACAAAAGGCATCGATCACCGCCTCGTTTTCGGCGGGGTGCAGCGTGCAGGTGGCATAGACGAGAACGCCACCGGGTTTCACGCAGCGAGCCGCTTCGGTCAGCAGGGCGCTTTGCAGCTTGGCCAGCTCGGCAATACTGTCGGGGGTTTGTCGCCAGCGGGCATCGGCGTGGCGGTGCAGGGTGCCCAAACCTGAGCAGGGCGCATCCACCAGCACTCGGTCAAACTGCTGGTGGAACGGGGCCAGATCGGTGCTGTCGCCCGCGTGGGCATGCAGGTTGGTGAGGCCAAGTCGGGTGGCGTTGGCAACCGTCTTTTTGAGCCGGGATGGGGCGCGATCGCAGGCCCACACCTTCCCCTCTGGGCCAACCATTTCAGCCATCTGGGTCGCCTTCCCCCCCGGCGCCGCGCAGACATCCAGCACCGTGTCGCCCGGCTGGGGATCGAGCAGCAGACCCACCAGCTGAGCGCTGGCATCCTGCACGCTCCACCAGCCCGCTTCGTAGCCGGGCAGGTTGGTGAGCGCTCCCTGGTGGTTCACCAGCCGCAGCCCAAAGGGAGTGCCAGGAACAGGTTCCACAGCGATATCGGCGGCATCGAAGGCCGCTTTTACGGCGGCGATCGTAGTCTGCTGACGATTTACCCGCAGATCAATAGTCGGCACCTGGTTAAACCACTGGCATAGCTGACTAGCCTCTTCAAACCCAAGCTGGTCGAGCCAGAGGGCCACCAGCCAGTCGGGATAGCTATGCTGTATACCCAGAGCGGCTACAGGCTGATCGGGCAGAACTAACGGATCTGTGCCTGCCTCAGCCTGGCGGATGTACTGACGCAGCAGGCCGTTCACCACGCCAGAGAGACGACCCAGCCCGCTGGCCTTAGCCAGGTCGACGCTGGTATTCACCGCTGCCGAAGCGGGTACGGCCGTTAAGTAGCGCAATTGATAAAGCCCCAGGTGCAGCACAAGTCGCAGCACCGGGGGCTGTTTATCAGCGGGACGGGTACCCAGCTGGTCAATCAAAGCATCTAGCGTGCGCTGGCGACGGACGGTGCCGTAGACCAACTCAGTGGCAAAGGCGCGTTCCGCGGAGCGTTCCCCAGGGAAATCGCTCTCGCTGAGATCCCCTTGAGCCAGGGTGCGATGTAGTGCTACATCGGCATAGGCCCCTGCCTGCACCTGAAGCAACACGTTCAGCGCCAGTTGCCGTGCCCCGGCTGCCCTAGAGAGGGCAGCAGATGGATTGATCATGGTGTTGGCCAAGCTATGACTTAGCGCGGCGCTTGGGAGTCGCCTGCTGGTCGTTTTTGCGACGTCGGCGATCGCGCCAATCGGCAGCCGTCAGGTACGCCACACCACCAGTCACGACGACCATCAGCACCAGGGCAATCGTCGCTAACACGCTAAAGGCTTGAGCTTGCAGAGTTGCTTCCATAGCTATACAGGCATTGGGCTTAGAACCCGTTGCGACCCCAGATCACCATTGACAGCGAGAACGTAAACGTCACCAGCAGCGCCACCCAGCCAAACGACAAAATATCCATAGGTGCTTTTTAAGACTCAAAACAACACAGCCATTTTTATCATAATGCCACGGCGTTTCTTCAGTCGAATGTCTCTACTGGGGGTCTACTTTTTCGAGGGAAAGAGCGTTTAGGGGGAGAGCGGATCCTTAGGTTCCTGAAGTAATCCCATTAGACCGTTCCATTGGGCAACCCCATCAGGCAGCAGAGCTTATATACCGCTCTGGCCCCCACGTTGCCATCCCACTCACCGTCGCCCACTTCGCAGAGGTCAAAGCCAATGATCTGCCGCCCGCTGCGCACCACCTGACGGAGCAGACAAAACACCTCCTCCAGCTCTAAACCACCGGGGACGGGGGTGCCGGTACTGGGGCAGAGTTTGGGGTCGAGGCCATCGGCATCGAAGCTCACGTAGACGTGTTCGGGCAGAGCCGCTACGATCGCCTCGCACTGCTGCATCCAGGGCACACCCCGGTAGGTGTTTTCTTTTACCACCGAGTCGTAGTGGGTAACAATGCGCCCCTCGGAGTCTTTGATCAGGGCTACTTCGTCGTGGCAGAGGTCGCGGATGCCCACCTGCACTAGCTTGCTCACCTGCGGCAGCTTCAGCAGGTTGACCATAATCGACGCGTGGGAGTAGCGAAAGCCCTGGTAGGCCTTGCGCAGGTCGGCGTGAGCGTCAATGTGCAGTACACCAAAGTCGGCGTGGCGCTCGGCCAGGGCCTGCAGGTACCCCAGGGGCACGCTGTGGTCACCGCCAATTACCCCTACTCGCTTACCCGCATCGAGGGCCGTGGCCGCCTGGGCATAGAGCCAGCCGGTCATTTGCTCACAGGCATGGTTGACGTTATCGAGGTCAGTCTGCAGCAGGGGCTGGGACGCGATCGCCACTCCCTCTTCCGTCGCCTGAATGACGCGATTGGCTGCCTCGCGCACCTGAACGTTGAGGTCGTACAGGTGCTGAGGAATGGGCGGCATATAGATGCCCTGTCGCCACCCGTCGGGGTTGTCGCGATCGTACAGGTCGAGCTGGGGCGAGGCCTCTAGCACCCGCCGCGGTCCCTGGGCTGTGCCAGTGTGGTACGACACCGTGACCTCCCAGGGCATGCCAAAAACAATAACGTCGGCGCTGTTGTAGTCGCAGGGCAGGCCGTAGAGGTTGCCGTTGTCGAGGCCCACGCCGCTGGGGTCAAAATTGTGCAGATTGGCGGTTGCGATAGTCATAGAGCAGATACTAGCGATAGCGTAGGGTTAGCGTTACTTAACTTGCGGGAGAATTACATGCAGGCAGTAGAATTTGAAACCAAGATCGAGAACGGGGCGATCGCGATCCCTCCTCAATACCAGCAGACTTTTAGCAACAGTGCTCAGGTAAAAGTTATTCTGCTCATACCCGAGCCCTCACTTCTCGAAGAAGAAGACATGATTGCGAACTTGCTTGAGCATCCCCTCGACATCGAGAATTTCATACCCAAAACCCGCGAAGACCTCTATGAACGGTGATGTAGTACAGCCTCACAACTGCTTTGTCGATTCCAATGTGTGGCTTTACGCTTTCAACCGTCGGCAAGATGAGGCTAAGCATCAAATCGCGAAAGCTATTGTTGCAGAACCAGACCTATTAGTCAGCACCCAAGTGATTAACGAAGTCTGTAAAAACTTGCTCCAAAAAGCCAGCTTTAGCGAGGCTCAGATTTCAAAGGTAGTTACAGCGTTCTACAAGCGTTGTCGGGTAACGTATCTATCCAAAGAAACTTTGCTTCAGGCTTCGGCTCTGCGAACCCGATATCGGCTTTCATTCTGGGATAGCCTCATCTGCGCTGCCGCAATACATGCTGGCGCAACTATTCTCTACAGTGAAGACATGCAGAATGGATTGAATATTGAGAATTGCCTCACCGTTACCAACCCATTTGGCCAGAGCTAGCTGCTGTTGACAACGCAAAATCTAAGCAATGGGAGAAGACTGGCCTCTCCCATCTCCTAAAATTCCCTCTACCCCTTCAGCATAGTCTGCACAAAGGTGGGAAGGGCAAAGGCCGCCTGATGCATACCCACATTGTAGTATTGCAGGCTGTGCTCAGCTGCAAAGGCCGCAGAACGGCTCGCATCCATGCCCTGTAGCGGATGCACCGCTCCCTTGGTAGCGTAGTTAAAGCTCCACATGCCGGTCGGGTAGGTAGGGATAAACGCCAGGTAACAGAACACCTTTTCGTCACCAAAAATGCCCTTGAGGCAGTGGTGAATATCCACAAACGCCCGCTGGTTAAACCGGGGCGACTCGCTCTGAGCTGTAACTGCCCCGCCGGGCTTGAGAACTCGATACACCTGCTTGTAAAACTCGGTGCTAAACAGCCCCTCTGACGGCCCCACCGGGTCAGAAGAGTCGATCACAATCAGGTCGTAGCTAGCGTCGGGAGCGTTGTCTACAAAGGCGATACCGTCCTCAATACGGAGGTCGAGTTTGGGGTCATCGAGCGCGCCCGATAGCGAGGGCAAAAATTCCTTTGAGGCCCGCACCACGGCTTCGTCAATTTCGACCATGGTGACCTGCTCGACCTGGGGGTGGCGCAAAATTTCGCGCACGCTGCCGCCGTCGCCGCCGCCAATGACCAGCACGTTTTTGAAGCTGGGGTTGAGCAGCATCGGCACATGGATGATCATCTCGTGGTAAGCGTTTTCATCCTTTTCGCTGCACATCACCATGTTGTCGATGGTGAGCATTTTGCCGTAGGCAAAGGTATCAAAAATCTCGACAGTTTGGTAGGGCGATTTTTCGCGAAAAACGCGATCGCCCTTGTGGCGAATTGATAGAGCAATGTCGTCGTTTTTGTCGGTAAACCAAACGCTGCGGCTCTGCTTAGGGGTAATTAACTTATTGGTAACCTCGTCGCGCAGCTCGCCCAGATCAATGTCAACGCGCTCCAGCAGCTCGAGCTGGCCCCGGTTCATCTCCAACGCCGAGCCGTAGTCGGCCTTAAAGGCAAGCTTGAGCTTATCAAACGAAATCCACGGGTTAACGGTGTCACCACAGGTAAATAGATCGACCGCAGCGTAGCGGTACTCGGGCCAGGTGTGAATGGCCAGGTGACTCTCTTGAATTACTACCACCCCCGACACGCCAAAGGGCGAAAAATGGTGAAATACCGAGCTAATTACCGTGGCTCCAGCATCGGCGGCAGCACCGACCATGCTGCTCTCAATCAGCGGTACGTCATTGAGAATGTCTGACGAACAGCCGAAAAACTCAACTAAAATATGTCGTCCGAGCGAATTCATGCGCCCTTTCTCCCTTAGAGTTAGCCCAAATCAAAGATCGAATACTGTATCACTGTTTAGAGTCTATTGGTCCAAGCCGTTGCGACCCGTGACCTTAGGCATCTTGTAATGGTTTAGTGGCTCAGTATCCTGTTTGGATGTAGGGCAGATCACAATGGCCTGGCCGAAAAGAGGGCGCGATCGCGTTCCATCCCAGGCGTGAGCGACACCCAGTACTGACAGAACCGATTATCGGGGGTTAAGAACAGTCAGTCCACTCAAAGCGCAGAGTGGGCACTTCAAAATCAAGCCCAAAACCACGCTGAATAGTTGTCTCGGCTATCTACGATCAGCAGAATGCCTGCCGCCAACTCGTAACTCTATTTTCTACGCCGCCTGCTGTAGCTCATCCAGTTTGGTCAGCACCTCACGACTGTGAATCACCGGCTGAACGCCCAAAAAGCGGGCCTGCATAGTGCCGTCGGGGCCAATAATATAGGTATGCCGCAGCGACATCGCCCCCAGCCACGACCCATAGGCTTTGCTTACCGCCCCACGGGGATCTGACAGCAGCGGAAACTCTAGCCCCTCGGCATCACAAAACTCGGCGTGGGACTCAACGCTGTCGGCGCTAACACCAATGATCTGAGCGTTGCGAGCTTTGTACTCGGCTATATCGCGCTCAAACCGCTGGGCCTCAATCGTGCAGCCCGAGGTAAAGTCGCGCGGGTAAAAATACAGCACCACCCACTGCCCTCGAAAGTCCGCCAGCGAAATGTTTCCATCCCCGGCATTGGTCGGCAGCGTGAACTCAGGAGCCGGGTCGCCCAGAGGAACTTGGGTACCCCCCATCGCCAGCGCGGGCAGGGGCGCGGCAAGCCAGCTCAAGCACACCAGGCACAGACTCAGAGCGACTTGCAAAAAATGGCGGCGGTTCATATCAGGTTCTTCCTTGGGGATGATTCTGAAAGCTCTTTACCAAAGTTTACAATATGACCGTTACTTTCCCCGCTAGCGGAGCCTGTTCTCATGTCCCCCATTGCCAATCTGCAAACCGTGACGCTTGGCCCCAATGGTCTGGTGGTGCCGGCTCTAGGTGTAGGCACCTGGGCCTGGGGCGACTCGCTTTTCTGGGACTACGGCAAAGCTTACAGCGACAGCGATTTGCACGCTGCCTTCGACGCCACCTTCGACACCGGCCTCACCCTGTTCGACACGGCTGAGATCTACGGCTTTGGTCAGTCGGAGCGGTTGATCGGTCAATTTATGCAACAGCGCCTCCAGCAGGCTGCTCAGAGCGCCATAGTAGCAACCAAATATTTCCCGCTGCCCTGGCGCTTTTCAAAACAGTCTGTGGCCGATGCCCTTTCCGCCAGCCTCGATCGCCTTCAGGTAGCCTCGGTGGCGCTGTACCAGGTGCACCAGCCGGTGAGTTTTCTGCTCAGCCAAAAGGACCTGATGCAGGCCCTGGCGGCAGAGGTCAAGCGGGGCCGCATCGGCTCAGTGGGGGTGAGCAACTACTCCGCTACCCAAATGCGCGAAGCTCACGGCTACCTGGCCGAGCAGGGCGTGCCCTTAGCGGTAAACCAGGTACAGTATTCTTTGCTTCACCGCAAACCCGAGACCAATGGCGTCATCGCCACGGCCCGGGAACTGGGGGTCACGATTCTCGCCTACAGCCCCCTAGCTCAGGGCTTGCTGACAGCCAAGTATACGCCAGAAGCCGATATTAAACCCGCTGGAGCCCGCTGGCTCGACCCCCGCTTTAGCCAGAGCGGTCTCACTCAGTTGATGCCGGTCATTCAGGCGCTACAGGAGATCGGTGAAAGGCGCGATCGCACCCCGGCCCAGGTAGCCCTCAACTGGCTGGTAGCCCAGGGCAATGTGATGCCCATTCCTGGCGCTAAAAATGCCCGCCAGGCGGCGCAGAATGCAGGCGCACTGGGCTGGGAACTGTCTACTGAAGAACAGGAGCGGCTCGACCAGCTAACCCAGCGCTATCGCTAGGCTGTGGGGCTGCGATCGCAGCCTCATCTATCTTTAAAGAATTAAAAAATACTTCTAACGAAAGATGCTTAACCAGAAAAAACATTTTCTGAAAACGCATTTGATTGCAGATTAAGGAGTTTTATTTGAGTTAGTAATTTCACCTAAAAAATAAAAATAGTTGCCTGTTAATGTCGGTTGTATTAAGCGATACAAATAGTCACACAATGTTAAGGATTTGTTGACGCTTTTCATTTTTCCCTTCTACAATTTAGACATCGAACAAGTCAGCCTAATCTAGCTGTTCTAGCAGCCAGAGCGGGGGAACCAAGTAAAGGGGCGTGTTTCCGAGTTCTTAGACCCCATGAAGGGTAATCGGAAAAGGGTATCTCTCAACCCTAGCCCGTCAGCTAACCTCGTCGGCATTGAGGGAGACTGAATTATCACCATTTACGCTAATGCGTTGGTTGTTTCAGTGTCCTAAGTCGTGTCAACACGGCTTGTTCGCTGTCCATGACTAGGCTCCAGGAGGGTCTCATGCAGCTCAAATCGCGCACTACTGCCCCTAGCAGGCAGCTCATTTCGAATGCACCTCCGGTCTCCCCCGAGGCGGCAATCAAGCCCATGATCATGCGTTTAGAGGCGGCCCTGGGCAGTCGCGATCTAGCGAAAAAAATTGTTCTACTCTTGCGGCCGAAGCCGCCTGTGACAAGCCCCAGTGTAGACGAGCAAACGATTAATTTTGTTGTGGGCTACAGTGGTTCGGCCCACAGCCAGGCCGCTCTAGATCTAGCTTTATGTGTAGCTCACCAAACTCGTCTGGCCAAGCCTAATCCTGTACTGGTACATGTCGTTTATGTAGTCGATAAAACTCGCCCCAAAACCATCGCCAATGCCGACCGCATTCTCTGGCAGGCTCGCTGCTTGGCCAGTGAGTGGCGCGGCTCGCTCAACGCCCACCTGCGGGTAGGCCAGGTGGCGACAGAACTCAGCCAGGTGGCCAAGGAGATCGGGGCTGAGGTGCTGCTGGTGGGTTGTCATACGTCTAAGCATCGCCTGGTGCAGCAGCTAGACACTCAGACCCCATGCTCTGTGCTGGGGCTACCCAGGTAAACTGACTACCCAGCCTGTGTAGAGCAGCGCTAGATAGCTGCCTTCCTAACGTTTACCTAAACGGCAAAAATCATACTGTGTAGGGCTTTAACAAGCCCTGCAAAATTCAGGCTGCAGCTCCGAGTGTCTCATTCGGGCTGACTGTTAGGTGGCAGTGGGCGATCGCGATCGCTGCCTCCCTTTGTGCAATTTACTTAAATGCTCTGCGTAACCTGACCTGCTCTCTGCAAAGGAGAAAATTATGAGCTATCAAAAAATTCTGGTGGCCCTCGATCGCACGGCCGCCTCCGATCGCGTCTTTGATCACGCCCTGGGGGTGGCCCAATCTTCTCAAGGGCAGCTACAGCTGGTTCACAGCATCAACGTCAACGCCTACGACAACCTGGGAAAGCTGATTGATGCTGGAGTGGGTTTGCAAAATTCTGCCAAGGTGCAGCACGAAGGGGAAGCTGCCCAGCTACAGCAAGTTCAAGAGACCCAGCAATGGTTGGAACAGCTCCGTGCTGAAGCCCTAAAATGCAATATTGAAGCAGATTTTATCTGTAAAATAGCTGACCCTGGCCCCTTTATTTGTCAACTCGCTGAGTCCTGGAACGCTGACGTGATTGTGACGGGCAACAGCGGCAAAAAGGGCTTAAAAAAGCTCGTTTTGGGTAGCGTCAGTGACTATGTAGTAAAACATGCTCCTTGCCCAACTATGGTTGTGCCCAACGACAACAGCCTGGAAGTTGAGCTCTTATCTAGAGCCTCCTGAATCTGCCCGAATTGTTGTCTGCTAATCGTCAACAGAGCAAGGAGAACACCATCGATTCAGCGCAGGGGCATATCATCCATACGGGAATTGAGAATTCAGGTATGAACTAAACATTCAACATCCCCCGTAGGGTCAGACGGCCCTTTGCCCCCATGCAATTCATGCTTAAGCCTTCTCCCCTGGGCCATAAGTTCATAGAACCAAAGGATTACCTCGGTCGGTAAACATTACCATCTCAATTTTCCAGTCGGGCTGGTTGATCAGCGTTTCGCGCAGGCTGCCCAGCAGCGCCTTTTGTTCGCACACCGACAGCGACTGCAGTACCCGCCGCGAAGTGCGGGCCACGCGCAGGTCAATGGTGACGACCTTGGTTTCTGGATCAAAGCGAGTGCGATACCCCGAAAGGGTTAGTTCTGGAATCGCCTGCTCAGCTAGGATCAGATCGACAGTGGTTTCCATGCTCTGAGGGCGAGGCACGAGAATGGGCTCTCGCCGGTAGTTTTCGCAGCGATCGTCGAGGGTGTAGAGATCAACGGCAACCGGGTCGGTGGGCACCACTAGGCGACGGGCTTTGGCCTGCATCAAGCGGCTGGCGTTAACTAACGCTTCAGCGGGGCTAGGGACTAGGGTAATGGATTCAAACGGAGTGGCGATCGCGGCTTCATTGGAGCCAGCTGCATTCGGTGCGATCGTCGCTTCGCCCGTCGCCTCAGCACACCCCCCTAGCAATCCCAGCAGGGCCAGGGTAATTGCCCCAGAGCACAGGCCAAAATTTATCCCTAGGCACCCAACCCAGGTATGGTGAGGACGGTATTGAACTGGGTTGGGACAACGGGTCATGGCAAGTGCTTCCTGGAATCGACGACATGTACTGTCGCTGGCCGATTTTACGGCGGCAGAGCTAGAAACGGTGATGGAGACGGCGGTGAGCTTTTGGCAGGTGCTGTCGCGCCGCACCCGTAAGGTGCCCGCTCTGCAGGGATTGGTGGTCACCAACATGTTTTTTGAACCTTCCACCCGTACCCGCAGCAGCTTTGAGCTAGCCGCCAAACGGCTTTCGGCGGATGTGCTCAACTTTGCCCCCGGCACCTCGTCGCTGACTAAAGGTGAGACCATTCTAGACACCGCCAAGACCTACCTGTCCATGGGCACCAACCTGATGGTGATTCGCCACCAGGAGGCGGGAGTACCGGGGGCGATCGCTGCCGAAATGGACCGGCTGCACACCGGAGTCGGCGTACTCAACGGCGGCGACGGGCTCCATGCCCACCCCTCTCAGGCCCTACTCGATCTATTCACGCTGGGCCTGACCCTAAATCCGGATCAACCGACGGCATCACTGCTGGCGGGCAAAAAAATTGCCCTGGTGGGCGATATCCTGCACTCCCGGGTGGCTCGCTCTAACCTGTGGTGCCTCACGGCCTGCGGGGCCGAGGTGCATCTGGCCGCCCCACCCACCCTACTGCCCCCTGGCTTTGCCGACGCCTTCGTGAGCCAGTCGCCGATTGCAATTCCCCGCGCCATTGTCCAGCACGACACCCTGGCCCC
>PYER01000148.1 GCA_003017855.1 filamentous cyanobacterium CCT1
AGATGTGTATAAGAGACAGCCCCTGGGTGGCCCATCCGGCGGGGCTGCTGGCGGTCACGGCGATACTCTCAAACCTGATTTCCAACGTTCCGGCGGTCCTGCTGATTCAGGGAATGATTGCCCCCGGCGATACCCAGGGCTGGCTGCTGCTGGCGGCGGGGTCTACCCTGGCGGGCAACCTCACCCTGTTTGGCGCAGTGGCCAACCTGATCATGGTGGAAGCGATCGCTGCCGAGGGCTACACCCTGACCTTCTGGCAGCACCTGCGGTTTGGCCTGCCCCTCACCCTGCTCACCCTGGCGATCGCCTACAGCTGGATCGTCCTCGTTTGACTGACACTTGGTCGCAATTGATGCCATGCCCCCGTGCTCTGCCAAGGAAATAGACTGGCTACAGCGATAACTGAACCGAGCAGCCACAGACGGTATTCTGAGACAAAGACCTGTGGGGGACAGTGCAGCCGTGCGCATCTTCTTCGACTTTGTAGTAGGCGGTATTGCGGCCCTGTTTCCGGTGGTAGACCCGATTGGCAGCGTGCCGATTTTTCTGGTGCTGACCACAGGGGTACCGGCTAATTTGCGTAACCGCTACGCCCTGCGCATTGCCCGCAATGTGGTGGTGCTGCTGGTGGGCACCCTGCTGGTGGGGGGCAGTGTACTGCGCTTCTTTGGGGTGTCGCTGGCGGTGGTGCGTATTGCCGGGGGCATTGTGGTGTTCCACGCCGCCTGGCGAGCGATGAACTCCGACCCCAAGCTCACCAATGTCGACAGTCAGGAGGCGGTGCAACGGGTCGATGAGCATAAAGATATTGCCTTTATGCCGATGACCATTCCGCTGCTGGGGGGGCCAGGGGCGATCGCGGTAACCCTGGGCCTCGCCGCCCAGGCCGGAGGAGATTTTTCGGTAGCTACGGCGCTGAATCTGCTAGCGATCGCCGTTGCCATTGGGCTAATTGGGCTGGCCATTTTTCTGTCGCTGCGATCGTCCACGCTGTTGCTGAAGGTGCTGGGGGCCAGCGGCATTCAGGCCATGAGTCGCCTGCTGGGGCTGTTTGTGATGGCGATCGGGGTGCAGCTCATTCTCAACGGCCTGGCCGACTGGATGGCATCACTTGGTTGGGTACCTTAAACTCAATGGCTGGCCCGCTGCCGAGAGACATAGCCCAACTCAGTCCCACACTGTAGTTTTGACGTAAACTTGGGGTGTTCCCTGAAAAACCGTCCAAACTGGCTTCACTGATTCGGCGACAGCGGTTGAGTGCGGGCTAGAAGTAGTATCTAGGGCAGCTCGCCAGCAGGGCAGCCGCAAAATTGTGGTTTGCTGCTCTTTAGTGCTCTGTATAGTCTGTAACGCTCCATCTAGCGGTGCTTCATTTGTTTGCCGCAAGCCTTCTCAGGGAACCCTTGACCCATGAGCTACCCAAGCTTCCACAGCTTCATCAAATTGCTGCGCAGTCTGCTCAAGCGCAGGCAGCCCTGGTTGTTTGAAGAATCGATCTTTCTGGCTGACCTGTGCCTGGCCTATGGCACCATTGCTGGTCTGGGCGATCGCGATAAAAAAACGCTCTTCCTCGCCGCTCACTTTAAGAACCTTGGGGCCATTTACCTCGACGACCAGAGCCTCAAGCAAGAATACCGCGACCATAGCGACGCCGTGGTTCAGATGGAGGTGCTGTTCAGGGAGAGCGCTCAGCTAGCCCGAGATGCGGGCCTAGACGAGGTGGCCGATGTGCTGGAGCAGTACCACCTGCGGGCGATTCCGCAAAATCCTCTGGCCCGCATTTTTCAGGTGCTCAACGCCTGGGTGTCGTGCCGTCAGCGCAAGGGGTGGCGTAGCTCTATGAGCGACAAAGAGGCCCTGATCATTCTCAAGCAGCGGGCTGAGATGAAGTGGTCTGACCCCAAGGTGGTGTTTCACTTTATCGAGCACCTCTGCCGCTACTCGTCGCGGGCCGAACGCCGCCAGGCCTGTACCCTGACTGGGTTTGAGGTGCCGCCCGAGGTGCCGGAGGTGAGAGATTACAGCTTCGACACCCTCGAAGACCAGTTTCAGGAGCAAGTTGAAGCTGCCGGATAGCCGCGGCGCTCTGGGCTTAAGAGCTGGGGATGGCCAGAGCCAGCGGAAGGGGATACAGTTGGAGAGGTATTGCAATCTCCCCACTGAGGGTTGTTTCTAGGCCGGTAGGCTCTAGAATTTGGGAATTATCGGGTCATTCTGCTTGCTGCAGGCTGGCTCTGAGTTTAGGTTTGTTTGGCAGTAGCTACAAGGGTTTGTCATGGCTAACGACGCGATCGATATGGAACAGTCCTACGTCAATTCGCTGACCGAGAAAGATGTTGACGCCGTGCCTTGTGTGGACACCGTTGAGGCGGTGATTGCCAGCCTCGATCAGGGCGATGGCGCAATGGTTAGCCAAACCAACGAGGGGCACCTGTGGCGGTTTAGGTATGGCAGTGTAGATGTGTATGTGCAGCTAACCGGCGAAACCGAAACCGATACGCTCACGGCCTGGTCGCCCGTGCTGAGCCTGCCCGCCAAAGACGAGCCCAAGCTGATGAAGCAGCTGCTAGAGAAAAACTGTAACGAAACCCTGGAAGCCCGCTTTGGCATCTCAGGCGATCAGGTGCTGGTGATCTCAAGTCGCATTCTCAAGGATATTTCGGCCGCCGAAATTTCTCGCCTGCTAACCATTGTGGCCACCATCGCAGACGACTCGGACGAGGCGCTGGTGGCCGAATTTGGGATGGGTTAAGTCTTTTGGGTCGCTTTTCCTGCCGGTAGCTGAGCGGATCCCTATTGGTGGCTGAGCGGAGTCGAAGCTACCAATAGGAAAAGCCAACAATCCCCCTAGGCCCGCGCCTCTTCAATCACCGCCTTGGCGATCGAGGGCAGCTGCAGCCCTGGTGGGTACTGGCCTTCGTCTTTGATACGCTGAATCATAGCTGGGGAAACGCGCAGGCCTAGATGGTCGGCGATCGCGCGTACCACATCGCCCCGATCCAGGGTGCCAGCGACGGCATCGGCGGGAGTGAGCACCGTGAGTCGAGGCAGCTGTAAATCCTCAAGCTGATCGATAGCCTCAGTCAAGGGCGTGCCCTCCCGTACCGAAGGGATCTCGAGTAGCGGTTTAGCAATGTGGGCGAGGGGCAGCGTTTCCCACTGGCTGCGCTCGATCGCCCGCATGTCGTCAATGCTGACCAAGCCCCGGTAGCGTCCGTCAGAGGCGGCGAAGTAGGCGGGGGCGCGGTTTTCTTCGAGCAGGTAGGTGTCGGCAAACTGCCGCAGCGACATATTGGCATCGACCACCTTGAAGTCGCGGGTCATGGCATCGGCGGTGGTGAGCGCCAGCATGGCCTCCTGCAGATTGGTGACCTGATTGTAGGCGGCGGCGTTGCGCAGAGCAAACCAGCCAATCGCGGCAATCCAGAAGCCCGAAAACGCCTGGTAGGCCAGCGCCATCACCAAACCAAAGGTGATCGCCAGCCAGCCCAGGAGCTGACCTGACCGGGCCGCCCAGCGAATGCCCTTAATGCGGCTGCCGGTTCCCTTCCAGACCAGCGCTTTGAGCACCTGGCCGCCGTCCAGCGGCAAACCGGGAATCATGTTGAACAGGGTAAGTACCAGGTTGATCTGGGCGACGCTGCCGGTAATCACCGATACCGGGGTCGGCAGGGCCGGAATCAGGGAGACGGCGGTGAGCAGCAAAAACAGCCCAAAGCTGACTAAAGGACCGGCAACGGCCACCTTGAGCGCATCTTCGGGGGTTTTAGACTCTTTGTCGATGGAGGCAATGCCGCCGAACAGAAATAGCGTGATCGAGTTGACGGCGATGCCCTGGGTCTTGGCGGCCATACTGTGCCCCAGCTCGTGCAGCAGCACCGAGGCAAACAGCAGCAGCGCCAGGGCAAAGCCCATCACCCAGGCCAGGTTGCCCCAGGCCGAGTGCCAGCTGGGCTCTAGCCCGTAGGACACCGTTACCAGCAGCAAAATAATAAACCAGGAGCTATCGATAAATAGGGGAATACCCAAAATAGCCCCGATCCGCCAGCTAGATTGCATTGCCTAACCCCTAGTTAACATCACCAAATGCTAAACCAGACCCAGTGCCCCATCGTCGGCTGGGATACTCGGGTCTGGGATATGGTTTTATTCTATCAACTGGCCCATTTTCTCGTCGGGTGGTGCAGGGGGGGATACTACAACAACCCGGCGTTGCCCAGGCCCAGAATCATCCCCGCGCCGAGAATGTGGCCAAAGCTGGCGATCGCAAGCAGTTCAGGCAGGCCAAAGCCCTCAAACACCATCGGTAGGCCCACGGGCAGTGCTGGACCGGCCCCAGGCTTGCGAATGGCGTACTTGCCAATGGCCAGCACAAACAGGTTGCAGGTGATCATAATCAGCGCCACTTTATACGACCACTCGGGGGTGGTGGGCACGGTGTAGGCGGCAAGCAGGTTAGAAAACAGCAATGTTATTTCTCCGCTAGAGGTCTAAAATTGGGTCTTGAGCAACAGAATTTAACGGCGATCGCTTAACGCTTGGTTTAAGTAAGGCCCTAGCATGGGCATTTAGGCCTAGCTGGATTATAAAAATCCGGCGACACCCCCTCAGCGAAATGTTCAACAGAGTTAACATGCGGGTCAAGATTTGTGGCATTACTCAGGCAGAGCAGGCGATCGCGATCGCCCGGCATGGGGCCACCCACCTGGGCTTTATCTGCGTGCCCCAGTCGCCCCGCTACCTGACTCCTGCCGCGATCGCCGACATTACCCAGGCGCTCGATGCCGCTGGAGTCGTGACTAAAACCGTGGGCGTGTTTGCCGATGCGGCGCTGGCAGAGATGGGCGCGATCGCCCGTCAGACCAACCTCAGCCACCTTCAGCTCCACGGGCAAGAAACCCCCGAGCATTGCCAGCAGCTATTGACAGAGCTACCCGGTATTTTTCTAATCAAAGCCATTCGCGTTCGCACCGCCGCCGACCTGCTGCGGGCCGAAACCTATGCTCCCTACGTCGATGCCCTGCTGCTTGATGCCTACCACCCCCAGCAGCTCGGCGGCACAGGCCTGACGCTCGATTGGGATGCCCTGGTGTCGTTTCGACCCGCCTGCCCCTGGATGCTGGCGGGTGGGCTGACGCCCGACAATATCTCCACTGCACTTTCAACCCTCAATCCCGACGGCATTGACTTATCGAGCGGTGTCGAACACCAGCCCGGTGTGAAGGATTTAGCGTTGGTTCAATACCTGTTTGAGCAATTAAATCCCTGGCTGCATCCCACAGTTTAGGATTTGTCGAACGCTATAAACATCCTGGGGAGAATCAAGTTTGGTCGGCCTTGGGTAGCAGTGGTGAGGTTTCTGCAGAGGAGGGGCTGATGGCGGCGATCGCCAGATCCTTACCCTCTGTTGCATGATGGGTGGTGTCTTTGGCCAGCACCTCGATCGCATCGGGTTGGTAGGCGGCGACATCAAACCAGAAGGTGGTGCCAATGCCCACTTCGCTGACCAGGTGTACCTGACTGCTGTGCTTTTCGATGATGTTCTTGACGATGGAGAGGCCCAGGCCAGTGCCCTCTAGGGTGTGGACACGGTTTTCGACCCGGAAAAAGCGATCGAAAATGGCCTGCTGGTCTTCGGGGGCAATGCCAATGCCGGTGTCTGAAATCTCGATACGAATGTAGCCGCCGTCATCAAGGCCATCCCCAGGCGGCACAATCTGGTGCGCCCGCAGCATCACCTGGCCACCGGGTTCGGTGAACTTGAGCGCGTTGCCCACCAGGTTGCTAAAGACCTGCAGGAGCAGGTCGTAGTTGCCAATCACCGGGGGCAGGTTAGGTTCAACATCCTGCAGCAGCTCGATCTGCTTGTCTTTGGCGTTGAGGCGGTGGGTGCGCAGGGTCTGCTCAATGGGCTGAATGATATCCACCGCTTCGAGCTGATACTGACGGCTCGACTCCAGCCGCGACAGGTCGAGCACGTCGTTAACCAGGCGGGTGAGGCGATCGGTTTCGTGGTTGGCGGTTTCGAGGAATTCTTTGCGCTCGCCGTCGCTGAGGTCTTCGCCGTACTCGTGCAGAGTTTCGATAAACGACTTGATGTTGAACAGCGGCGTGCGCAGCTCGTGGGACACATTGCTGATGAACTGGGCCTTAGCCTCGTTGAGGGCTACCTCGCGGGTGATGTCCTGCACGGTGATGGCCAGCCCTTTGACGTTCTCTTTGGCCTGGTCGAGCACGGTGTTGAGCAAAATGCGCAGGGTGCGGTGGCTAGGCTCGGTAATCGGCACCCGGAACTCCATCGCCTCAGAGTCGCCTTTCACCGCCTGGAACAGGGGCCGGGTGAGCTGCACCCGCACCGGGGCCGGGAAGTGCTCCAGAATGTTTTCGCCGTCGAGGTGCTGGTGCTCCCAGCCGAAGATGCGGCGGGCGGTGGGGTTGACCAGCACCGCGTGCATGTCGCTGTCGAGCAAAATAGCGCCGTCGGCAATGGTCGAAACCAGGGTTTCGAGCTTGGCTTTTTCGGCAGTGAGTTCTTCAATATTTTGCTCTTCGTAGCGCTCCAGGCGCTCGGCCATATCGTTGAAGCTGTAGATCAGCTCGCCCAGTTCGCCGCCCAGGGGCAGGTCAATGCGCTGGTTGAAGTTCCCGGCGGCAATGTTTTTGACCCCCACCACCAGCTCTTTAATCGGCTGAGTAATGGTGAGCGCGTTGAAGACCGCGCCTAAAATCACCATTACCCAGATCGAGACAAATACCGCAATGGTGACATCACGGGTGAGGTGCGATGAGGCGACCACGGTAGGGTTGGGGTTGATGCCCAGGGCGAGTACGCCCAGGTGGGTGCCGTTGTAGTTGAGCGGCACAAACACATCGGTAACTTCGCCCACGGGGGTGAGGTGCTGGCGCACCAGGGGGCGATCGGTGTTTTGGGCGTAGCCCTCGGGCAGCTGCATCCGTCGCCTTAGGGTGAGGGAACTCTGCACCGACGCCTCCGAAAAAGGAATGCCGAAGAAGATGTCGCCGTTTTCGTCGGCGTAGAGCATGTAGCGCACGCTGGAGGTGCTTTGGTAAAAGCTGTAGGAGAATCGGGCCAACTCGGTGCGATCGGCCTCGTTGACCAGCGGGGCAACGTTGGCAGCCAGCAGCAGCCCCAGGTCGCGGGCAAAGCGGGTGTCGTTGAGGCGGGCATCCATTTGAATGGTGTTGACGGCCCAAAAGGTGAGGGCGCTGGTAATCAGCGACACCACCAGCGTTGCCCCGGCCATCAGCCGGGTTTGGAGGGTGAAGTCGCCCCACCAGCGCAGGAAGATATCGCGAATTTTTGCCAGGAGCCTGATCAACGGAACCTATCTGATGCTGGATGTTAAATTCAGCCTTTATTCTGGCATGTTCTTCGCGTCTTAGCCGTCAAACAAGGTTTCAAACTCGTGGCGCAGGCTGTCGTAGTTGACCACGCGGGCCACAATCAAGTTTTGGTCGCCCTGGCTTGGGTCGTCCTGGGCGGCCGCAAACTGCTGCTGCCAGTGGAGGATGTCTTTTTCTTGGCTAAGCCAGAAGTTGACGATGGTGCTGACGATCGCATCCCAGTCCCAGTCGGGTCTGCGATGGACGGCTTCGGTGGCGCTAATGAAGGCGTCGAGGGTGCAGCAGTAGCTGCCGAGGTAGGCCTGGGCGCGATCGCGCTTAATCTCGACCTGCTGCTGGTGGTTAAAGAACTGCAGCACCGGGGAAATGCCAATGATGTCAAAGCTATAGCTCATAGTTAAACCAGGAAATGAAAACGAGATTTATGGGTAACTCGCTCCACCGCTGGCGACATTCCCGTATACCAGATGCCCTGGGCAAACCAGAGCGACGGCGAGGCAGAGGGTAACTGCCCCATTTGACAGATATGAATTGGGGCGACGCCGCAAAGATTGAGCTGAAGTCGGTGACGAATCACGTTCAGAGCCGGGCTCGGTGGCACAAGTTAGTGAATAGTTTAGACAGTTCACTGCGTAGCGTTGTTCGCCTGCAACGGTTTTCGACGATTTTCACACCATAGACGAGCCGTTGCCGTAGCAGGCACTGCCTCCAGTTAGATATCGACCCTGACTGCAAAGTAGCCCATGACAGTGGGGCAACCTCTCACCATTGTCTCAAGGCTATCTACCCTCGTGGCATTGGGTAGCAGCGCTCTGTAAGTGATAGAGGTCACAGTTCGCAAAACTCTTGAGAACCTTTAGATCTCGACCAACCTGTCGTAAAGATGGTGAACCAGAGATGACGCGTCGCTGTACTTAGGGCATCCTAAGTACAGATACGACAGACGCACGCAATTTATAACTAACTCCCTATACTAAGCAGCCCCCGAAGCCTTGGCCTCGGGGGTTATTTAATGGTTGTTTCGCTAGATTAGGGCTGGTCGGACTCGCTGTTGACGCAGGTCAACACCCCCTCCCCCTGGGGAGAGTTGCCGACCACGGGGCGCAAAGCCATGGACGGCTCAAAGCCAGGGTAGCAGCGCACCAGCACCGTATCGCCGCTGCGAGTGACGTACAGTACACTCACAGGATTGCCGTTGAGGATGGCGGGCACCAGACGAGGGGCCTCAGCTACGGTTGAGAGCGCTGGGCTGATGTTGAAGAGGTTAAGAATAATTACCCCTAGCGCTGCGCCCAGGGCAACAGCAACCCACAGTCGGGAAAATAGCTTGGTCATAGATGTATGCAGAACTCTAAACACCCAGACCATACCCATAAAGCCTAAGAAGGGGATAAAGGCATAACCTCTATCCCCTTCTTAGGCGACGCAGCAGTAATTAGATTGCCTAGTTCTATGTGCCCACGGTCCAGGAGTTGATGTAGATTTCCTGCTCGGGGGTCAGGCTATCGACCTCAATGCCCATGGCGACCAGCTTCAGGCGGGCAATTTCCTTATCAACCGCTTCGGGGATGGAGTGCAGGCCGGGCTCCAGGGAGCCTTTGTTCTTCACCAGGTATTCGCAGGCCAGGGCCTGGTTGGCAAAGCTCATATCCATCACGGCGCTGGGGTGCCCTTCGGCGGCGGCCAGGTTGACCAGGCGGCCTTCGCCCAGCACAATCACCGACTTACCGCTGGTGAGCATGTACTGCTGAGTAAAGTTGCGCACCTGCTTAACTTCGCTGGCCATTTCGCCCAGAGACTTGAGGTCGATTTCGATGTCGAAGTGGCCCGAGTTGCACACCATTGCGCCGTCCTTCATGGCCTCAAAGTGCTCGCGGCGAATGACGTGCTTGTTGCCGGTCACGGTGATAAAGAGATCGCCCACGGGAGCGGCTTTAGCCATCGGCATGACGCGGAAGCCATCCATGACGGCCTCGATCGCTCGAATGGGGTCAATCTCGGTGACGATGACGTTGGCACCCATGCCCCGCGCCCGCATGGCGGTACCTTTGCCGCACCAGCCATAGCCAGCCACCACCACGTTTTTACCGGCCAGCAGCACGTTGGTGGCGCGAATGATGCCGTCGAGGGTCGACTGGCCGGTGCCGTAGCGATTGTCGAAGAAGTGCTTGGTGTCGGCGTCGTTGACGTTCATCGCTGGGAAGCTGAGCACGCCATCGTTGAACATGGCCCGCAGGCGCACGATGCCCGTGGTGGTCTCTTCGGTGGTGCCGATAATATCAGACAGCTGGGCCTGGCGCTCTTTGACCAGGGTAGCCACCACATCGCTGCCGTCGTCAATGATGATGTTGGGGCGGTGGTCGAGGGCGGTTTCGACGTGGCGGTGGTAGGTGTCGCTGTCTTCACCACGCAGGGCAAACACAGGAATGCCATAGTCGGCCACCAGGCTAGCGGCGACATCGTCCTGGGTGGAGAGGGGGTTGCTGGCAATCAGCACCGCGTCGGCACCGCCGTTCTTGAGGGCGATCGCCAGGTGAGCGGTTTCGGTAGTGACGTGGCAGCAGGCCGAAATCCGAATGCCCGCCAGGGGCTTTTCGGCGGCAAAGCGGTCTTGAATCTGGCGCAGCACAGGCATCTCGCGCCCGGCCCACTCAATTCGCTGCTTGCCCTGAGTAGCCAGGGAGATGTCTTTGACGTCGTACTTAAATTGGAGTGTTGTGGTCATAGCGAGGGTATCAACCGTAGTAAATCGTGTCTGTGCCAGTTGCCAGCGTTCTTAGCTTAACGGAATTTTATGCGGGGTACTGCTCTATGGCGTACGGAGAACTTCTCCATACGTCATGCGGCGAGGGGGCATACAAAGAATTTCCTGATATCTCATACTAAATCCTGCTTGAATACCCCCGATACCTCTGGGCGAATGCCATTCGCCCCTACGGTTTGGCCTTTTGGGAATCGGGGGTTTGTGATTCGGATTTGCTATCATGCGGGGTACTGCCCCGATCGCACCTCTCCACAGAATTGCTGGGCGGCCTCGATCGCCTGCTGCCGCAGGTTGGCGTAGACCTTGGCAAAGGGCGGCTGCCAGGCCGAAAGCCCCAGCACGTCTGCCGTTACCAGGACCTGCCCGTCGCAGTGTGCCCCGGCCCCAATGCCAATGGTGGGAATGCTCAGCGCCTTGGTGATGTCGCGGGCCAGCTCAGCGGGAATGTGCTCTAGCACAATGGAAAATGCCCCCGCCTGTTCTAGCGCTTTGGCTTCGGCGAGAATGCGATCCGCCTCGGTCTGGGTTTTGCCCTGCTTGCGAAAGCCGCCGAACTGGTTCACCGACTGCGGTGTCAGCCCCACGTGACCCATGACGGGAATGCCCCACTGCACCAGGTGGCGCACCCGTTCGACCACTCCCTCGTGGCCGCCTTCTAGCTTCACCGCCTGGGCTCCGGCTTTGAGCATGCCGCCAGCGGCGCGAATGGCTTCTTCGACGCTGGTCTGGTAGCTCAGGAAGGGCAGATCCACTACCATCAGGGCATTTTTGACCCCCCGTCGCACCGCCCTGGCGCAGATCAGCATGTCCTCCAGGGTCAGGGGCAGGGTGGTGTCGTAGCCCAGGGCCACCATCGCCAGCGAGTCGCCCACCAGCACAATGTCGGCCCCCGCCGCATCGACAATCTGTGCCGACATCACATCCCAGGCAGTGAGTACGGCGATCGGCTGGGCCGGTTGGCCCGTCTGCTTCCACCGCAAAATTCGATCAACGCTAACGGCCATGGCTGCGCCTGGGGAAGGGGTATGGTTGCCAGAATAACAAACTACGATGTAGCAAACTACGATTCGGCTATCCCTCCAATCTGCGGCTCCACAAGTCGCTAGAATCAGTTAAAGCAGTATGAGTGGCTTATCACGATGATCCCAACCGTTATTGAGCAATCCGGGCGTGGCGAGCGCGCGTTTGACATTTATTCCCGGCTTTTGCGGGAGCGCATTATCTTTTTGGGTCAAGAAGTCACTGCCGACTCGGCCAACTTGATTGTGGCCCAAATGCTATTCCTCGAAGCTGAGGATCCAGAAAAAGACATTTACCTGTACATCAACTCCCCCGGTGGCTCGGTGAGTGCGGGTCTGGGCATCTACGACACCATGAAGCACATTCGGCCGCAGGTGTGCACCATCTGCCTAGGGCTGGCGGCCAGCATGGGGGCCTTTTTGCTGACGGCGGGCGAAAAAGGCAAGCGCATGAGCCTGCCCAACTCCCGCATCATGATTCACCAACCCCTCGGTGGGGCCCAGGGGCAGGCCACTGACATTGAGATTCAGGCTAAAGAAATTCTTTACCTGAAAAAGCAGCTCAACGAGGCGATCGCGAACAACACCGGCCAGCCCTACGACAAAATAGCTGAAGACACCGAGCGCGACTTTTTCATGAGCCCCCACGAAGCAGTGGAATACGGCCTGATCGACCAGGTGATCGATCGCACCTCGGTGGGTTCTCGCCCACTGACGGTGATGTAGCCGCAGCTCATCGCTGACACCGTTATAGATCTCCCTTGCCCCCCGGTCCAGACTGGGGGCTTTTGTTTAACCCAGCCAGCGCGGTCGGGAAACGGAAGGCTAACCCGGATTATTCACGAAACCGGCCATCAGCGGCTGTCATTCCCGTGGCAACGGGAATCCATGAGAGGCAACTTACTCCAGAGTGGATTCCCGCCTTTGCGGGAATGACGAACCTTTCAGTCGGCTCATGAATAATGCAGGCTAAGGGCCATTGGAGGCGGACTGAGTTTCAAGGTAGAGCAAAAACTCCAGCAGTTCGTCGTCGGTAAGGTCGTGGCGCGATCGCTTGCCGTAGGTTTTCTCTAAAAACTCGCGACCCTGGCTAACGCTCCAACCCAGCCGCTGTAGCTCTACATCGGTCTGGGCGATGATGTCTGACAGATCCACAGAGACGACTGGCCCACTGCCCAGGTCCATGAATTCGTCGTGCTCGTCAACGCGATCGGCAGGCTCGTTCAACAGAGAATCTGGCTTGGGTAGGGGCGGGCTGGCCAGAGTCGTCGGAGGTAGGTCAGGGGCCTCAGGCAGATCGACGAGTTCCAGAGGGTCGAGGATGCTGGGCAAAGACTGGCCCTCGGGGTCTGGCCCGCCGACTTGAGGACTGGCGGTGGGGGCAAGCTTAAATTTGAGCGGAGCTGGCGGGGCGGTAGGGACAGCGGGCGCGCTGGACTCAAGACCGTTGGCCTGAAGACCGGGAGACGGCATTAGGCTGCTCGGTGGGGCCACTGACAGACTCAGGCGCTCCAGGGCGCGGGTGGTGGCGATATCCTCTGCTGCTTCTAGGGTGGTGTTGGCCCCCAGGCCGCTGGCCAGGGTCATGCCGTTTTCCCCGGCGCAAACCCGCACCACGTACAGCCCATCGTGGATAGTGAGCAGATCAGAGAGCAGGCTGCCCTGGGGATACCGTTGTCGAAATTGACTCAGCAGCGAACTTAACACGCCAGATGTCTCCCCTGCGGGTGGATGGTACCCGTACTATTCTAGGGAAGAGGGGCACGTTAGACTAAAGCCATTGCGCCGACCGGGCTAGGGGCAGGCTGGAAACCTTTCCGGCACAGTTTTGCGCCTCTGGATTTGCGGCTTTGAGGTTTGCACCTTTGGGGTTTGCGCCTCTGAGCCAGCGCCATTAGGATCGCACCTGTGGCGCTCCTGCCTGGGCGCCCGTCGAGCGCTGTGCCTTGACCCTAGACCTTTACATTTGCTGCCCTGGGTAGCTGACCTGAGCTAATGCTAGATCGCCTGCTAGAGATTTCTACCAACTTTGGGGTTGATACCCTGCTGCTGCTGCCGGTGCTGATTGCCCTCGAAGCGGTGCTGTCGGCAGACAACGCGATCGCCCTGGCCGCGATCGCTCAAGGGCTAGAGAGCGAAACCATGCAGCGCCGAGCTTTAAACTTGGGTCTGGTAGTGGCCTTTGTACTGCGGGTAGGGCTGATTTTGACGGCGGGCTGGGTGCTGCAGTTTTGGCAGTTTGAAGTAATGGGGGCCGCCTACCTGCTGTGGCTGGTGTTTAAGCATTTCACGGCTGAAACCGATGAAGAAGCTCAGCACCATGGGCCTCGGTTTACCAGTGTTTTGCAGGCCATTCCAGTGATTGCGTTTACCGATTTGGCTTTTTCCCTCGACAGCGTCACTACTGCCCTGGCGCTATCTAAAGATTTGACGGTAATTCTGCTGGGCGGCACCATCGGCATTATCACCCTGCGGTTTATGGCGGGGCTGTTTATTCGCTGGCTAGAAGAATTTGAGCACTTAGAAGACGCCGGATTTATTACCGTCGCGTTCGTCGGTGTTCGGCTGCTGGTGCGGGTGATTGACCCCACCCTGGTGCCCCCCGAGTGGGCGATGGTGCTGGTGATTGCCCTGGTCTTTACCTGGGGATTCTCAAAGCGTACGGCCGAGGCCACAAACGACGCAGCTCATCTGGAGCAGGGCAAAGTGCCTACCATTGCCGAACTAGAGGCCCAGAGCAGCACCCCGGCAGAGGCTTCCTCCAGTCAGGAAGACCCTACTCCAGCCTTTCCCCTAAAGGATTAGTGACGAGAGGTTACTGGTAAGAGCACCAGTCGCTCCAGCCGCCTGGATACAGTCTGGCCATTGGTTGTCCGGCCAGGGTTTGGGCCAGCAGGTTGACGCAGGCAGTGACGCCAGAGCCGCAGTAGACGATGACCTCATTAGCCCCGTCTAAGCTGGCCCAGTGCTGAGCCAGCTCAGGCGGGGCTTTCATTTGGCCCTTCTGGTCAGAAACATCCTGCCAGAAGTAGTTCACCGCGCCGGGAATGCTGCCCGCGACGGGGTCGATGGGTTCGACTTCACCCCGGTAGCGCTCGGGCGATCGCGAGTCGATCAGCACCGTTTCTTGACCGCGTTGGCACACCGCTTCAACATCGACGATCCACTCCAGCCGGGGCGCAGGGGTGAAGTGACCCGATCGAGGCGTAGACCCTTCTGTCGTTGTCGGGTAGTCGCCCTGCACCCAGCCCGACCAGCCGCCGTCTAGCACCGCTACCTGGTCGTGGCCCAGGTAGCGCAGCAGCCACCAGAGGCGGGCGGCAAAGGCAAAGCGGGAGTCGTCGTAGGCCACCACCAGGGTCGGTGGGGTAGACCTGACCCCGATCGCTGACAGCTTTTGGCCAAAGGTCTTAGGGTCGGGCAGGGGATGGCGACCACCGTGGGCCTGTACTGGGCTAGACAGGTCCTGGTTGAGATCGAGGTAGTAGGCCCCAGGGATGTGGCCAGCGGCGTATTGCTGCTGGCCCTGCTGGGGGTCGGCCAGAGCAAAGCGGCAGTCGACCACAACCACGCCAGGGTCGTTGAGGTGCTGGGCCAGCCAGTCGGCGGTTACCAAATTGCAGGGGTAGGTCATGGGTAAAAACGCTGCGGTTAGGGCACGGCAGCTATCTCCTCTAGGGGATAGCGTTGCACTATAAAAGTAGGGTATAAGGTTGCTGAGCTGGCGACACTAGCTTGCGGTGCATCGATATTTGGGGGTCGCTGAGCACGGGTATGAATCAAAACGTCAGCGTTTTTTGTCGGTGCGAACGGTCACTTGCACTGACTTATATGCATACCCGAGACAGCAGCGCCGATATTCGCTTCGAATCGATTGTGTTGACAGATTGACTTAGCAGATTAAGTAAGTAGGTCTGATTATCTATCAGACGCATTTCGACTCCGCTCAATGCTCGATACCCCGAGCTGGACTTGGACATATCCCCTCAGCAGATCCCATTTATCGAGGTGCTGTTATGACTATGGAACCTCCCCCCAGTACTGAGAGTACCGAGATTAGAGCGACGAAAGCGGCGACGGGCTGGGTAATTGCCTTCAGCGCCGGGTTAATTGGTTTAGGAATTTTGGCCATTTTGATGCCCGCGATCGCCTCGGCTGTTTTTACCTTGGTGATTGGGTGGATAGCCCTAGTCAGCGGAGTGTTTCAGGTTGGGCAGGCGTTTCAGGCCAGGGCCTTTAGGGGGCTGGGGTTGAGTCTGGGGGCTGTCTCTTATACACATCT
>PYER01000476.1 GCA_003017855.1 filamentous cyanobacterium CCT1
CCCGGTCGCGCCAAAGGAACGCGGCTGACCCAGCGCGCTCCCTGTCCTATCGTCAAATTCCATCCCTCCAAAAAGCGTTGCCGCTGTAAGGACTTGCAAGACGCCGCTTAGCTCCCTCGCTTTGATCTGAAAGCCCACCGAAATCTTCCGTGGGCTGGCGGCGTTTGTCCAAAGTCAAGCATATACCCACTCATAAACCAGTCATCACCGTAGGTGGTGTCTTTCAAAAATAGGGTGAGGGAATTGCCATCCGCGCTCCAGATGATGCGCAGGATGGTGATGTTGTCGTGGTGCGAGCGCTCAACAGGCAGCAAAACCGCCCGTCCCTCAATCATCATGAATTCTGGGTCATACCACTCCAGCACAGAGGCCCAGTTTTCCGGCCCCTCGTGCTTCTCAATAATGCGATCCCATCGAATGGTTTTGATGAAAGCCAAGCAGTCTGAATTGAGATCAGAAAGTTGCATCAATCTTGAGTTCCTGATGAAGTTCCATGCTTGACCTACGGATGGCGAGACCAACGATCTGCCGCCCATAGCTGAAAATCGTCCTAACTCAATCTGTTCAGGGAGCGATCTACCTACGTCCTCATCACTTGGAGTAGGAGATATGAATCTTGTATCTAACCGCCTGGGGCATCTACGGCCTAGGCCTACAGCACCTCACAGTATTCCTGCCGCCCCCTAGGAAGCCTCAAGGCTCGTGCATAGGACAACCGTTTACATTTCTTAATGAATCTCGGTTATCTTCTGGTTTGGTTGTCCTTGAGCATAAAAGCGCTACCTATAGCGTTTAGATTATCTCTATACCCCTTGATACAGGTAGCTGTGGTAGAAGGAAACAGACCCAAAGTATAAGCCGCTTAATAAGGACGTCCAGGTATGTTCCCAAAAAGGGAGCAATGTATTAGATTCTATTTAGGGAACAATGTGTTATCAAGGGAGGGGTAAGTCAATGAAGACGTATGCGTGTCATCGCCCGGAAAACTCTAACTCAATTTTGGGCCAGTAGCCCCAAGTATGCTGACGCCCGCGCTCCTCTCGAAGCCTGGTACCACGAGGTCAAGCGAGCTGACTGGTCTCATCCAGCAGATATCAAGAAGCAGTATCGCAGTGCCAGCATTTTGAAGTCTGGGCGAGTAGTTTTTAACATTGCAGGTAACAAATATAGATTGGTCGTTCAAATCAACTTTCCAAGGCAGATTGTCTATATCTGTTTTGTGGGCACGCACAAACAATACGATCAGATTGACGTTGAAACAATATGGCTCAATCCACCATAAAACCTATTAAAACTGAGGCAGACTACGAGGCTGCACTAGAGCGTATCAGCACCCTTATGGATGCTGCCCCAAATACTCCTGAGGCCGACGAACTAGATGTGTTGGCTACTCTAGTGGAGGTATACGAAGATCAACACTACCCCATTAACTTTCCAGATCCACTCTCAGCAATTACGTTTCGGATGGAGCAGTCTGGCCTAACTCAGCGAGACTTGGTGCCCTATTTGGGTAGTCGTTCCAAGGTTTCTGAGGTGCTCGCTGGAAAGCGCTCTCTGACTCTCAGCATGATTCGCGCTCTCCATAGCCATTTGGGGATTCCAGCTGAAGTGCTTTTGCAAGAGCCGAGTGCTACCCTTCCAGAAACCCCTGAGGATATTGATTGGTCTCAGTATCCAGTGAAAGAAATGGCCAAGAAAGGGTGGATTGAGCAGAGAGCGGATATCGTTGACCATGCCGAAGGAATTATCCGAAACCTAATTGAGCGAGCGGGTGGGTACGATACAGCTTTCAAAATGTTCTGCCGGAAAAATGATGGCGCTCGCCACAATGCAAAAATGGATCCCTATGCTTTACAAGCTTGGGGATTACAGGTGTTAGCGATCGCCAATCAAACGCCATTACCAGCAAAATATGAGCCTGGCAGTATTACGGATGAATTTATTCGGGAAATGGTTCGACTTAGTTGGGCAGAGTCAGGGCCACGCTTAGCTAAAGAGTATTTAGCCAATCATGGTATTCATTTAGTTTATCTACCACACCTACAACGCACCCATCTTGATGGAGCAGCGTTAAGGCTACCTGATGGCACACCTGTCATTGGTTTAACCTTGCGCTACGATCGCCTCGATAACTTTTGGTTCTCTCTCTGTCATGAGCTAGCTCACCAGCAGCTGCATTTGGAGGGAAATAATACAGACTATGCGTTTTTTGATGATCTAAATCTTGACACGGTTGATCAAGACCCAAAGGAGACAGAAGCTGACAACAAGGCAAAAACTGTGCTAATTCCTCCTGAGGTCTGGCAACAAGCTCGACTATTAGGGCGACCATCTTCATCGGCTGCTGTTATTGCCCTAGCTCAGCAATTGCAGATCAATCCGGCTATTGTTGCCGGTCGAATCCGTAAGGAAACCGGCAACTATCGTATTTTGAACGACTTTGTGGGGAACAAAAAAGTAAGAGCTTGTTTCACCTAATTTTCAAAAGTGGGTGTGAGCACTGTTACTACATGACCCTTGGTGATGCAGAAAACTCATGACAGTCTCAGCATGAGAATGTAACGACCCTGGCAAACTCAATGCGGCAGTCT
>PYER01000149.1 GCA_003017855.1 filamentous cyanobacterium CCT1
CCACCCATCCACCCATCCACTCACTCACTCACCCACCCATCCACCCATCTCCCCTACGGAGCCGGAGCCACAGGCGGCGCGGTCGGTGGCTCTGGCACATCGGGCGATCGGTTCGCCAGCCACCACCAGCCCAGCAGACCTACCAGCAGCACCGACCCCGACACCGCCAGTATCCAGCGCGGCACGCCTCGCGGTGGTGCGGAGGCCGCTGGTGTCGGCACAAACTCTTCCTGGGGCTGGCTTTCGCCGTAGAGCTTGGCCCCTGCTGGCGGCACTGTTTCGGACTCCACCCCAAACCCAGCCGGAATGCCCTGATCGCCCGGCACGGCGGAGGGGGTCAGGAGTTTATGCTGCATCAGCACCACGGTAGTGTTGTCATGGCCATTCTTCTGGTTGGCTAGCTCAATCCACGAGGCCACCGCCGAGTCGAGGGTAACAATGTCTTTAATAATCAGGCCAATGTAGTTGGCCCAGGCGTCTTCGATGCGGTAGTTGTCGCTGAGGCCGTCGGAGCAGAGCAGCAAAATGCCCGTTTCGTCGAATACAAAGCGCTGAATGTGAGGCGTCAGGTGCTCGCCGCTGCGGGTGCCCAGGGCCTGGGTGAGCGCTCCGGCGTCGCTGCGCTCCTGGGCCACGGGCCAGCTCTGGCGGCAGGCCATCACCTCGCGCCCGGCAATGTCGTCGTCTACCGTCAGCGGGTGGCAGTAGTCGGGGGTAATCCAGTAGGCGCGGCTGTCGCCCACGTGGGCCAGATACACCTCGTTGGCTCGCTCCCAGCCTTGCTCGGTCTGCACCCGCTGGGGAATCACCACCGCCATTACCAGGGTAGTGCCCATGCGCTGGCGACCCACCCGGCCCCGGTTGTCGTTCTGAAAGCTGATCAGCTCGTTGACAATGCGGATGACAGCCTCAAGCTGCTGAATGATGATCTGGGGCGGCAGCACCCGCAGCTCGTTTTGGGCCTCGGCCAGCAGCGCCTGAAGCTGAATTTGCAGCGACTGCACCGCTAGCTGACTGGCGATCGCGCCGTCGTCGTGCCCCCCCACGCCGTCGCACACCATTGCCACCTGTAGACCAGTAGTTTCGCTCTGCAGACCCTGGGGCCAGCAGGCGTCTTCGTTGCGGGGCTGGGTTGGCCCTTGGGCGGTGGCCCCCGCCAGGGCAATGCGGGTCGAAACCGTGGCCGCCTGGCGCAGCAAGATCTGGTTCAGCTCAAGGTCGAGGGTAGAGAGGTCAATATCGTTCGCGTCAATGCGGTTGACGATCGCCCGCAGCGGTTCTGAGATCGCCAGGTGCAAAGGCGAGAGCAGCGATCGCCACAGCTCCGCCAGATCGGCCAACGTCGGTGGTTCCAGTTCGCCATTGGGCAGCAGCTCCAGCAGCCGCAGCCGCCAGCCGTCGACCCGCAGGTTGCTGGGCACCAATACGCTCCAGGCCAACCCCAGCTCACCCAGATCACCCCACAGCTGCCACAGCTGCCAGAGCCAGTTGGCCTGCCGCAGCGGCGAGGCGCTGAACAGCCCCGCCTCTAGCTCCGGCAGCAGTGCCCCCGCCTGGGGATGAATGGGGGCATTGTCGAGCAGCAAGATCGGCGGTGCCCCGGTGCGCTCCAGTACGCCGTAGAGACCGGGCACATGCAGTCGGTGAGGATGAGCCCTCAGGTAGGGCTTCGCTTCCGTAGGAAAGGTATCTGGATCGCTGGGGCGCGCCTCTGGCTGGGTGTCGAGCCAGATGTGCGGAGCCACCACGCGGTACCGCTGCCCCACCAGCTCGTCTATCGGCAGGGTTTCGAGGTCTGTGCCGACGGCCCACAGGTAGGGCTTGTATCGAGCGGGACGGCGTTCTACACGGTTCATAGGGCGATCGGCACAATTCAACGCCAGGATTCTCTTAAAACAACGTAATCAAGCCCCCATTGGGCTCGACCCTAAAGATAGATTAATCCTAGGAGGATAGCGAAACTTTGTAACGGACAATCTGGAATCGGACTGACCCGACTTGAAGTTGTCCTTTGGTAGCGCCTCCGTCTCTCTACCGGGTTGCCATGAACTTTCCCTTGTTTTGGGCCATTCTGGGGGCCGTCTTTTGCCTGATGGAGCTGTTTTTGCCCACGGGTTTTGTCGAGTCGACCCTGGGCATCAGCGCGTTTATTGTGGCCTTTTTTGCCCTGGCGGTGCCGATCTTTAGCCTCCAGATTGTGCTCTGGGTGGCGCTGTCGCTGGTGTTTATCTTTCTGCTGCGGCGGTTTGTGCCCAAGCGCACGCCCTACAGCCTGCAGGAGTCTACCGAAGCTCGCACGTTGACCGCGATCGCCCCCGGCAAGACCGGCCGGGTAATCTACGAAGGCAACTCCTGGCAGGCCCGCTGCGACGATGAAACCATCACCATCGGTGCCGATCAGCCGGTGGTCGTCATCAGCCGCAAGGGCAACACGCTGTATGTCATCCCCGAAAGCGCGCTGAGAGCTTAGACGGCGAGCCCAGTTTCACTCCACCACCATCGCAAACCCTTCCATCGCAAACCAGTTAAGGACTTATATCTATGGGCGGCTTTTTTAGTTTTCTAATCGTGCTGATTTTTGGCGGGTCGATCGCCGCTAGCTCCGTCAAAATCATCAACCAGAGCGACGAGGCCCTGGTCGAAACCCTGGGCAAGTACAACGGCAAAAAACTTACCCCCGGCCTCAACTTTTTGGTGCCGTTTCTCGACAAGGTGGTGTTTAAGCAAACCATCCGCGAACGCGTGCTCGATATTCCTCCCCAGCAGTGCATCACCCGCGACAACGTGTCGATCACGGTAGATGCCGTGGTGTACTGGCGGATTGTCGATATGGAAAAGGCCTACTACAAGGTCGAAAACCTACAGTCGGCCATGGTCAACCTGGTGCTCACCCAAATTCGCGCTGAAATGGGCCAGCTGGAGCTGGATCAGACCTTTACCGCCCGATCTGAAATCAACGAACTGCTGCTGCGCGAGCTGGATATTTCGACCGACCCCTGGGGTGTAAAGGTCACCCGCGTCGAGCTGCGCGACATCGTGCCCTCCAAGGCCGTGCAGGATTCGATGGAGCTGCAAATGGCCGCCGAGCGCAAAAAGCGAGCCGCCGTGCTGACCTCCGAAGGCGAGCGTGAGTCGGCGGTGAACTCGGCCAGAGGCCGGGCCGAGTCAGCGGTACTCGATGCCGAGGCGCGGCAAAAGGCGGCGATTTTGGATGCCGAAGCTCAACAAAAAACCATTGTGCTAAAAGCTCAGGCCCTCCGTCAGGAGCAGCTGCTCCAGGCCCAGGGTACCGCCGAAGCCATGCAGGTGATCGCCAAAACCCTGGCCACCGATCCCGGCATGCGCGAGGCGCTGCAATTTTTGATTGCCCAGCACTATATGGAGATGGGGCTAAAAATTGGCAGCAGCGACAGCAGCAAGGTGATGTTCATGGACCCGCGCAGCATACCCGGCACGCTGGAGGGCATGCGGGCGATCGTTGGCGAGGGACAGTCGTAGGCCAACCGTAGGGCGTGTTCAATGGCTGCTGTAGCGTGGGTCTTGTCCCTCGATCCACGGGCCTATGAGTTGAGTTTGCTAATTCTCGTGGGTCGCACGGCGTCTGACCCACGCTACGTCACCCGTGAGAGTCTTATCCTGAGCTGACGTTAGCTCAACTAAAAAGAGCCTGACCCTAGCTGGGGTCAGGCTCTTTTTCTTGGGGTACGGTGCGCGGCAGGCGAGCGGTGAACGTTGTGCCTTCCTGGACGGTGGAGGTGACCGCTACCGTGCCTCCGTGGGCGACGACTACCGCCCGCACGATGTACAGTCCCAGACCGATGCTGCCCGACACTTGGTGTGCGGCCGCCTCCGACTTGGCGTAGCGCACGAGCGGATCGAAAATTGTGGTCAGCAGCTCCGACGGGATGGGCGGCCCTTCGTTGTGCACGCTCAAGACCACGGTAGAGGCTTCGGAGGCGATCGCAAGGTCGACTGGCCCCTCAGTCGCCCCGTGCTGCAGGGCGTTGCCCATCAAATTGGAGATTACCTGCCGCAGTCGGGCCGCATCCCAGTCGCCTGTGAGGTCACCGCTGGAGTGAAAGCGAAGGCTACGCTGCGGGTAGGCAAAAGAGAATTCTTCGAAGACGTTGCGAGCCAATTTCTCCAAATCGAATGGGCTGCGCGTCAGTGGCATTGGACTGCCTAGCCCCGTTGAGGCGAAGTCAATCAGGTCACTGGTTAACCGCGTGATTGTCTCGGCATTCCGCTCGATCATCGATAGCGCTTTGGCAGCGCCCGGATCTGGATTTGGGGTGCGTGCGGCCAGCTGGGCGGCCATTTGGATGCTGTTCAGCGGGTTGCGCAGGTCGTGGCTGAGAATCGCCAGAAACATGCGGCGCGACTGCTCAACGCGGTAGGTGTAGCTGCCAACGGCCTCGGCCAGGGATTGATCGATCGACTCGTTGAAGCGGGTGATGTCGTTGAGGTCGTCGGGGTTGGGCTGCGGATTGCTGGCGCGCCACAGGCGAAGCACGCTGGCGCGCAGGGCGCGGTATTCAGCGACAACTTCCATAATGTCAAAGCCTGACCCCACCCGCTCCACGCCGTGCAGTTTTGAGACCTGATCAAGGCGATCGCTGCCCTCACCGCCAGCCCCACCCTGGCCCTTAGACTTGCTGGTCTGCTGGTCGAGGCTCTGGTCTATCTGCATGTCCTGCACAGTGGCCAGCAGGATCGACTCACCGGCGTTGCGCAGGGCCAGCTTGGTCATTCCCTCTCCAGACGTGAGGCTGCGTGCAAACGCCTCCCACTCTACAAGGATGGGCTCAATGTTCTTGAGGATGAAATCTGCCAATCGCATCAGTTACTCAGGCGAGCACGGTCTTAAAAATGATGAGATGCCGTCCCCAAAGCATGGCTTGAGGGGCATATCTTTCGTAAGGCGCTCTGGGCTACGCCTTTTTAGAGTTCATCACGAAAAAACCGAGAATTTCTTCTATCTGTGGTCGGATTTGGCATATTTAGCAGGCGCTTCACAGGTGCGCGTGCAGAACACTGGGCCGAGGGGCAGCGAAGACTAAGCCGACGTTCTCTCTACTAATTCAATGCAAACGCGACGGGTAGCTTTTAGCGCTTGTGGGTTAGGGCAGAGTTGACTCATCTAGCGCGGCCACCACCTGATCGTAGATTTCGCGGGCGTGGTCGGGGCTGGTGCCAATGCAGGTAAGACCCACTTTGCCGTACTCCGACAAACAACCCATCAGGTGAAAGGCCGCCCCCACGCCGCTGATAGAGTTGAAGTGCAGCTGTTTAGCAACGATGATATCCATCAAATCGCTGGGCAACAGACCTTTGTAGTGAGGCTTTTGCAAATTGTCGGAGGCGCGGTAGTAGCGCACCTGCTCCTGCTTGGTATAAAACAGCCCGTCGGCCTGGTGAAACTGGCCCTCGGTGAGCATTTTCATCGCCATCAGCGGGTGGGTGGTGCCCCCTTTGCGCAGGTTGATTTCGATCGCCTGCAGCTCCCACTTGGGGGCCTTGGGGTCACCCTTGGCGACGGCAATAAAGTCGACGCCGTAGCGCTCCAGCGCCCCCTGGCGGGCCAGTTCTTCGCCGATGCGGTGGCCCATCTCCTGAATCTCTAAGCGGTAGTCGGGCTGGGCCGGAAACGAGCAGCCCAGAAAGATTTGGCCATCGGGGCCGCCCAGCTCCTGGTCGTGGGTGGAGAGAATTTCGACCTCGCCCAGGGGGGTAATGCGCCCCTGCACGCTGGGCGATTCTTTATGGTCGCCCTCGACAAAGGCTTCGGCGATCGCCCCCAACACCGGAATTTTGGCCGCAAAGTGCTCCCAGGTTTCGGTATCGCACTGAAAGCTGAGGCAGGAGAATGATTCGGTAATGGCGCGGACGCGATCGCTATGGCCTGCATTCCCTGGAGCAAAGTCCTGCAGCTTGCGGAGGTCGAGCAGAGCATTGCCCTCGCCCGAAAAGCCTTCGTTGAGCTTGATCACAATGCGCTTGAGGCTGGGGTCTTGCTCCCACACCTCGGCGGTGACGGCGGCCAGCTCAGCTTCAGAAAACACCAGATCGCTGCCAATCGGGTGGGGCACGCCGCAGCGCCTGAAGATTTCGCGGCTGCCGCTCTTGGTGCCCCAATACAGCAGATCCGGGTCCAGCGCCAGCAGCGGCAGCCCCAGGGCCAGGGAGAGTTCGCGCTCCCAGTGGGTGGAGTTATAGCAGGTCATGTAGGCCCGCTCGGGGTCGACCGCCTTGCGAATGCGCTCCAGCAGGCGGGGCCGCTCCAGCACCTTTTGGCTGAGGGGCTTGCGGGAGGCGTCGTAGGCGGCAAACAGCTTCAGGCGATCGCGGGCGTGGGAGCTGGGAATGCCCGGCAGCAGTTCCAGGTAGTAGTCGATAATGCTGGGGTGCAGCGGCTGCGAGGTGACGTAGACCAGGTGTGTGTTGGGGTTACGCAGCCGAATTAGCGAAAACAGCAGCCGCTCTTCGTAGTGGTTGACCCCCTCAATTTTTTGCAGTTCTTCCTGGTCGAGGCTGAGGGAGGGCACCACCACCACGTGGCGCTCCTGGGTGTCAAACTCATCGGTCGAGCGCCAGCGATCGCGCAGCAGCTTTTGAAACTGCTGAAACCGCAGCGAGTCGTCCACCTGCAGGGCCGCCGGTTCTGTAGCTGTAGCCACCTGTTTTGCCGTCACCATGCTGACTACCTCGCGCGATCGCCAAATCGGTTCTGGAATGAAACGAGTATAGACGAAAGCTCTCGCCAGCCAGCTATCGGTCTACGACAGCTGACCAGAGGCAGAGGCAATCTCTACTCTAAGAATTCTATTTTCACACCGAATTTTAGCGCTGCTATCCCCTCTAGGACATAGGCACGCCTCAGCACCCTTCGCGCAGCTGTGCCACCAACAGCAACAGCTCGTCAATTTTCTGCCGCAGCACGCTAGCGTGCTGGCTGGAATGGTTGATCACCACGCTAAACACCAGCGGTTCGTAGTTCGGCGGCTGCAGGTAACCCGACAGCGACACGTTCCCCGTCAGCGCCCCCGACTTGCCCTGCAAACGCCCCTCCAGCACCGTGCCCCGCAGCCGATTGCTGAGGGTACCGCTTTGTCCCGCGATCGCCAGCGATTCGCGAAAAAACCGCCCCTGGGGATGGGTGGTCATTACCTGCAAGGTCTCTACCAGTGCGTCAGGCGACACCAGATTGTGCCGCGACAGCCCCGAGCCATCGGCTAGCCGCAGGGCCACTGCATTCACTCCCATTTCAGCCAGGGCAGCCTTGACCGCTTCGCCTCCGGCCCGGCTGGCCTCAGCGACGTCATCCCCTTCGGTAATGTTGCCCCCCACCGTCACCCCCATAGTTTTGAACAGCGCCTCGGCGTAGAGGTTGTCGCTGTCGCGGTTAGCGACCAGCATCAGGTCTCGTACCTCGGGCGACTCCACCGCCGCCAGTTCTGCATCGGTAATAGGAACCGAATTTTGGCTGATCACCGTTTGCCCCACTGGCACGGACTGCCGCCGCAATGCCTGCTCCATCGCCGCCGCAAAATGCTGAGCCGGGTTGAGCACTGCCAAATTAAAGGTCTGCGCGTTGCTGCCCTGGGTCATTTGCCCAGTCACCCGCACCGTCGGTGTATCGCCCGTGCGCCAGAGTGTGAGGGATTCAGCGGTGGTTCCAGCCGCCACGGTCGCGGTGTCGTTCGCTAAGGGGAACGGGCCAGCGGGCAGCGGTTGAGACCACACCAGGCTCAAGGGGTTGCCTACCTGGGTTGGGGCTACCTGTAGGGCGATCGCATTGCGGTTGAGAATCAGGCTGTTGACCGGGGCAGCGTAGGCCCACTGAGCGTCTTCCCATTCCCAGGTGGGGTTGGTGGCAAAGCCAGGGAAGTAGGAGTCGTCAATCACCAGGCGGCTGACCTGCCTCACGCCAGCCTGGGCTAGCTGCTGAGCGAGACTGTCGAGCTGCGCCGTGGTCAGGCTCGGATCGCCCCGTCCCACCACCCGCAGCGCGGTGATGCCTTCGGCATTGGGATTGCCGTAGACGGAGGTGCGCAGGCGGTAGTAGCCGCCCAGCTGGTGGGCGGCGGCGGCGGTGGTCAGCAGTTTGATATTGGAGGCTGGGGTAAAGAGGCGATCGCCGTTGCGGTTATACAGCATGCGAGGATTTTGCCCCTGGGTTTGCAGCACCAGGCCGGTATAGGCCGTATCCAGCGGAGCCTGATCGAGGGCGGCGTTGAGCTGGGTGGCCAACTGGGCCGGGCACAGGGCAGCAAGGGCCTGGGAGCTGGGCAACATTGAGCCCAATACACCAAAGCCCAAGACAATGCTCACGCGCTGCACCTGCCGAAGCACCGGCATAACACCCTCAATCATCTGCAACCATCCTCAATACCAACGCTGACTGAACTCTGTGAAATTGACCATGCTTAGTAGACTACAAGTTCCCTCAAAGACTACTCAGCTAGGCTTAGAGACTACTCGTCTAGGCTCGGAGACTACCCGACTAGGTTCAGAGACTACTCGTCTAGGCTCAGAGACTACTCGACTAAGCTCAAAGACTACTCGTCTAGGCTCAAAGACTACTCGTCTAGGTTCAGAGGCTACCCGACTAGGTTCAGAGACTACTCGTCTAGACTCGGAGACTACTCGACTGGGTTCAGAGACTACTCGGCTAGCCTCAAAGACTACTCGTCTAAGTTCAGAGACTACTCGGCTAGCCTCAAAGACTACTCAGCTAGGTTCAGAGACTACTCGGCTAGCCTCAAAGACTACTCAGCTTTGTAGGTTGGGTGGAACGAAGTGCAACCCAACAGCCGTAAGCTTTGCCGGGTTCCGCTAGCGCTTCACCCAGCCTACAGATTTAAACTGTCTACCGCAGATAACGTAACGAATCTTACTTGCACAGGGGGATTAGATCGATTAGATTACTGAGCTATGGCTGTATGCGTGCAGCTTGTCTTCCCAAAAATTTGGTCAAACGGTACCGGAAGGTGTTGACGCACCAACCGGCACCTAACCCCTTCAACAGGAACGGCTGTCTTGGAGGCTAGGGCTATTATTGCCCAGGCCGCCCTGAACTGCACCAGTTTGGGGCGGCCAAGTTTTTGGGCTTACCTACCCATTCGTCTCTATTGGAGGAAGCCCAATGTTGTGTTTTACCCGTCAAGACCTCGGAGTTCTTGCAGAACTCCGAGGTCTAAATCCCTTGCGCCTAGCTACGCCTAGCCCCCAGCCGGGGCGCGAGCGATTGCGCCATCTGGTGATTGGCTCGCCGGATGGGGTACGCGGGGCGATCAACCACCTGCATTTGCTCAGGTATGCGGAGCAGCGAGAGTGGAGCCGCCAGTTCACGATTCCTGAGTCGGGGATTTTGATTACCCCCGAGCAGGGGGAGGTGTTTAGCTTGCTGCTGCGCGATCGGCAGCTGGGTTAACTTTAAAGGCTTGTAGTCATCGCTTTAGCGATGCTTGAGTAGCCCCGCTGAAGCGGTGACTACGAGCGTGCATATTTATACGACGAGTCTGTTCGCATTCGTTAAAGAAAAACACATTCCCGAATGGCCGTGGGTAACATGGGTGGTTGATGGGACACCCGTACACTACGCATGACGCAACCACCTACCTACGGCCCCCATAACCCGCATCCTCTGTCGCAGATGAAGACAGAGCTGGTTTGGGAAGGCAAGTACGACGAGTACGGCAATCGTCGGGAGGTGGATATTGCCGGGTGCGCCATGCCCTTGCAGAAGATTGAAAGCATTGACGAACCCCGACGGGCCGCAGCGGCAGAGGGGCAGTTGGGCCTGTTTGAGCAGCAAAAGCTGCATCAGGACGACTTTCGCAATCGCCTGATTTGGGGCGATAACAAGCTGGTGATGGCCTCGCTGCTGAAGGAGTTTAGAGGCAAAGTTGACCTGATTTATATCGATCCGCCCTTCGATGTAGTGGCTGATTTCTCGATGAGTGTTCCCATCGGAGAAGATACTGAAACCCTCGACAAAGAGCAATCAACTCTAGAAATGGTTGCTTACAGAGATATTTGGGGAAAAGGAACCAATTCCTATCTTCATATGATGCATGAACGATTCGTTCTGATGCATGATCTTTTATCTGAACGAGGAATCATTTATGTGCATTGCGATTGGCACATGAATTATTATCTTCGTTCTATTTTGAATGAAATCTTTGGATTAGAAAATTTCCTGAACGAAATAATTTGGTATTACTACAACAAAATGCACGATCTCAGAAAGCCTATATTTCCCCGCACCCGTAAAGACCGCTCCCTTAAAACCGTGAGCGATGCTGGGTATACCTATCCGACTGCTGGCACCTATACGGCCTGCATAAAAGTTGTTGATACCTTCGGATGCGACACCTCGATTACCGTAGAGATAGAGGTGTAGTGCCATGCCCGCTAAAGATCTCTACCATGATGCCGTGAAAGCAGCCTTGATCAAAGACGGCTGGGCGATTACTGCCGATCCTTATCATATCCGCTACAAGGATGTCGATTTGTATGCTGACTTGGCGGCTGAACGCCCAATCGCGGCTGAGCGCAAAGGGCAAAAAATTGTGGTTGAGATCAAGAGCTTTGTCGGGCGCTCATTAATGACCGACTTCCACAATGCGATGGGTCAGTACATGGTGTATCAAACCTTGATTCGAGAAACGGCCCCCGAATACAGCCTGTACTTAGCCGTTGACGATATCGTCTATCGCAATTTTTTTCGGCGTGAGGGCATTGAATTTCTCATTCGAGAGAGCCAGATCAACCTTTTTGTTGTCGATATTGACCAACAGGAGATCGTTCAATGGACAAGCTAAAGCTTTATCGAGACATCATTCAAAAAGTACTAACTGAATACCAGGAATGGGCGGCTGGAGCAAAGGAACCTGGCATTCAGCAGTGCCTCTCCTTTGATGTAGAACGCGATCATTACTTTTGGTTTCATGTGGGTTGGCAAGGTAAAGATCGCGATTTTGGTGTAATGGTGTATCTGCGTATCGACCAGGGCAAAGTCTGGGTCGAAGAAGATTGGACAAAACAGGGAATCGTTAACGACCTACTAGAGGCAGGTATTCCCTCTGAAGATATTGTCTTAGGCTTCCAACATCCGAACAAGCGATCGTTAACAGAATTTGCGATCGCTTGAGCCGAAGAAATCTGCACAAGTAATTAACGTATTATGACTGCTGCCACTATTAATACCTCTGTCTTAGAACCGCTATTTTCTCCGTGGCAAGAGCCAACCCATCATCGCGTCCGGGTTGAGAAAGGCCCCGCCCAAATGGTTGAGGGCAGACGCCCTTCTCCTATTGAAGTGGTCAACAACCTGCGCTCAGCGGTGCGGGAATGGCGAGAGGCGTTTTATGTGGGTTCCAGCGATACCACAATTCAACTGCTCAACTACTGGTTTGAGCGGGCTCATCGTAAAACGACTCCCGTAGGCGAAGAATTTGAATTTCGCTATTACTTCTGCCAGCGAGAAGCCCTCGAAACCCTCATCTACTTGAAAGAAGTTCGACGCATTGATTGTCTTTCTCAAATCATTGCCGAATTTGGTAGCCCCACTGCCGAAATTCAAGCCCTGGGTATTACCGAAGAGGAAGACGCCTGGAGCCGCTATGCCTTCAAACTGGCAACCGGGGCAGGCAAAACGAAAGTGATGAGCCTCGCCATTGTCTGGAGTTACTTCCATGCGCTGCGAGAGTCAGACTCCGACATGGCCCGACACTTTGTCGTGATTGCCCCTAACCTGACGGTCTACGAACGCCTAAAAGAAGACTTTGGCAACGGCAAGATCTTTGACGAAGACCCACTGATTCCCCCCGAATGGCGAGGCGACTGGAATATGTCTATCGTGCTTCAGGATGAGGCCAGCGGTGCCGCCACAGGGGGAACCCTTTATCTCACCAATATCCACAGGCTCTACGACAACTCCAATCGGCGGCGCAACCAAGACGCCGATACCTACGACTGGATGGGACCAAAGGTCTCTAAACAACAGGCAATGGATATGGGTAAAGTGCTGCGCGATCGCATCACAGCCCATCGTCGCATCATGGTGCTCAACGATGAAGCCCACCACGTTTGGGACTCTGGCTCAGCCTGGAACGAAGCCATTCGGTCTTTACACGAAACGATCCAGTCCCGAACAGGGGATGGCCTGGTCGCGCAACTAGACTTTACGGCGACTCCCAAAGACAACAAGGGGCAGCTTTTTAAGCAGGTTGTCTGTGATACTCCTCTAGGTGAGGCAGTTGACGCTGGCATTGTCAAAGCCCCCGTTATCGGTCAGACCAGCCGCAAACTGGTAGAGCAGGCAGATGATAATGCCGCCTATCGCTGGGAGCAGCACCTATTGCTGGGCTACGAGCGCTGGAAAATGAGCCGCCAGGAATGGCAGGACAGCGGACTCAAGCCTTTGCTGTTTGTCATGTGCGATAACACCGAGTCAGCCGACCAAATTACCCGTCGGTTTAACACCGATCCGCTGTTTGAGGCGTTGAACGGTAAAACCATTAACCTGCATACCAACCTCAAGGGCAAACTGAAGAAGATCGGTCGGGGCAACAATGCCCGTTATGAATTTGTCGAAAGCGAGAAGGACATTAGCGATGAAGACCTCAAGGCTTTGCGGCAACTGAGCCGAGAACTCGATAGTAACGCCAGTCCCTATCTCTGCATTGTCTCAGTGCTGATGCTGCGAGAAGGTTGGGATGTGCGGAATGTGACGACAATTGTGCCGTTGCGCCCTTATAGTGCTAGAGCCAATATTTTGCCTGAACAAACCCTGGGGCGCGGCTTACGCCGCATGACCCCTCCCGGTCAGGCGAATGAAGTCGTTACCGTTGTTGAACACCCAGCCTTTGCCAGTCTTTACCAGCAAGAGTTGGAACAGGAAGGGCTGCCCCTGGAGATTGTTGATATCGGGCAAGTGCCCAGAACCACGATCACCATCTTTCCAGACGAAGCCCATAAAGATGTTACTGCCCTGGATATTCATATTCCAGCCCTATCGGCTGGCTACCAAACTCTGCCCAAGCTTGAAAATTTGACAATTCAAGATGTCAGGCAAGCTTTCAAGGCATATCAGCCATTGCCATTAGGGCGCAAAGTCAATCGAGAACTAGAGTATGAAGGACGACATCTGTTTACGGGGGAAGTGGTTGAGAAACTCAATATCAGCCTGCCCCTTCTAGAATCTGGCGTGGGCGCGGTTTCCTATTATGTGAAGCAGCTCGAAACCATCTGCAAGATCAAAGGACTCCATACGGTGTTGGCTCCGCTGGTTCAGACGTTTCTCGAAGAAATCCTATTTGAGCAGAAAACCAGTTTGTTTGACTCTGCTCTAGTGGCTCGGTTAGCCGATTCAGACGTGGGCGAACACATACGGGCGGTGTTCGTTCCCCTGATTCGTCAGCGAACCGTCGCAGAAACTGAACGTCTCCCCGCTGAAACCTCGAAAGCCTTGAGCCAATGGAAACCGTATCAGGTGACTTTAAGCGAACGCCGTCCGGCCTTACCAGCTTCCCGCACGCTATTTAACTTGGTCACCTGCAACCAAGACCTAGAAGTTGGCTTGACTAAATTTTGCGATCGCGCTACGGATATCGCTGCCTTTGCCAAAAATGCAGGCCCTCAGTGCCTGCGAATTGACTATCTCGCCAATGGGGAACGACTGGCCTTTTATACTCCTGACTTCTTCATTCGCACTCAGAACGGTCACTACTACTTGGTCGAAACCAAAGGACGCGAAGATCGAGACGTGCCGACCAAAGCTAAGGCTGCGATCGCCTGGTGTGAAGCAGCTTCGAATGATTCAGTTCAATGGCACTATCTCTACGTCCCTCAAGGCGTTTTTGAGCGTATGACTGGGCAAACTGTCGCTGAACTCGAACGAGCCTGTCAACCCGCATTAGTCAATCTGCTGCAATCTGAGGAGTTACAAGAACTTCCTCTGTTCGCTAATTTAGGTTTAGAGGATGAGCAATCTACAGCAGCGGTCGGGCTGATTGACCAGGCCGTTTTAGACGCTTTGCCTTCTCGATACCGAAGGGCTGCTGATCAGGCCATTATGCTCTATCGGTTCTTTGAGAACAAGGAAGGCATGAACTACGCCCCTGTCTTCACGGCTTTGCTAGGTTCGATGGATGAAGTTTCTAAAGGGCTCATTGTTCGCCGCCTTAAGCCCGTAATGCCACCGACTGTTGATGAGCAGAAAGCCTGGTTTGATCCTTATCTGGCAAGCTTTAGTTGTAGAGAAGAACAAGCCTACCGGAAGCTAGCCAAAAACCTGAAGAGTGTTCTGGTGTTTAATAACGGCTTTTCATTAATTGGCCTGCTTCGCTCTTGTTTGGACTTTGCGCTGAATGATTCTAATCAAGTAGGCGGTATCTTCGATGCTTTACAGGGGCGTTTGCGCTTTTCAGGAGTGCGAAAGTTACTAGATACTATTACCCAAATCAATGATTTTAGAAACACATATGTTGCTCACCAAGAAGAAGAGTTGACCGATAAAGCTTTAGTCCAACAAGAACTTAGAGTATGGATTGAGGCACTCAATACAATTTAGTTGGCAGAACGTCCTCAGTGATGAGGATAGACAATGATGGTTCATAGCTGAACTTGCTTTGGTACAAAGCACCTCATATCAGAGGGTCAGTAGCAGAGTAGCAGTGAGTTTACCCTCACCCCCAGCCTGACAGTTAAATTGCAAGCATTAAGGCTCAATGTGTTATCTCCGATCGCTCGCCGGGAATATTTAGCCCTATGACCGAGCAGCCAATCCAACGTTCTGCCCGCTCAGGCAACTATTATCCGCATCTATAAATAAAAAGGAGACATCAGGGTATGCCCTACGAAAACATCAGCGCCACCGTTTCAGACCAGGCCATGACCGAGATCAAAGGCGCGGTCGCCGCCATCTACAAACACCTCCCCTTCCTCATCAACCTCACCCCCGACGAACGCCGCAAGCGCTTCAAAATGGGCGACAAAAGCCTCGCCTTCGTCCGCAACAGCGTCACCGCCACCCAAAACAATCCCAGCATTGTGCCCAGCAACTTTGACATCGCCGAGTTTAACCGCGACTACCAACTCACCGTCGCCCTCAGCGAAGTGCTCGGCCTGCTAGAGCAGCTCACCGAAACCGTCGACGACACCCTGCTCGCCGTCGGCAGCGAATCGATGGCCAGTAGCCTGCTCGTCTACGACTACGCCAAAGCCGCCGCCCGCCACTCTCCCGGTCTCAAGAGCGTCGCTGACCAGCTGGGCGAGCGCTTCAAAGCCCTGGGCAAACGCCGCCCCAGGGCCAGCGACACCGCCGCTTAGATCCACCGCTAACAAAAACAATGAGGGGGATGGCTAATTTCAGTTAGCCATCCCCCTCATCGATCAAGTCAGCAGTAGATTTGCCCTAAATAGGGCTTGCTGAAAAAGTCAGCAATTTGGGTAACAGAGCTGCGATGGGGTTGCCTGAGCGTGAAGACTCAGCCACC
>PYER01000014.1 GCA_003017855.1 filamentous cyanobacterium CCT1
CTCCTGGGAGGGGCAGGGGTGAGCCATTCAAACCCCGCAACCCACCCCGACCTCCGTCACCCCTCCCAGGAGGGGAAAGGCCGCGAAATTAGCTTAGTTCTCATGTTTCATGGCGCTAGAGTGCCAATTTTTGAGTAAAACGTTTGATAGAGCCGAGAGAGCGGCAAAAATGGCGATCCCCGACACCGTAATCAGCAGCAGGGCGGCAAACATGCGGGGAATTTGCAGGTTATAGCCCGCGATCAAAATTTGGTAGGCCAGTCCCGACTGGGCACCGCCCGTCCCAGCTACGAATTCAGCAACGACGGCCCCAATTAGCGCCAGACCACCGCTAATGCGTAGCCCTGCCAAAAAGTAGGGCAGGCTGGTGGGCAGCCGCAGGTACCACAGTGTTTGCCAGCGACTGGCTTTGTTGAGCTTAAACAGGTTCACCAGCGACGGGTCGGTGCTGTTTAGCCCCAGCACCGTGTTCGACACGATGGGGAAGAAGGCAACAATCCAGGCGCAGACCACCAGGGCGGCGAAGGTGTTGTTCTTCAGCCAGATGATGATCAGGGGCGCAACGGCGACGATGGGCGTGGTTTGCAGCAGTACGGCGTAGGGAAAGAAGCTGCGCTCGATCCATTTGCTCTGGGCAAAGAGAATGGCAACGAATAGCCCCGACAGGGTGGCGGCAACCAGGGCAGTGAAGGCGATCTTCATCGTCACAAACCAGGAGGGAAATAGCGTGGGCCAATCCTTGGCCAGAGTTTGCAGAATCAGAATCGGGCCGGGCAGCAGGTAGGGGGGTGTGTTGGTGAGGCGGACAGCCAGTTCCCAGGTAGTGAGAAGAACCAGGCCGACGAGAACGGGGGCCAGCACATCGGGCGAAAGCAGCGACTTCACCCACCGAGGCTGTGGTTGGGGCTGTTCTAGGGCGGGAGAGAGCATGGCAGTACCGATTTTGGATTTTGGACTTGTGGTGAGCTTGTCGAACTATTGGGGATTTTGGATTGGGGCGACTAGAAACCCGGTTTCTGGTTCAGCAGGCCAGTCCTGCCTTTGAAAAGCGAAAAAGAAACTGGGGTTCTCTGCCAGGTCAACGGGGTAGGTTGGTTGAAGCGCGAGCGGAACCCAACAAAGAGTCGATTGCGTTGGGTTACACTCCGTTCCACCCAACTTACAAATGAGATCTGCTACAGCGCTAGCGCCAGCGATTCGCCCATGGCGTTGGACAGGCTGTGGGAGACATCGCGGCAGTAGCGGTTGAACTGGGCCGAGGTGCGGTAGTCGGGTACGCGGGGGTGAGGGCTGTCGATCGCAATATCCGCCACCACGCGCCCTGGCTTTGAGGCCATCACCACCACCCGGTGGGCCAGGTATACGGCCTCATAAATGCTGTGGGTGACAAACAGAATAGTCAGGTTGCGCTGGTACTGAAGGGTGAGCAAATCCTGGTTGAGCTTGCCGCGAGTCATTTCATCCAGGGCACCGAAGGGTTCGTCCATCAGCAGTACGTTGGGCTGGGTGACTAGGGCGCGGGCGATTGACACCCGCATTTTCATGCCGCCGGAGAGTTCGCGGGGGTAGACCCGCTCAAATCCCTGCAGGCCGACTTGGGCGATCGCCTCCGATACCAGCTCCAGCGCCTGCCGTTTCGGCACTTTCGCCAGCTTTAGCGGCAGCCGAATGTTGTCCATCACCGTGGCCCAGGGCATCAGCGCTGCTTCCTGAAAGACGTAGGCCAGCTTGTGGTCGCCGCTTTGCCAGGCCATGCGCCCGGTGGTCAGGTCGCCCAGTTCTGAGATAATTCGCAGCACCGTGCTCTTACCGCAGCCCGACGGCCCCACCAGGCTGGTGATGGTACCCGGCTCTACGGCGAGGTTAAAGTCTTGTAGGGCCACGGTGCCGTTGGCGTAGGTTTTGCCCACCTGCTCCAGGGTGAGAATGGGTTGGGTCTGCATGGCGATCGCGCTCGTTGACGTTGAAACAATCATCGGCCAAGCCTCCGGCCTAGAGGGTCATTGGTGAACAATTCGATGCGTAACGGTGCTGTGTAGGCAATCGCCTAGCCTTGGTAGGCCTCTGGCCCCTTGTTCACAAACTCCAGTGAATAGGCCTGCTTGTAGTCCACTGAGTCTTCAAACGCGCCCAGCTCAGCCATGGTGGTAAAAATTTCCTGCCAGCGCTCGTCGGTCATCGCCCCAATGCCCTGGGTCTCGGCCTCGCCGCTGTTAATAATGCCGTACTCGTTAAGCTTGGCGAGGCCAAAGGCCAGCTGCTCATCGCTCATTTCGGGGTTGTCTTGCTTGATCAGCTCGTTGCCGGGGGCGGGGTCGTCTAAATAGCTGTACCAACCCTTAATCGAGGCATCCACAAACCGCTGCACCAGGTCAGGGTTGCCCTCCAAAATTTCGCGGCGGGTTTCAATAGTGGTGGTGTAGTTGGGGTAGCCATGGTCGGCCATCAGCAGCACCACCGGCTCAAAGCCGCCCTCTTTCTCAATGGCAAAGGGTTCGGAGGTAATATAGCCCTGCTGCACCACGTTTTTATCGGCCACAAACGGCCCCACATTAAAGGTATAAACCCCCATCTGGTCGTCGCTGAGGCCGTATTTCGCCTTGATGAAGGGCCAGAAGGTGGTGTGGGCGCTGGTCGACATCAAAATGGTTTTGCCCTTCAGGTCTTCAAACGACTCAATCCCCGCATTGGGGTGGGCCATTAGCGCCTGGGGGTCTTTTTGAAAGATGGCCGCCACCGTCACCTTGGGCACTCCTTCCTGAATGGAGTTGATGGCATCGATCGCGTAGCCCATCTTAAAGTCGTGCGCCCCGGCCATCAGCAGCTGGTTGCCGTTCACCTGCGGGCCGCCCATGCTGATGGTGACATCTAGCCCATGGTCGGCATAAATGCCGGTGGCTACCGCCTGGTAAAAGCCGCCGTGCTCGGCCTGGGCAAACCAGCTAGTGCCAAACGTCACCTTATCCAGCTCACTATCGCCAGAGGTCGAGTCAGCGGGGGCCGTCGCGTTTGGAGAACCGCCCGCGCATGCGGCTAGCACCCCAGCTCCTAGAGTTAGAGAGCTATAGCGGAGAAATCGACGTCGGTTAAGCGCTACGGCAAACGCATTTGCACTGCGAGAAAATGTCATGGCAAAACGCTCAGATAGAGAAGAATTACAGCGAAATTTTACGGAATAGGAGCCGCCACCACGACTCTTCAAGAAATTCTTAAACCCAGTATTCAGAACTTAGGAGGTTGCGTATACTAGACATACAACATTGAATGCTTTTGTGAATTCAGCGTTGTATACAAGAGACGTTAAGGGCTTTGATCTGTCGCTTCTGTAGCCTTCGACACTATTTTTTGTTTGTTTTGACATTTGGAGTGCGATCGTGGCCAAAGCAGGTTCTCAGGCTCCTAGTGCCCAGACTGCCAAAGTAAACCATAAAAAATCTGGCAGCAGTGTCGATCGCATCTATCAGCAGCTCAAGCAGATGGCGAAGACCTATAAGTTTCGCCCCGGCGAGCCCCTCAACGAGGTCGAGCTGGCGGCCTCTTTTGGGGTTAGCCGCACGCCCCTGCGCGAAGTTCTCAATCGTCTGGTGGCCGAGGGACTGCTCGACTTTGTGCCTCGCAAGGGCTTCTCCTGCAAGCCGCTCGATACCAAGCGCGTATTTGATCTCTACGAAGTGCGCTGCGGCCTGGAGATGATGAGCGCCAAACTCGCCACCGAACGCGCCAGCGACGGCGAGATCGAGGCTTTGACTCAGTTCTGGAAGGCCGCCACCGAAAAATTCTGCACGCTTACCCCGGTAGACTGCGCCCGCTGCGACGAAACTTTCCACGAGCGCCTGGCGGAGCTATCGCAAAATAGCGAGCTGCTGCACATGCTGCAAAACGTGAACGCCCGCGCCCACTACCTGCGGCTGATCTCGATGGAGCAAGAGCCCTACCGCCGCAATACCTGCGCCGAACACCAGCTAATCTTGCAGGCCATTCAAGACCGCAATGTAGATGCGGCGGTAAACTGTATGGCGGCCCATGTCAGCCTGCGTCAGGAGCAGCTGGTAGAGGTGATTAAAGAAGGCGTGGCGCGGATATATATGAGTTAAGCGAGAAACATTAATAGGCGTCAAAAAATATGGAAAATCAAGATCTACCCGAAGATGTTCAGGAGTTGATAAAGCAACTGCCTAAAGAACGCCAAGAAACTATTGAAGAAATAACTCAATCCGCAGTCAGGTATATGGAATCTGTTATTTTGCCTAGACAAGAGTTTGTCTATCCTAAAACGCAAGAATTATCTCAGACGCCTTTAAGAAAAGATATTCAACATCAAACTTTAGAATTTGATACTGTTTTCCTAGAGGGTGACGAAATCAAAACCGTACGCAAGACAGCCCAGTATTTTACTGAAGAACTAGGAAGCGATACTAAGTTGGACATGATTCTGATTCCTAACGGAGAATTCACTATGGGTTCGCCTGAAGACGATATTTATGTCTGTTCGCCTCCGCTGCATAAAGTAACAGTTTCTGAGTTCTATATAGGCAAGTTTCAGGTTACGCAAAAGCAATGGAAAGCCATTATGCAGCACAACCTCTCTGCCCATGAGGGTGATAACCTTCCTGTGGAGAATGTTTCATGGTGCGATGCTGTCGAGTTTTGCGCAAGAATTTCTGCACTTACAGGAAGAAATTACAGGTTGCCAAGCGAAGCTGAGTGGGAATATGCCTGTCGTGCTGGCACTACTACCTACTACAGTTTCGGTTCAAAAATTAGCACTCGACTCGCGAATTATTGGGATATGGATGCTTCTGAAAGCTCGCCCATAGAAGCTCCTATCCCATCAGAGGGGTGTGTCGCAGCTTATAATCCAGATGGAGTGCAGTATTTGCAAACAGTGCCGGTTGGCAGTTATTTCCCAAACGCATTTGGGCTTTACGACATGCACGGTAATGTTTATGAGCTTTGCCAAGATGCCTGGCACTATGATTATACTGGCGCACCCAACGATGGCAGTGCATGGGGAACAGGCTATGATGATGGTTTAGTTGTGATTAGAGGAGGTTCCTTCGATTACTATGATTTCAACTGCTGCTCAGCATTTCGCTCAGATACTGGGATAAGTTATAGATATCACGGCACTGGTTTTCGAATCGCCTGCTCAGTGAGTAATGTGGAGTAGCTTAAAATAATATTTTTTGCTTTTAAATAATTTTGATTGTGATGAAATAAGGTATTTGCATAGTTGACTAAAAAATTTTTTTTTAATGTCCAAAACTATTCGGATTATCTCGGCCCGTAAGGCAACTCGAAAGGAACGTGAATACTATGAAGATTGATGCTTTAAAGCAGCGATTAAACAAAGATCGCCCTATGACAACAATTACTATTCGGATGCCTGAAGATGTGATTGAGGATCTGAAACGGGTTGCCCCGCTGCTGGGTTTTTCTGGATGTCAACCCCTAGCTCGTGCCTACATTGGTCAAGGGCTACGTGCTGACCTAGAACGACTAGAAGGCGATACTATTTCTGCCTTGATTGCCAGCTTGAAGCGACATGGTGTAAGCGACGATGTGCTGCAAGAAGCTATCAGTGAGGTGACTCAGCGCTAGTATCGGTTGGCAGGAATATGGTAAGCCTTGCGAGGGTAGCGAGTATCAGGTGTCAGGTGTCAGGAACGGTTGACCAAATTCCGCTGCAGAATATTACTTAAAGACTTTGTTTTGAGTCAGCTCTTTAATTTCGAAGCCAGTTCGCTGTTTTACAACAGCAAGTCTCTTTTCAAGCGTTAAGTGGGAATTGAAGGGACGCGATCGCATCCCTACCACCCCTTAAATTCCAAAGACCAATACAGTTCTAAGCGATATTCACCGAACAGTTGCACAAAACCAAACTGTTACGGTAGCAGTTCACTGTGACTGCCTCTGTTCCGATCGCCCTACGTGAACGAGAATTGAGCTATCGAATACAGGCGATCGCGGTTTTTACCCAAGCGATCGGCGTTCCTCCCTAGAGCGTTCTGACTAGTCGGAGGACGACGATCGCCATCATAAACTTGTCGCCCCTGTTGCCCACTTGAGAGGCATTGGGGGTAGCTGGATGGCGCGGTCGCTTGGCAAAACATGGTCACACCACAATTCACATCACAATGAGAGGAGCCGTCATGCTTAGAGCCGATCGCATTTCTCAAAGGGTTCACAACCCTCGGGGCTGGACCCAGCGCCTGCAAAACGCAATGAATCAGTTTTGGCGCTTTAGTAGTTTCTATGGCGACTATCAATCTCTACCTCCGGCGGAACGGCGGCGGTTTATGATCGAGCGACAAAAGCGAGGCTAATAACCCGGCCCCCGTTTGGCGAAACAGAGTTTTGCTGGCTGCATTTGGGGGATGGTGGGCAGTGCCCACCCTACATCTGGGGTAAGTCGATGTTGCCTAACTCGGTTTGCAGGGCGGCGATCGCGTCGTATTCCTGCGCAAATACCTCGGTCAGGCGCTCGAATACGGGCAACACCTTCTTGTAGATGGTCACATTTTCGGGGATGGGCTGGTGACGATAGGTTGCGCCAATCATGGTGCTGACCATTTCGAGCGATGGCACCCGACCCAGGCCGTGCAGCCCCAGTACGGCGGCCCCCAGGCAGGAGCTTTCGTAGTGCTCAGGAATGGTCACCTCGCGGTTAAAAATATCGGCCATCATCTGTCGCCACAGGGGCGATTCGGCAAACCCACCCGTGGCCTGAATGAGCGTCGCTGGGCCAGCAAAATCTTCCAGCGCTTTTAGCACCAGGTAGAGGTTGTAGACAATGCCCTCCAGCACCGATCGCACCATGTGCGACTTGGTGTGCTTGACGCTGAGGCCAAAGAACGAGGCCCGCGCGTTGGCGTTCCACAGGGGCGATCGCTCGCCCATCAGGTAGGGGTGAAACAGCAGCCCTTCTGAGCCGGGGGACACCGCCGCCGCCATCTTGGTCAGCAGGCTGTAGACATCCTGGCCCAGGCGCTTGGCCGTAGCCACCTCGGCGTCGGCCAGTTGGTCGCGCACCCAGCGCAGGGCAATACCGCCGTTGTTGACCGCACCACCAATCACCCACTGGTGCTCGGTGAGGGGGTAGCAAAACAGCCGCTCCTGGGGGTCAGTGACGGGGCGATCGACCACCGCCCGCACCGCACCGCTGGTGCCCACCGTGACCGCCACCAGACCGGGAGCGATCGCCCCCACCCCCAGGTTCGACAGCACGCCATCGCTGGCCCCAGCAATGATCGGCGTCTCGGTCCGCAGGCCCATCGCCTCGGCCATGGCGGGCTTTAGCCCCGGCAGCACGGCGGTGGTGGGCACCAGTTCAGAGAGCTGGCTGGGGTCAACTCCGGCGATCGCCAGCGCGCTCTGATCCCAGTTCAGCGTTTCCAGGTTGAGCAACCCCATCGCTGTGGCAATGGAGTGGTCAACCACATAGCGCCCCAACAGCCGGTAAAACACGTACTCTTTGATCGAAATAAACCGCGCCGCCCGCTGGAACAGGTCGGGCTGCTCGTGGCGCAGCCAGGCCAGCTTGACCAGGGGCGACATCGGGTGAATGGGGGTGCCCGTGCGCCGATAAACCGCGTGGCCATCCATGTCGGCTTTGATGCGCTTGTCCCAGCCGGTGCTGCGGTTGTCGGCCCAGGTGATGCTGCGGCTGATCGGTTCGTCGTCCTTATCCACCAAAATGAGGCTGTGCATGGCCGCGCTAAAGCTCAGCCCCAGCACCTGCGACGGGTTGAGCACGTAGGCATCCATCACCCCCCGCACGGTGTTGACTACGGCCGTAAAAATCTCCTCCGGGTCTTGCTCGGCGGTGGCGACATCGGGGGTGTAAAGGGGGTAGGTGACCAGGGCTTTGCCCACGACCTTGCCCGTCTCGGTAAACAGCACCGACTTGGTGCTGGTGGTGCCAATATCCACCCCGATGATGTAGTTCTGCTCAGCCATTGCAGTGCCTGTCATTACAAGAAGAGTCCCACAATCAGCATAATGATCAGGCCCACAACGCCAATAATGGTCTCCATCACCGTCCACGATTGCAGGGTTTGTTTCTCAGTCATGCCCAGGAACTTGCCCACTAGCCAGAAGCCCGAGTCGTTGACGTGGGAGAGCACCGTGGCACCGGATGCGATCGCAATGGTAATCGCCCCCACCAGAGGCGCCGAATAGTTAGCCGCCGTCACCGCTGGGGCCACCAGGCCCGCCGCCGTCACCATCGACACCGTAGCGGAACCCTGGCTCACCCGCACCACCATCGCAATCAAAAAGGCCAGCAGAATAATTGGCAGGTTAGAAGCAGCCATCGCTCCTGCCAGCGCTTCGCCAACGCCCGTGGCAATCAGGGTGCGGCCAAACACGCCACCAGCCCCGGTAACCAGAATGATCAGCCCAATCGGCTCAAAGGATTTGGTGGCAATGCGCTGAATGTCGTTACGGGTGTAGCCGCGCAGCGTGCCCAAGAAATAGAACGACAGCAGCGTCACAATCGTCAGCGCCGTAAACGGGTGGCCGATGAAGGCGGCCCAGTTGCGCACGGGGTTGCCCTCGGGCAGCGTTACCCCCAGCACGGTGTTGAGCAAAATCAGCACCAGAGGAATGGCCACCAGCGTCATCACCATACCAAAGCTGGGTAGCTCTTTCAGCGGGGTGCCCTGGGGCGGCGGCGCGGCCTCTTCCATTTCGGCAGGTACGTCGAGGTGAATTTTGCTGGCAATCTTTTTGCCGAAAAACACGCCGCCGATCGCCATCGCCGGAATGCCTGCGATCAGGCCCATGAGAATGACCCAGCCCAGGTCGGCCCCCAGCAGCGAGGCCACCGCCACCGGCCCCGGCGTCGGCGGAATGAACGAGTGCCCCACCGCAATACCCGCCACCAGCGGAATGGCATAGTACAGCAGCGATCGCCCCGTTCGCCGCCCCAGGCTGTACACCAGCGGAATCGACAGAATCAGCGCTACATCAAAGAAGACCGGAATGGCGATTACCAGCCCGGCCAGACCCAGCGCCCACTGGGCATTGTCTTGGCCAAACTTTTTCACCAGGGAGTTGGCAATCTGCTCTGCCCCGCCCGAGACCTGCAGTATCTCGCCAAACATCGCCCCCAGGGCAATCACAATGGCAATGTAGCCCAGGGTGTTGCCCATCCCCTCCTGAATGACGCTAGCAATCTCAGCCGGGGGAATGCCGCCGATAATGGCGACAAAAAAGCTCACCAGCAGCAGCGCTAAAAACGCCTGCAGCCGCAGCACAATAACTAAAAAAAGCAGCAGGGCAATACCCAATACCGCAATAAACAACAATGAAAAGATAGACATTTTTGAGAGTCCTGTATGGTGATACCCAAGCGTTATGGCTGCCTAAAATGCCACAAATAACTAAATTTCAGTAGCCGCTACAAGCTGCGCGAAAATATCAAAACTCAATCCAAGTCAATCAGCCGAAGGATAGATATGCTGGCCGCTGACCCTGACTGACAAGGACTACAGACGTCGCTTCAGCAAAAAGCGAATATTGAGACGACACAGGCATCACCTCGACTTTGGAGGCAATGCGACTGGATAATTAAGAGTGAATTAACCAAAGCTAAACTCCGGAAATCCAATCAAGATCAGATTTCTCTTAGGAGGTAATGCCCATTTTTGCCGACAACTCTCATCTTAAAAAGAAAGAGCCAGGGCGTAGGAATTTGATTCACAAAAATAAACTGTGATGCAGTTTTTTGGTGCAGTAATTGGCAAATTGCAACTGCTGCACCAAAAAATCTCTCTCAGGTAGGGTGACTTTTTCGCTATCGATTGGGGCGATCGCGCATTGCTTTGTGAATGGTCTTCCACCTGCGCTTGCTGTTGAGGCTGGATCGAACGTCCTGGCGCTGGTCGAGCCACTGCTGCTCGCGCTGGAGCTTGTGGTAGCTGTGCAGGCGATCGCGCTCTAGATCGCCTAATGCGATCGCCTCTTCCACCGCGCAGCCTGGCTCGCCCTGGTGCCGACAATCGCGAAACCGGCAGTCTGCCGCCAGTTCCTCAATGTCGGCAAAGGTGGCCTCCAGCCCCTCGCTGGTCGTCCACAGCTGCAATTCCCGCATTCCCGGCGTGTCGATCAGCAGCGCCCCCGAGGGTAGGGGCAGCAAGTGCCGCCCGGTGGTGGTGTGCCGTCCCCGACTGTCGTCGTCGCGCACCGCCTGGGTGGCCTGCTGCTGAATACCGAGAAAGTAGTTGGTCAGCGTCGACTTACCCACCCCTGACGAGCCAATCAGCGCCACGGTCTGTCCCAGCCCCAGGTAGGGGGTGAGCTGCTCTAGCCCGGCCCCCGTGGCGGCGCTGACGGCGTGGATGGGAACGCCGATGGCAACAGATTCGACCTCAGCGAGGCGATCACCCAAATTTGCACAGGCATCGGCCTTATTCAGCACGATGACCGGCATGGCCCGGCTCTCCCAGGCCGCTACCAGGTAGCGCTCAATGCGGCGCAGGTTAAAGTCGCCGTCGAGCCCCGTCACCAAAAACACCGTATCGACATTGGCCGCCACCACCTGGCCCTCGGTTTTGCCGCCCGCCGCCTTGCGCACAAACGCGCTGTGCCGGGGCAGCACCGCGTGAATGGTGGCCGGGTCGCCGCGATGAAACGCCACCCAGTCGCCCACCGCCGGAAACGCTTGCTCGCTCTCGGCCTGGTGGCAAAATTGCCCGGTCACCTCTGCCGAAAGTTCGCCCGTTGGGGTCAAGAGTTGGTAAGCGCCCCGGTGCTCTAGCGCCACTCGACCCGCCTCAAAACCGGCCTCTGCCCAGGGGGCAAACGCCTGTTCGCAGGTGGCATTCCACCCGCCTAAGTTGTGTAAATTCAAGGGTTTTTCCTCAAATGAAGCCTACGTAGGGCAAGGCTTCATGCGGTCAACCCACCAGAGGTGCCGCCTAGCCTTGCCGGAAAAGAGTTACGTTGCCTGCTAATACCGACTCAGCCATAGGTCACCTCCCTGGTGCTCATGCTTGGCGCTGACTGGGTGGGGCAGCTCTCGGCATACCCACTTTCAAGACTACAGCCGCGATCGCGGCGATTCCGGCCGTTGACTCAACTTTGCAGCAAATCTACAAACTTTTCTGGGTTGACTAAACTATTTCTCGGTTGGGGAACTCTAGCCCCTAGAACACTTTCTGACATAAACCAGTGATTGTTTAAGGGATAGCGATGATCAACGTTACTGCGGCCATGCTGTTGGCTCTTGGCATCACCCTCGACTCGTTAGGGGAAAACTACGCGCTTTTGGCGGCGATCGGCATAGTCTTCGCCATGGCGTTCTTTTTGCTGATGTATCTGCAATATCCGGTCTTGTTCATCGGTTCTGCTCGCTATCCCCTGGCTAGAAAGTGTTTTCCGTTTATTCGCTGGGCCATCTTTGGCATTTACCTGGTCGATTTGTCGACTACGCTCATGCGCCACTACAACGGCCCCGAGCTGAGCGTTTCTATCCACGCCTACAGCATTTGGGCCGGCGTTTACCTGGTGGTCTACAGCCTGGCCATTCTCACCGGGCCGCCCAGACCGCGACGCCGCAAACCGCTGCTCAACCGCTACGGCCGCTATCGCTGGGCTGGTAAATTGGTTCCCGTTCCAGTCTCCATAATCTAAAAACCCCAGCATCCGTCGGGTGCATTCCTGGCCTTAACGTCCTCGCGCTACTCCCCATCTCGCGTTCTGGGCCACAGTGCACCACGGCGTCGAGCTTCTTGCTTAAACCTAGCTAGTGGTCTGTCAAGCCTTCAATTGTAGGTTGGGTGGCGCGACAGCAGAACCCAACAAGCCCCAGATTATTGGCTAATGTTGGGTTTCACTGCGTTCCACCCAACCTACAGCAACTACGCAACTCTTCGACCAATCCCAAAGACTCTCTGACCACTCTCAAAGACTTTCCGATCAATCCCAGAGACTCTCTGACTACTCTCAAAGACTGCTTGACTAAGCTCAGAGACTACTCGACTAGGCTCAGAGACTCTCGGACTAGGTTCAGAGACTACTCGCCTAGGCTCAGAGACTCTCGGACTAGGTTCAGAGACTACTCGCCTAAGCTCAGAGACTCTCGGACTAGGTTCAGAGACTAGTCGACTAGGCTCAAAGACTACTCGACTAGGTTCAGAGACTACTGGACTAAGCTCAAAGACTACTCGGCCTAGGATACGACGACCCGAAGCTGAGAGTGTAACAATTCTTACTTGCGCTGGGTGGCGCGATCGCTTACATTACTCGGCTATAGCTGTGTGCGTGCAGCTTGTCTTCCCAAAAATTTGGTCAAGCGCCACTGGAAGGTGTGGGGACACCAACCAGCGGCTAACCCCGTTGACTGACCTACCAGTCTTGGAGGCTAAGGTTGATCATACCTGGCCGCCCTTAACTGCACATGTCTGGGGCGGCCAAGTTTTTGGGCTTACCTACCCATCCGTATCTATTGGAGGAAGCCCAATGTTGTGTCTAACTCGTCAAGATCCCCGAGTTCTTCAAGAACTCGGGGATCTAAATCCCTTGCGCCTGACTACTCCCAACTCCCAACCGGGGCGCGAGCGATTGCATCACCTGATCATCGGCTCACCAGAGGGGGTGCAGGGTGCGATCAACCACCTGCATCTGCTTCAGTACGCCGAGCGCCTGGAGTGGAGCCGCCTGTTCACCATCCCAGAATCAGGAATTTTGATCACCCCAGAGCAGGGCGAGGTGTTTAGCTACCTTCTGAGGTCCCGACAGGTGAGCTGATTTAGAGGTACCGGGTGTCTACTTGGGTATTTTCAAACCTGAACTTGCGCCAAGCACCCGGTACCTTTATGAGAGCTTTGATGAATTTTAGGGGGAGTCCTGGATGCTATCTCTTTTTCTTTCCTTTCCTTCTGTTCCTATAGTGCCCTGGCACTGTAACAGTCTTTTTATAAGTTGAGACATAGGTTTTTCTTCCACCACCAATACCTTTAAAGAATTTCCTTATTTTGTTTCTTAGCCTTTTAGTCTCGTTGCGAACTGCAATGAAAACAAAGAGTCCTGCCAAAATAATCAGAATTAAAGTAAAGAAATTCATGCTTTCAAAGCCCAGTAATTAGATCAAAAAATCACTCAACCAAAACAGACTATTCTAAACCCAATAAAATCTGACTTTTCCCTTCCGTCCCTTTGACTCCTATGGGATGAAGTGCATCCGTCCTCTAAATCTCTCCATGACCCACCTCGAATTACACTTGAAGGTTTTTTGCCTTGATTGAGGCACCATTCATAGACGTTGCCGTGCATATCATACAAACCAAAGGGATTTGGATATGCGAAGTGCCCTACTGGTGTTGTTGATTTTGTCCGAGCATCCGATCTTTTGTCAAGAAAATTTGCACATCTATTATCTATAGAATCACCAAAATTGAATTTAGTTTTAGTGCCACCTCGACAAGCGTACTCCCATTCGGCTTCAGTAGGTAACCGATAATTCCCGTGAGATTTTCTCGACAACCTTTTGCAAAATTCAATAGCATCAAATAATGAGACATTCTCTACGGGTAAATCTTTTCCAATAAATTTGGATGGTGCTTCTAGTAATGGTTGATCGATTTCTGGTAGGCGAGAAACAGCTTTCCATTGACTCTGAGTAATTAGATATTTGCTCATAAAGATTGCGGTGTCGTTCGGTGAGCTTAGTGCGGTGAAGATCAGCTGGGATTTGGCTTCTGAAGTAGTCTTTTCTAGATTAGGCAGTAAAACCATCTCCAGATCGATCCCACCTCCGAGATCTTCTAGAAAATATTTTGCTTGTCTTTGAATCTTATAGAACTCTAGCTTCTTTCCAAAAGGAATAATTTTTCCCTTGGTTGATTTGACTTCTGTATATTGAAATTTGAATGTTTTTAATTGTGGTTTAAGGGAAAGTGGACTGGGATTCTTTTTGGTTTCTTCGCCGCCGCTCCGTTTCGTTGGAATCTGAGATTGAGTTAATCTGTTTTCTCCGGTTATTCCCCATACAAGTTGAGACAAAGGATCAGGATCTGACTGGCGAAAGTCAACCCACATCATCGCATCTAAGAAAACGGGCAAGGTAGGCTTAACAGGAGCATTTGGGAGCATAATTGGAATAACAGGGCATTCTCTCTTTATAAATTCTCTTAAAAAAGCATCAATCTCTTGATTTTGCCAAGGGCCAATACCATTTGGGCCTATAAAAATCGCTGCTGATTTAATTTGAGTGATTTGCTCTTCCAAAGCCCTTTGCCAAGGAAGCCCAGGTCTTAGTTCCCATCTGTCTAGCCAAGGCTTAATATTATTTTCTTGAAGTTGCCGAGCAATTTTGATGACGTCAGGTTTGTCTTCGTTGTTATGACACAAGAACACATCAAACTGCTGCTTCGACATTTATGCAATTCCTCCTGCGCCAGTTCAGTCCGTTGAATTACATGCAAGAAAGATTTAGTTATCTGTATCTATTTTGAAAGCAGCTCTGGAATTAAAAGCCCTTTCAAGTCCAAACTCTTTAAATCGACCTTCAACGAAGCCAGGTCAATCTCCAACCCTACAACACCGCCATTCTCATCAAAATCAACCACCACATCCGGCGCAATTTCTTCTGACTCAGTGCTAGGAGCATCATTCAGCCTAATTGATAGCGTGTCCGTATCTGGGAAGTATTGAATTTTCATGGTTCCAGGCCTCTTTGTAGACGAGAACGGAAGTTGCGATCGAAGTAGGCGTTGTGCAGCGTTTCTCCGTCTTCTAGCGTAATCACTCTAAGGACGCGATCGCCATGTTCAGGGATAATTGCCCAACGACTGATACGTCCGTTTGGCTGAATTACCATCTTAAGTGGATCAACGATAACCCGTTCGCACCACTCCCTGCTAATCTCAGGCCGATCTAGCAACTTTTGCTCAAAGTAAGGGGTGGTTTTCATCCTCTATTCCAATACTGCTAGGAAGTTAGCGCAGTTTTCTATAGAGGGGGGTGAGCATTGCCCAAATCGGATGTGGTGCGTCAGGCTGCGCCATGACGGCACCCTACAAGCAGCGTCCCGTGTTGAAATGTAAAGCTTTTGCTTATGGTCAGAGCTGCTCGTCGGAAAAGGCATTAGGAGAACAAAAGGGCAGGATAGTTGGGTTGTGCTAGCCTCAACCCCTTCTGTGGAAGTAGTCGAAGGCGATAACAAAACTTATACCCTTTGAGAGAATCGTAACTACCCCTATAGAGTCTGCAGAATGAAGACTGTTTAAGTCAACAATTGAATGAACAAGTTGATGTAATGCCAAGGACGAAGAATATGGCCAGGTCAGTACATTCTCGCTGCAAACGCTGCCAGACTACTACGGTTCAAAACAACTTTTGCAAGGAGTGCTGGAGTTTGCTGTGGTGGCAAGCGATCGACCTTTCTATGAAAGGCGAGCTTCAGACCCCCGTTGCTTTAGGAATCGATGGCGTAAACCATTACAGCCAACACAGGGTCAAAGGTCTGCCTGCGTAGCCCTATTTGAAAAGATCTGCCGCCGTGCGCGAAATAGTTGACGTAAACAAGAGCCTTTCGCGTTTTCGATACGGCCTAGACGTGCCAACTCAAGTCGGTCCTGCATTCCCAGACCCCGATCTACCCAACGCTATGGACCCCATGGGCGCGATCGCAGCCAGAGGCGAAATCTACCGCAACCTAAAAACGTCCCATGCTCCTTGGTGGACTGTAATGACCAGCTGGCTGGTCCTGGGGCTACCCGCCCTCTTCACGTTTGGTTTTGCCCTGGCTGGGTCTGCGAACCCTCCAAGAATTACTGGCAGTCTTTGCTGAGTCTCAAGGTTGGTCAAACCTTTGGCAGACGAGCTTGATGCTGCTGTTGTCCTTATCCATGTTCAGCTCGGCCCTCTTGATGGTGCTGATTCCCATTCGCAGCACCCGAGCCAAACTCAGACGTCGACAATCCAGACGATGAACAACCTGGGCATCAGACAGACCGTACTGGGTTACAGAACCCGAGTTAAAGCCGTAATTTTAGAGATCTTGGCCGGTTCTAAACCAGTCAAATCCTCAGGTACCACCCAGCCGTCTTTTCTTAGCTGGGCGAGCACAAACAAAATCTCGCCATCCCGGTCATCGTATTTGCCGTCGATATCAAAGCGGCGAGCGCTCAAAAAATCATGCAGGTGCCAAACCTCGTCAATAGAGTTGACCTGGCTTGCGGTTTCGCGCACAAGCTTGATTAGCGATTCTAACTCTCGCTGCTGGGCCGTGCTCAACGCCGCTTTAGCAACGGCTTTCTCCTGAGCTGACCACTGAGTTTCAGTCACCTGTTCCATGAATTATTGAAAAAAACTAATCAACTGCTCTGACGTTTCTCAATCTTAGAATAGTTTACAGAACTTTGCATTGCCCTCAGGCTTCAGTTTGACCTCACAGAGCAAACCGCCCCTTGGGTTGGCAAGGGGCGGCTAATCGATAGACTCTAATCTCAGGCCAGGGTTAACGGGCTAGGTTTAGCAATTCCTTTGGAGAGGCCAGCAGGTCGATGGCGACAAAGAAGATTTTGCCCTCTGGGTTGAGCAAAAACCGCCAGGCAATATTCATGCCTACCCCGGCCCCAAACCAGGGCGTTTGGCACTTGCCGGTCACCTTGACCTGGGTAAAGCCATCCTCTGCCGGTTCAGACACCCCCCGCTCAGGGATTAGCTTCAGATTTTGGCACTCTTCCCTGAAGAACCGCAGAATGCTCTCTTTGCCTACGACAGGCTTGCGGAAGGGGGGCTGTAGTGCGCCATCGGCCACAAATAGCTCAATCAGGGCGTCAAAGTCGTTGGCGTTGAGTTCATTCATGTAGGCCAAAATCGTGGGGTTATCAATCCCCTCGATGGTGACCTTCGTGCGCTGATCCATATCCTTAGGGGGGGCCACGGGTTCAGCTACGCGCTGGTACGAGCCCAGATTGCTCGTATCAAAGCCCATATCGACAACCGCATTGCGCAGTACCGTAATTTGCTGACCCGAGTCTAGGTTCCGAATTGCCTGCAGCACCGCGCTGGCATTGGCAGATTGCTTGTAGCCTTCTGGGATAGGGGCAACTTTTCCTTCTTCCATCCACTGGCCCAGGCGGTACCAAAACCCGAGTTTGATGTTGGGAGACCAGGCCGCATAGGTACGGCAGATGGGGGTATCGGCCCGGTTAGCCAAATCGCACATGACCTGCGACTGCTGCTGAAATGGCATTTGCCGAATTTCTTCTAGGGTCGGCTCTGCAAACTGCATGCTGGCTGCACCGGGGGCCGCGATCGTAATCGCCTGACCCATTTCTAAATAGGCAAACCAAATTAGGGCCAGCTGATCTTCAGCATTGAGCTGACCAAATCGGGCGATCGTTGCAGGTACAGCGTCGGCACTCAGAGTGCTGGGAAAAATAGAGCGGGCTGAATCAATTGTAAAGGGCATAGTGCGCCTCCTTAATTAAGGGCTATAACCGAAACTTAAGCCAAATAAGGCTAAAGAAATCTACTGAGGCTAAACCATGCAAAATGGAATTTCTTATCCAAAAAACCTAGCAAAGTAGAATGTTAAGATTATACACTGCCATGTGCTTTACTTTTCGCAAAGATTCAAAACTTCCCTGGTTCAAGTAGAAAAAATTTCTTGAGAAGATCGAAAATCTATGGTCAGAATTGACTCAGCCTGAAGTTTTGATCCCAACCTTTTGGAAAAACATGGGTGAGCTACCTTTTCGCAAGTAGGTGCTCCTAAATAGATGATGGTATGGGTTTGTTGTAGCAAAAGCCCAATGCATCCCGAGGCATGCTCTAATGCCTTATGCTGGCGCAATAACACATCCTATGGGTGCATCCCAGCTTTGCAAATCTATGAATTTATGAGCAGTTGGTCCGTCATGCCCGTGCAAACGGGCATCCAATCGAGAGCAGTTGCTGCTACGTAGATTCTCGCCCTCGCGAGAATGACAGGCGCAATTCCTTTTCTAAATCAATAACGCAGCACATTTATAAAACCGAGATGTATTCACATTCCACGCATAATTACAGTGATCTGCTTAACAGCGAAAAGAAGGCTGTAATCCTTGCTACGAGGGATTTTAGGGTTTCAATCTCAGTTATTTTGACCAGCCTGTGGGAGAATCGCTACACCTTATTAGCCCTATAAGCCTGAGGTAATTGGTACCAGGGCAAATGAGGGTATAAGTGGTGCTCTAGATGATATCCAAAGTGGTAGCACGTTATAAAAGACCAGAAAACTGGCAAATTAATGCTTCTGGCGCGGTGACGACATTTAAATTCGCTGTCGTTTTGTCGATGGGGAAGGAAAATGCCAAAGGTAAACAGCTGCAAAGAACTGATCACTATGGGAATGATCCAAAAAAGCATCATGTTGGCGATCGAAACCTGGCACGCCATGAGAGCGAAAAAAATTATGGTGATGCCAATTAGCGATACCCAAACCTGCCCACCTGACTGATAGGTCGTCATGAACTTGACATACCAAGTCAAAAAGTTTGTGCTATCACCGGCCTGGTAATCAGGATCGCGATCGGTCGCTGGAAAGCGATGGTGGAGGCGATGATTTTGAGCTAATCGCTGATAGGGTAACAGGGCGTATAGCCCTGCGGCTACAGACCCAAACGCATCGTCAAGCCTGCGAGAATTAGAAATATTGTTGTGAATGGCCTCATGGGCAACAATAAACAAACCTGTGTGCAAAAAAGCCCTGATCAAAACTCCGCAGAGTAAGTAGGCAACAGGAGTTTGGGCATTGGGAAGCGTGAATGCGCCTGCTAAGCTGACAAACCACATTAGGACAATGAAGCTAGCCCAACAGAGGCTCAGTTGAGGACGAGCAAGGCTCATCCAGTGGCGAGGTTGCGATTGACTGATCATAGGTATTCAAGGCTTTAGCCAGCTCGGGCTACTCCTCCGCGATCGCCTCAAACACAACGTCGACATCTTGATCAAGCCCCCAGGTCTCTTTCAGAATTTCTCGAAAAGTAGTGGTCTGATAGAGCATGGCCTCTCGAAGCTCAACGAGAAGCGTCCTGGCATCAGTCGGGGAGAGTTGTTGGACCTGATTTTCAAAGACCTGAAGCTCAAACTGCTGCTCTAGAGGCAGTTGTTCACGAATGCTCACAGCGGCTTTCTCCAAAATGCGTTGTCTTGTGATTATCGTAACGCAATGTAACGTTTGTTAAAGGTGCTGATATTAATCTCTGTCTGCCGTGGTATGCAAGTGGGTCCGCTTGAGCCAAGAACGCTATGGGGTGTACTGCGGCGATCGCCCAACACACCGCGTATGCTGGGCTGAAGCGTTGCGCTAGTCCGGATTATTCACGAAACTGGCCATCAGCGACTGTCATTCCCGTAGCTACGGGAATCCATCAGAGACAGCGTACTCTCGGGTGGATTCCCGCTTCTGCGGGAATGACGGGCCTTTCAGTCGGCTCATGAATACTGTAAGCTAGCCCACGATATTCCTAGGGGATTGAGGACGTCCGTTTAATGGTGGATGGCTGCCCTCTAGAACTTGAGTTCCCAGGCAAGCTTTTGAAGCTGCTCTAAGGAAGCCAGAAGTCAGGCAACCCCTTTAACCCCTGCCGCACCCAACGGTTGGCGGCCCGCAGCGCCTGAATGTGCGGCTCATCCGGAATCACCGGCAAGATCTCCGCAGGCTGCCCCTGGCCCAGCGCTGCAATCACCTGGTTCGCCGCCTCTAGTCCAGTCACGTAGGCCTTCTCCTGCGACCACGAGCCGTGGCGCGTCACAATCCAATCGCCCGCCATAAATAGGTTGTCGAAGCTAGTGGTAACGGGCAGTAGGTAGCGGTAGCTGCCGGGGGCAAAGTGGGTCACGCCCTGGGCAATCCGCACCACGCTGTGGTCCACGATCTTGGCATCGCCAAAGGCGGGGATGCACCCGGCCAGATCCTGCTGGACTTGCGCTAGAACCTGGTCGTCATCCAGCGCCAGCAGCTGGTTGGCGTGGTAGTAGTCGGCCTCGACCACGGTGCCCGGTTCGTCGCGGTACTCGTTGTGGAGGGCATTGAGGTCAAAGAACGTCCAGCCTGTGGTGGGGTGAAAGCCAAAGCAGGCGTTGGAGGGCAGGGGAATGTTGACTTTGCGATCGAGCCACAGCCGCGCCGCCAGCACGTCGATCGTCCCCAGGTTGCGAAGATCGCGAAATTCTTGGCGGCCCTTCAGCGATCGCGACTGCTCCACAATCTTCTTCAGCCCGCTGATGCCTACGGCAAACACCACGGCGTCGGCCTCGAAAACCTCATCGCCGCAGACCACCGCCGTTACCCGGTTATTCTCCACCGTTACATCCGATACCCGGTGGTTGGCGAGAATTTTGCCCCCAGCCCGCTCGATTGCCTCTGTCCAGGGCCGAAAGATCTGCGCCCCTACCGTGCCCCGGCACCAGCGCACGTCAAAGTCGGGCTGGTGAGCGAGGATGAAGTAGTAGAGCATACCCAGCGCCGCCGCTGCCGAGCACTGTTCGCCTGGCGCAAACAGCCCCACCAGCAGCATCGGCTCAAACGACTCGTGGTAGAGCCGCGAAGAGACGCCGTACTGGCGAAACAGCTCGCGGGCGGTGATGCGATCGTACTTTTGCCAGGCTTCGTCAGAGTTGTCGAAGTCGATTAGCGCCTGCAACAGCGGCAGGGCCGAGAGGCGATCGATCAGCGGCAGGCGCTTGAAGTCGGTGTAGAGAAACGTGCCCAGCGGCGTTGGCAGGTAAGGCTGGGCCTGAAACAGCGGCGACTCGACCTCCAGCCCGTGGGGCGAATACTGGGCCGATCGCGTCCACTCGGTAAAGGGCTGAATGCCCAGATGGTCGGTAAGGGCAAAAATGTTGCGGTAGGGGTACCAAAACCCATGAATGCCTGCCTCGACGGCGCGACCCTGGGGCGTTTGCCAGCCTGCGACTAGCCCACCGGGGTAGGCACCAGCCTCCAGCAGCGTGACGGCGTAGCCCTGGCGGGCCAGGTGATAGGCCGAACCCAACCCCGCCCAACCTGCGCCAACCACCACGACGCGCTTTTGTGCTGTGTTTTCCATTGTTGTTGTCCCCGTTGCCCATAGACCTTCTTTACTCTATCGGTACAGCGCCCGGTAGGGCTTAGGATCAGGGGTAGGCGGGGAGCTGGCTGGTATTCCAACTTCTCGAATCCCCTCACCCCCAACCCCTCTCCCAGGGGGAGAAGGGAGCCAAGCTATTTCTACACACCACTTTTAGCCCAATGAGCAGTAACAAACTTGTGAAAAACGGCGTCAACAGGGTGATGGGGGTCAACGAAGCCACCCGCGACACCACCATCCAGACCGATTTAGTCAATCCCCGCTGGGACAAGAAAGCCACACTGCTCTATCTCGGCGCAACGATCGCTCAGGTAGCCGCGATGACCGCCCTGCTGTGGGCCATGGATGTGGCCTTTGGGTACTTCGACCTGGGTGCTTTGGCTCCCTGGGCAACAACTGCTATTGCCTGCGCGTTTTTTGCCTTTGTGACCCTGCGATCGCGCCTCTTCTCTCTGCTCGACAACACCCGCAACAGCGGTCGCTACAAGTCGCTTCAGCGTCCGGGTTGGGCACCGCCGCCGCTGGCCTTCCCTATCGTATGGATGAGTATTGCCGTGCTGCGAGTGGTGTCGGCCTACCTGGTGTGGTCGGCGATGGGGCAAACGTTTCTGAGCTGGCCGCTAATTCTCTACGTGGTGCACCTCAGCCTGGGCGACACCTGGAATACGATTTTTACCGTGGAAGGCCGCCTGGGGGCCGCTGTGCCGATGGTGATTGTGGGGCCGTTGCTCTCGGTGATGGTGGTAACAGTCGGCTATTTTCAGGTGGTGCCGCTGGCGGGGTGGATTATTTTGCCGTCGCTGGTGTGGCTTGCGATCGCCACTGCTCTCTGCATCAGCCTCTGGCGCTTGAACGGCCAAGAACCGTTGTATCCAGTCGTATCTAAAGTCACCGCTGACATGGGTTAGGCTAGCCGTATTTAGACGTTACCGAGTAGACGTTACCGAGTCTCAGCATCCCGTTCTTTCCTTTCCCGCTTGGTGAAAGCACCTATGGTCACCCTTCAGCTACGCCAAATTGAGGTACCCCTGGGCAAGAGCCTAGTACTGCGCGACGTGAGCTGGGCCGAGTTCGAAGCCATTTTGGCGGAGTTAGGTAACCACCGCAGCACCCGCATCGCCTACGACAACGGTTTTTTAGAAATTATGGCCCCCCTGCCAGAGCACGAGTATTTCAAAGAGACTATTGGCGATGCGGTCAAAGACATGGCTGAAGAACTTACTGTGGAGTATGCCAGTTATGGCTCAGCAACCTGGCGGCGTAAGGCTCAGCAGGCGGGCATAGAACCTGACAATTGCTTTTACTTCCAAAATGAGGCGCTGGTGCGTGGCAAGCTGGAGCTTGATCTAGACTGCGACCCGCCCCCCGATCTCGCCCTCGAAATCGATCTCACCAGCAAATCCCTCGATCGCTTCCCAATCTACGCCCGCCTGGGCGTACCCGAAATCTGGTGCTACGACAGTAGTGTGCTGACAATTTATCTGCTGAAGGGCGATCGCTACGAGGCATCAGAGCAAAGCCAAGTATTTCCCACGCTGAATATTCGCGCCCTGCCTCAGCTGATTGAATCGCAGCGATCGGCGGGTCGGCTAGCTCTGCGGCGATCGGTGAGAGAGTGGGTGAAAGGCCAAGTTTAGGGTGCAGTGGCAGCGGTTGGCGGGGGGCTGATGAGCAAACCTATAATTTGTTCAATAGCAATGCTTACTTTACCCGTTGGTAGAAGCGTTATGGATACTATCGTTGAACAGCTCGACACCAAGCTAGGTCAGTGGGAACCTGAGATTGCCGATCAGGTGCGCCGATTTATCTGGGAGATTATTCAAGTGGCGGATCAAGGTATTCCGGTAGAGTTGATGCGATCGCGGGCCGTAGAGCAAGAGGTGCTGAATTTGCTCGATGAGTCTGATGAACCTGAAGCCTGGTGAAGTGTGGTTGGCCGATCTGGGTCTTGCGGCTAAAACCCGGCCTGTAGTGATTGTTTCTCGTTCGGATCCTGATCCGCCGAGAGTTTTGGCTATTTATGTGCCGCTGACGACTCAGTATAGGGGTAGTGCCTATGAAGTTGCTTTGCCCAAGCTGTCTTTTCTAAATCGCAACTCTTTCGCCAATGTTCAGGGTATTGGCTCTGTGCCAACGGCAAGACTTGAACGCAAGTTAGGCGATTTACCTTCATCTGCGCTAGAGGAAATTCGGGCTGCTATTCGTTTTGCTTTGGATATTGAGGTTGAGTAATGGTGCTTGGTGCCGCGATCGGTACCTCTTTACAACGCCAGATTAAGGCTGGATCGCGTCTCTAGACAAACCTATCTTCTCCCCCAAATCCAGCACGTTTGCAGTGAAGTCGTTAACGTCGCCTGCGAAGGTAGCGGCTCCCCCTGCCAAGGTAGCGGCGGCTGTCCCTGCTGCGAGCAGCCGTTGGAGGCGTTTGCCAATGCGCTTTGGCTCTTGCTTTTCGGGCTTGCTGAGATCGCCTTCCAGGTCGTCTAGCTCCATCAGCACGTCGTCTTTTTGCGCTGTAGGAAAGGTATGGGCCGATGCCCGCAGCGCGGCGATGAGCTGACTGATGGCCTCGTTGTTTTGGTTGATGTAGGCCGTCATTTGCCCCTGGTTAGTGCCTGCTACATTGCCCACTGGGCCGTGGAAGGTTTGAGAAATAGAGTCTTTTTCGGCCATAGTTTGCACAATGTGAAGGAGCGAGGATTGCGTTTGCCGATAGTAGGCAATTTCATCTGATTGTAGACGCAGCCGCTCTTGATACTGCGCTTCGAGGGCGGCGAGTTGGTGGGTGTAGCGCTGCTTTAACTCTGTCTCAATGGCGGCTTTATCGGCCTCAGCCTCAACCTCTAATCGCATGATAAAGGCATCGCCCTTGCGCTCCATACCTTGAATCGAGATGGCTTCGTCAGGGCGGCTGTTTCGTAGGTCTTGGAACGATTGGAAAAAGGCTTGCCAATCTATACCTTTGGTGAAGGTAATGTCGATAGTTTCTAGAGCACTAGCGATAATCCGAAATCGCTTGGTAAATTCATCTAGAGCAAATGCACTCTCAGAATCGGCGGGGAGACGGCCTGAGAACCGTTTTTTATCATAATCATAGGTGCGAAAAATATAATCGCACTTCACACCTTTAAGGATAGTTGAGCTGCCAATTTGCCAGTCAGCAATGCAGGCTCCTGTGAATGTTGCTTGGGTGAAATCTGCGTCAAGTACTCGGGCACTACAGAGAGCAACTTCACTAAGATTGGCTTTTCTAAAATCGGCTTCTCGTAAATTGGCATCGGAAAGGTTGGCTCCCTCTAGTTCCGCCTGAAAAAAGTGTGCATTACTTAAGTCAGCGTTAGACATGTCGGCTTGACTGAGATTAGCCCTATAAAAGTTGGCAAAGCGTAAAGTGGCGAAGCTTAAATCAGCATTATGGAAACAGGCATAGAGCAAATTGGCGCATGCAAGGTTGGCTTGACAAAGGGATGCATTGGAGAAGTCAGCATTCCTAAGCTCAGCACCTCGAAGGTTAACCTTGAAAAGGCTAGAATTATTGAGTCTGGAATTACTAAGCTTGGCGTGGTCTAGATTAGCATCTAGAAGTCTGGCACTCTCTAAGTTTGCACCGCTAAGATCCGCATTGCTGAGGTCTGCATGGTGGAGCATAGCGATAGTAAGGTCTGTGTTAGAGAGGTTGGCTTTCCTCAGGCATGTCTTGCTGAAGTCAACATCTTCTAGATCAAATTCACTTAGATTGACCCCAGCAAGATTAGTATCACTTAGGTCAGGAATTATTCTGGAATGTTCGATTCTCCATTCATTCCAGACCTCCAATCCCTGCCGCAATATAGCTAGGTGCTCTTTGTTTGCCATTGCCGTTGAGCCTGCGTCGTTACCTCACCCTAGACTACGTGCGATCGCTCACCCGTTCCGTAACTTTTCTGTAGTCGAGAGCTAAATCCTTTGACTTGAAGTTGTCTTGGGCACCGTCAAGAAGCTGAATGTAGAGTGGCCGCCTGTTTTTGAGCTTCGGCATAGATTTTGAGGGCCGCCGCCATATGCCGTTCTGCGCCTTCACCCTGAGCTTGAAACCAGCCTAAGGTTTCGGCATCCACGGGCACAGCCACCACAGAAACCGTAGATTGAGGCATTCGCAGCGTCGCTTTGGCAAAAAACTCCTCACTCAGGGGTGGAATGTCTGAGGTATCAATGTCGTCATCGGTCATCGCGTCAATTCTGGCCCAGTCGGTTTTGGAGGTATTGTTCATAGCGCCTTCGTTCATGGGAGAGTGCCTTTCTCAGAGAAATGATGCGAATGGTATTGTCGGCTGGCTCTGTGAATACAACAACGATAACGCGACCATCTAGCAGCCCAATGCCAATCCACCGATCTTCACCGTAGTCATCCCGTTCGTCTGGGTCAACCAACAGTGGCAAGTCGAAGATGCGATCGGCATCGGCAAAGTCGAAACCATGCTTGTCAACGTTAGCTTCATTTTTCCGCTCATCCCACTCAAATTCCATTGGCAAAAACGACCCTATGCCCAGAGAATCTTGGCATACATGGCATCATCAACGTTGTCCCTCAATTCTATGCTGCGATAATGGAATTGCTCGTTCTGTTGGAGGCCAAAACACCGTGACCGTTGCCGCCACCCCCATGAGTCTCGACGACTTCTTTGCCTACGACGATGGCACCGATACCCGCTACGAGCTAGAAAATGGGGAACTGATCGTCATGCCTGCCGAGAGCGAGCTAAACCGCCGTATTGCTACTTTGTTGTTTGCTTATTTGTTACAGGCGGGTTTGCTACCTCAGTATTTGACGATGAAAACTGAGGTTACGGTACTGGGTTCACGGGCTACGGTGCGGCTGCCCGACTTAATGGTGCTGTCAGAGGAACTGGCGATCGCCCTAGAAAACGCCCCTCGCTCCACCGTCACCATTGATATGCCTCCACCCCGTCTGGTGGTGGAGGTCGTATCACCCGGCAAGAAAAATAGTGATCGCGACTACCGCTACAAGCGATCGCAGTACGAAGCCCGTGGCATTGCCGAATACTGGATCGTAGACCCCATTCTGCAAAAGGTGACAGTGCTGACGCTGGTAGAAGGACTCTATGAGGCCGTTGTTTTTGAAGGAGAGACAGACATCACCTCTACTCTCCTGACCGAGTTGGCCCCCGCCAAAAGGCTGACCGCAGCTCAACTGTTGAATCCTTAATTGAATCAGACAAATTTCTTTCGGAGAGAGCTGGTCAATGCTCTGGCTGATCTCCCCCCTCAGTAACGATCGCGCTGATGGTATCGATCGCCCCCTGGCGAAAGCTCAACGTGTAGATCTCGGTAGGCATTTCGATACCCGCCGCTTGCAGTCCTTCTTTAATTGCTTGAGACGCTTCTGAGGTCACCTGCAAAAACGACTGACGGCGAGAATTGACCCAAAACCGCACCTCCAGCTGGACGGTGCTGGGGGCCAGCTCTTTTACCAAAATCAGCGGCGGTGGCTCGGGTTCGACGCCCTTGACCTGCGTGAGTGCCTCAACAATCACCTGACGAGCGGCGTTGATATCGGCATCGTAGTCGATACCGACCACAACATCGCTGCGGCGCACAGGCGAGTCGGTGTTGTTGACCACGCTCTTTTGAAACACCTGCTGATTGGGGATGTAGACCAGCCGCCCGTCGTAGGTGCGCATGGTGGTCGCCCGCAGCTGAATTTGCACCACGGTGCCCTCGTAGTTGCCGATCACCACCTGGTCGCTAATGCGAAACGGGCGAGCCGCCAGCAAAATGACCCCAGAAATATAGTTGCTGAGCACGTCGCGCAGGCTAAAGCCGATTGCCACACTGGTCAGCCCCAGGGTGCCGAGCAGGGTGGCAAAGTTGAGGCCCAGCACGCCTAGGGCCACCACGCTGCCCAGCACCCAAACACCGCCGTAGCAGAGGCGGCCAATCAAAATTTCGGTGCTGCGATCGCCCTCGGTTTGCTCGGCCCACAGCAGCCCCACCCGCCGCACACCCTTGGCGACAATCCAGGTCAGGCCGACCAGCAAGATCGCCCCCACCAGCGACGGCAGCAGCACAATTGTGTCATCCACGAGCTGCCGCGCCGTACCCTCCAGCCGCTGCAAAACATCAATTGCCAGGTTGGGCTGGGCCAGCACTTCGTTAAGGCGATCGGCCCACTGCTGCGCCAGTTCCTCTACGGTGAGGCCAAAGTCGGCGGCATCCTGCTGGGTCACCGTCATCAGCACCCGGTTGTTCACCGTTAGCAGCGCAATCTGGCGATTTTCATCCACCTGGACGGTGACCGGCTCAAGCTCCTGAGTTTGACTGAGCAGCCCCGCAATGCGGCGGTTGATAATTTGGGCGCGATCGCTGGCGCTTAGCCCCGTCAAACTCCCCACCTGAAACACCGGCTGGCCCCGCACCAGCACATCGGCAAAAAACACCTCATCGTCGCTCGATTCAGGCGGGGCTTCTGTCGGCGCAGGTAGGGTTGGTACTGGTGACGTTTCCTCAGAGCTGGCTTCATCTTGAGCCTGCAGCCCGGCACCGGAAGCGATCAGCATGAGTACCAGCACTACCCCTCCAGCCCAGGGTCGCCAGGGGCGCTGAAACCCCCTCACCCTGTTCTGGTTAAACCTACCTCTCCGTGACATTTCAATAACCTTTGCCCGATACCCCTTGAGCGATCGCAGCCTCCAGGGCAGCCCCATTCACTCTCAATTGCTTCCCCATCACTGCACAGGCCCTGGCTCCACTGGAACCCCCATAGGCTGAGAATGAGGAAACGCCTCGACGACATGCATGGCAGCCGGGCTGCTTTGGCCGACCTTCGTACCATGCCTTGATTTTGAGTTTTAGGTCTATACCCAACGATAGACAAATTTCATTTTGTAGAGATATTACAGGTTGCAAAACACTTTTATTGTTTACACCCAAGCACGGTTTGATTGATTTAAGCTGACAGCATACAAACTCGTAGTAAGTATGACTTAATGCAGACTTGAGTTCCTAATGTATAGGTAAACTCCTCAAATTTGCGCAGGAAACTCAAACAGGTTTGGCCGTAGACGCAAGCCTACGATCAAGCTGATGGCTACGAGTCATCGTTCTAAGGTGACAGTTTTTCCGACCGTGGTGGCCTGCAACCATTCCTCTAGCAGGTGTGAGGGCGGGTCACTGTTTTTGAGTAGTATTTCTACTCATTTATCTCGCGGTTAAGCAGGCTTAACTGACAGTAAATGCGAGTAAGGAGATGGGCCAATGTTGTTCGACCGTGAAGGCCACAATGTCCCTCAAGTAGCGTTTCGCATGTTTACAGATGGAGGTGAATACGACCTCACAACGGCGGATCTGTTTGATCACAAAACCGTAGTGGCGTTTTCGGTGCTGGGCGCTTTTGCCTGTCCGTATTCTCCGATTCAGTTGTTAGGCTATAACGAATATGCCCAGGCATTTCGAGACAATGGCGTTGATGACATTCTTTGCGTTGCGGTGAATGATCCATTTTCTTTGGCGGCCTGGGCCCAAGAAGAAGGCGCCGACCAGGTGCGCTTTATTCCCGATGTGAATGGTGAGTTTACCCGTGCCATGGGGATGATGGTAGACCTTTCTGAATTAGGCATGGGGCACCGCTCCTGGCACTATTCTATGCTGGTGAAAGACGGGGTAATTGAAAAAATGTTTGTAGAGCGGGATGGCTGTGAGGCCATCCCGGTAGTCTCTAATGCCGAAACCATGCTGAACTACATCAATCCGAAGGCCGAGCGGCCAGAGCAAACAGCTGTGCTGATGCAGATGTGGAGAACGATGCTTTCTGCTTAAGTAAATTTGCTCAAGTAAAGCACTATGGCGATATTACAAGTATGCCTCACCAGGACATTACAAGTTGTAAATGCTAATCATTTTGACTGCTGCAAAGCCCGGGTGATTGATGTAGGCTTGCCTTATGAAGTCGTAACGAGTACGACTTGAGTGCTCGTGAAACCACAACAGGAAAAGAACTATGACGAGTAGCCCAATGAGATGTCCGTTCCCCATGAGCGGGAAGCTAATGGAAATCTGGCGCGCCGTGACCTCTGTCCTGGCGTCAAGTAGCGCGGAAGAAACGGCAGCCGGTACGCCGCAGCCTACGCCCCCCAACGGTGCCAGCAGTGCCAGCAAGTGCCCCGTTCTGGCCGGACCTCAGACTCGACTCGGCACGTCAAACCGAGACTGGTGGCCAAATGCTTTGAATTTGAATATGCTCCACCAGCACTCGGCTAAGTCCAATCCGATGGATGAGTCGTTTAACTATGCTGAGGCGTTCAAGAGCCTTGATTTGGCGGCCCTGAGAGCAGATATTTATGAACTGATGACCACCTCGCAGGACTGGTGGCCCGCCGACTACGGCCATTACGGGCCGCTTTTTATTCGGATGGCGTGGCACAGCGCTGGCACTTACCGAATTGGCGACGGTCGCGGCGGAGCTGGCTCGGGCAGTCAGCGATTTGAGCCGCTCAACAGCTGGCCCGACAATGCCAACCTCGACAAGGCGCGCATGCTGCTCTGGCCGATTAAGCAAAAATACGGCAACAAAATTTCCTGGGCCGACCTGATGGTTTTTGCAGGCAACTGCGCCCTGGAGTCGATGGGCTTCAAGACGCTGGGCTTTGCGGGCGGGCGCGTGGATGTCTGGGAACCAGAGCTAGATATCTACTGGGGCAATGAAAAAGAATGGCTCGGCAATGAGCGCTATGAGGGCGATCGCGTGCTGCTCAACCCCCTCGCCGCCGTGCAGATGGGCCTGATCTACGTCAACCCCCAGGGGCCAGACGGCGAGCCTGACCCCCTGGGCTCCGGGCGCGACATTCGCGAAACCTTTAAGCGGATGGCGATGAACGACGAGGAGACCGTGGCACTCACCGCTGGTGGGCACACCTTCGGCAAGTGCCACGGCGCTGGCCCGGATACCCACGTTGGGCCTGAGCCGGGGGGCGCCACCATTATGGATCAGGGCCTGGGCTGGAAGAGCAAGTTCAATACGGGGGTCGGCGTTGATGCGATCACCAGCGGCATTGAGGGGGCCTGGACGCCCACGCCTACCCAGTGGGACAACAGCTACCTCGAAACCCTGTTTAAGTATGACTGGGAGCTGACCAAGAGCCCCGCCGGGGCGTGGCAATGGAAGCCCAAGGGCGATGCGGGTGCGGGAACGGTGCCCGACGCCCACGACCCGTCGAAGCGGCACGCCCCAATGATGACCACGGCGGACATGTCCATGAAGATGGACCCCGTCTACAACCAAATTGCCCAGCGCTACCGCGACAACCCGGACGAGTTCGCCGAGCAGTTCGCCAAAGCCTGGTTTAAGCTCACCCACCGCGACATGGGACCCCGCGCCCGCTACCTTGGTCCCGAAGTTCCGCAAGAAGAGTTCCTCTGGCAGGATCCTATTCCGCCCGTCGACCATGAGCTGATTGACGAGCAGGACATTGCTTCCCTTAAGCAAAAGATTCTGCTGGCTGCGGGCCTGTCGGTTTCGCAGCTGGTGTCAACCGCCTGGGCGTCGGCCTCCACCTTCCGCTGCTCCGACATGCGCGGTGGCGCCAACGGAGGGCGCATTCGCCTGGAACCGCAGAAGAGCTGGGAGGTCAACCAGCCCGATCAGCTGGCTACGGTGCTGCAAACCCTGGAGGGCATTCAGCAGGAGTTCAACAACTCGCAGTCGGGCGGCAAGCGGGTTTCGATCGCAGACCTGATTGTGCTGGGCGGCTGCGCGGGCATTGAGCAGGCGGCGAAGAACGCCGGTCATAATGTGACAGTGCCCTTCACGCCGGGGCGCATGGATGCCTCGCAGGAGAAAACCGACGTGGAAGCCTTCGAACCGCTAGAGCCGACCGCTGACGGGTTCCGCAACTACACCAGCGGCAGGCACACCGAATCGCTGGAGGAGCTGCTGATTGACAGGGCGCAGCTGCTGAATCTGTCAGCCCCCGAGATGACGGCTCTGTTAGGCGGCCTGCGCGTACTGGGCGCAAACCACGGCGGCTCTAAGCACGGCGTCTTCACCGATCGCCCTGAGACCCTGACCAACGACTTCTTCGTCAACCTGCTCGACCTGGGCACCACCTGGAAGGCGACCTCCGACGATGAGTATGAGTTCGAGGGCAGCGATCGCAAGACCGGCGCTCAAAAGTGGACCGCCACCCGAGTTGACCTGATCTTTGGCTCCAACTCGCAGCTCCGCGCCCTGGCAGAAGTCTACGGCTGTGCAGACTCGCAGCCCAAGTTTGTCCACGACTTCGTGGCGGCCTGGGATAAGGTGATGAACCTCGATCGCTATGACCTGCGCTCAGTGCAAGCAGAAAGCGCTGCCAGGAGCTTCTAGGTGTAGCGTCAGCTCGCTACCTGCGGCGAGCGCGAGCGCAGGTAGAAGGCAAAGATAAAACCAAGAGCGGCGTTTCAACCTGTCTTGGCACGCCGCTCTCGGGTTTCGATCTAATACCAAAGCGGTTTGCAGCCAATCGTAGGGTGCATTCGCGAAGCAATGCACCGCTCTATACACGGTGCATTGCGGCCACAAAGCGAATTTCCCTCGTTCCAAAGCTCTGCGTTGGAATGCTCATCGGGGGCTCTGCCCCCAGAATGAGCGGCAGAGCCGCAAGGCTAGGGCGCCCAGGCGGAGCTAGGGCACCAGGGCGAGGGCTTTCATTACTGGATCACCGCACAGGCGATGCGCCCGCCGGAGCCGCCGATGGGCTGTGAGTAGTGGTCATCTTTGTCGGTGTGGATGATGAGTGCCGTACCGTCATCGTCGAGCAGCTTGGCTGGCCCAAAATCTAGCTCCACCAGATCGCTGTACAGCTCAACTTCCACGGTGCCATCGGCGGCGACCACCAGGTTGGGCAAATTACCCTCATGGGGACCATCGGGGTTGCGAAACCCGTGAGGCGTATCGAAAGGGTTGACATGCCCGCCCGCCGATTTAAAGGCCGCCAGGTCTGAACAGTCGCCCACAGCGTGGAAGTGCATGCCGTGGTAGCCAGGGGGTAAGTCTTTGGCCTGAATATTCACCAACACTCCTTTGTGCCCCTGCTCCACCTGCACGGTACCGATCGCGCTGCCGCTGTTGTCGATTAGCTCAGCCTGGGTGCTGAGGGCAAAGGCCGAGCCGGGGCAGGCCAGTAGAGCCAGGCAGCCCAGGGTCAGGGCCAGACAGAGAAACTTGTATCGATTGAGGAGGGCCAGCATAGAACTATCCGTAGCATCTGCGCTTAGATCATAAAGCAAGCGTCGGCGCGATCGGGCCGCTGGCGTGTCTGATAGCCTACAGGCGTGAGCGTTTCACACCTTCGCGATGCCGCGCCCCGAGAGCGACATCGCGAACCAGGCGGTCAGCAGGGTGAGTGCCCCAGCAATCCAAAACGGGAAGCTGTAGCTGACGCTGACCAGCAGCCCCGCTGTCGCCGGGCCGATCGCATTGGAAATGCTCAGGTACGAGGCATTCAGCCCCAGCACCTCGCCCTGCTCGTGGGGGCCGCTGGTCAGCGAGAGCAGCGCATCGATCAGCGGCATGGGGAATGAGTTGACGGCGCTGAAGACCACCGCGATCGCCACAAAGGCCACAATATTGGGGAACGCAGGCATCAGCAAAAACAAAACTCCCCGCGCTGCCAGCGCCCCCGCCAAAATCTGCACCAGCTGAAACCGCCGCCGCAGGGGTTCCAGGGCAAACACCTGGGTGACAAAGCCGATGATCCCCACCGCCGCGAACATGATCGCCAGGTTGCGGGCATCCTGCCCCAGCACTTTGAGAAAAAACGGCTGAAACGCGAAGGTGAAGATCGTAAAGGTAAAGCCGCTAAAGAAAGTGAGCCAGAAAATGCGGCCGAAGCGGCGATCGGTAGCCGATCGCGCCAGCCGCCCAAAACCAAAATCGCGCCAGGAAATGCGAAAGGTATCGCAGCAGTTCTCCAGCGTTTCGGGCAGCAGCACCAGGCAGAGCAGGACGGCAAACAGGGCGATCGCCGCCGAAAACAAGAACCCCATGCCCAAGCTGGTAAACCTCGGCAGCGGTGGCACAAGCTGCGCCACATAGCTCAGCGGTGGCCCCACCACAAACCCCAGCCGAAACACCGCCCCAAAAATGCCGTAGGCCCGCGCCCGCTGCTCTGGCGTAGTGATATCGCCCACGATCGCCTGGGCGATCGACGTATTGCCGCCCGTGATCCCGTCGAGAATACGGGCCACAAACAGCATCCAGGCGGCTGGGGCCAGCCCCGCCATCAAATTCGCCGCCACGGTGCCCAGCAGGCTGACAATCAGCAGGGGCTTGCGGCCTATGCGATCGGAGAGTCGGCCCAGAATGGGGGTGGCGATAAACTGCGCCGCCGCGTAGGCCGTAGTCAGCAGGCTGGCCTGAAAGTCGCTGAGTCCAAACTCCACCGCGTAGGGGTAAATCAGCGGAATAATCAGCGTAAACCCCACCGCATTGATAAACGCCACCAGGGCGGCAATCCAAAACCGCAGGGGCAGGCGCGAGGGGCTAGCTGAGGCCATAAAATTAGTCCATGAAAAACACTCTTGTGGCAGGGGCCATTGCCCTGGGGATACCGGCAGCAGCGCTGGTAGGAACCTTCATCTACATCAGCTCGCCTAACGGTCAATCCGCCGACTACGATAACCTGGTCACCTACGAGGAATATCCGCCTGGAACGACCAACCCTGAGCAGCTTAACGTAGTTAGCTACAACATTGGCTACCTGTCGGGGTTGACCAACCAGCAGGCGGTGAAGCGCGATCAGGCGCTGTTTGACTCGAATCAGGCAACTGCAATTGCCGCCCTGGAAGCCCTCGAGCCCGACATTCTGGCCCTGCAGGAAATCGACTTTGACGCCTACCGATCGTTTAACCGCAACCAGCAGTACGCAGTGGCGGCAGCGCTGGAGATGGCTTTTGGGGCGATCGCCGTCAATTGGGACAAGCGCTACGTACCCTTCCCCTACTGGCCGCCCCAGGCTCACTATCGGCAGGTGATTTCGGGTCAGGCGGTGCTCAGCCGCTACCCCATTCGCCGCAACGAACGGCTGGTGCTGGAGAAGGTGCCCACCAACCCGTTCTACTACAACGCCCTCTACCTCGATCGCATTGCCCAGGTTACCGAAATCGACGTCTCTGGCCAAACCCTGATCGTCATCAACGTGCACCTCGAAGCGTTTGATGCCCTCACTCGCAGCCGCCAGACCCAAGTGGTGCGCGACCTAGCCGAAGGCTACGCCGAGGACTACCCGGTGCTGCTGCTGGGCGACTTCAACAGCAGCCTCAACCGCGACGAGGGCGATGATCCGCGATCGATCGGCATTTTGCTCGACTCCCCGGTGCTGGCCTCGGCGCTGCCTACGGCCCCGTCGTCGTTTACGTTTCCCTCCGACCAACCCCAGTACGTGCTCGACTACATCTTCTACACCCCTTCTACTCTGGAGGTGGTGGCTGCCGAAGTCGTCGCCGAAGCGGCCCAGGCTTCGGATCACTTGCCTATTCAAGCCCGAGTAAACCTCCGTTAAGGCTTGCCCTGACGTTATCTCCAAGATCCACCTAATATGATGATCAGAATATGGCGACTCCAATGAGAGCAAAGATGCCTGCAGGAGCAATTTAGTCAAATCGATTGGCACTTGGAGAGAGACGTTTTAATGACCCATGCCAACCTCTATGAAACTGATTTCTATGCCTGGACCTTAGAGCAGACTAAGCTCTTAAAAGAAGGTGACTTTAAGCATTTAGATCTGGTGAACCTGGTAGAGGAAGTTGCGTCTTTGGGTAAACAGCAGCGACAGGAGTTAGAGAATCGCTTAGCTGTTCTACTGGGCCATCTACTTAAATGGGACTTGCAACCCAGTCACCGCAGCAAAAGCTGGAGAGCCACCATTCGTGAACAGCGGCGCACCGCTCAAAGGCTGCTTCAGCAAAACCCCAGTCTTAAGCCCTATTTAGCTGAGGCGATCGCCGTTGCCTACGAGTCAGGGCTGGATCTGGTAGTCCGCGAAACGCCCCTGGACTATCCCGATTTACCAACGGATTGTCCTTTCACTGCCCAGCAAATTTTCGATCCTGACTTTCCTGCTGGCATCAGCAAGGCCTGATGGCTTTATCCCACTCGCTTTTAAGGGCCACTCCGACGGCACCGACAGAATCGTCTACGGGCTTGATGCCAGGGTGCTAATCATCGTTAGGCGTGGAAGAAATGAGAGACGACATCGCGATCTGGAACATCCTCCACGACGGAAGTTTAGCTGAAGCTAAAGGCTGCGTACCGGGCGATGTCCATGTGAGAGTTGAAATCCCATATCTGCGCCAGCTGCTCTTTCAGGATGGAGATAGTATCTGGGTTTTCCTGCACAGTTGCAGCCTCTTCCAATTTCAACAGTGGAGTGTGGACACCCCGCTCACAGCTCTGCAAGAGATTGAGGCCGTCTCACCTGAAATTCTCTCAGCGAACGAAGAGGATGGACGTGTGCGCGTCACATGCGTGGAAGGTGTCCTTGAAGTGCGGTACGAGAGGGTCAGCCTCAAACTCGACAACGGTCGCACGTTGTCCTTGCAGGCTCTCAAAGAAGCTGCACAGCTATACTGGCAGCGGTAAGAAAAACGCAGAAACAACGGATAACAAGCGTGGTGCAGCGAATTTTAGAGCTGTTGCACTGTAAAAGTTGATGGCAACCACTGACCACGATCGTTAGACAGCCGCAGTGACGCCAACCTGGGCACACATATCGGCCAGAGGGCAGCGCCCGCACTTGGGCCGATTGCCCGTGCAGATGTGCTTGCCAAAAGGCACCAGCAGCCGGTTGATCTCGACCCAGTAGGGTTGCGGCAGTTTAGCTTCCAAGGCAGCCATCGTCTTTTCGGGCGACTTGGTTTGCACGTAGCCCCAACGGTTCGTGACCCGGTGCACATGCACATCGACGCTGATGCAGGGGTAGCCCAGCGCCACCCCCAGCGCCAGATGGGCGCACTTTGGCCCCACCCCTTTGAACTGCATCAGCACCTCTGGGTCAGCTGGGAGGTCGCCGCCAAACTCATCTAGAATTTGCTGAGAAATTTGGCGGATCTGGGGTGCCTTGTTTTCGGCAAAGGTAGTCCCCTGAATCAGGGACAGAATCTCCTCGATCTCTAGCCCTACCATTTGCTCAGGTGTACGCGCCCGAGCAAACAGCCGCTGCGACACCGGCACGCTCACCTCGTCGTAGGTGCGAATTGAGATAATGCAGGAAATCAGCTGCTCGTAGAGCGTGTCGAATCCCTCGTCCGCCAGCTGAAACATGGCGGCTTTGGGGAATGGAGCCACCGCCTCACGCAGCAGCGCGATCGCCCGATCGATATCAAATTTCTGGGTAGCCACAGTGCTAGTTCATCACCAGCGGGGCCATCAGCTCAGGGTCTTGAAACAGCGGCGTGCTCAGGTAGCGCTCCCCAAAGCTGGGCTGGATGATCACAATCAGCTTGCCCTCGTTTTCGGGGCGACAGCCCACCTCGATCGCAGCCTTGACGGCAGCCCCGGTGGAAATACCCGAGAGCAATCCCTCCTCGCGGGCCAGGCGGCGACCGTAGGCGATCGCATCTTCATCGGCCACCTGTACCACCTCGTCGATCAGCGCTGTGTTCAGCACCTCAGGGATAAATCCCGCCCCAATGCCCTGAATTTTGTGGGAGCCGGGGCGGCCGCCCGAGAGCACTGGGCTGTTGACGGGTTCGACCGCGATCGCCTTAAACTCTGGCTTGCGCTGCTTCAGCACATCGGCCACGCCGGTAATGGTGCCGCCCGTGCCCACGCCCGCCACCAGCATGTCGACCTGGCCATCGGTGTCGGCCCAGATTTCTTCGGCGGTGGTGCGGCGGTGAATGTCGGGGTTGGCCGGGTTGCGAAACTGTTGCAGCATGTAGGCGTCGGGCAGAGTGTCGAGAATATCCTGCGCCCGCTGAATGCAGCCCGACATGCCCGCCACGCCGGGGGTCAGCTCTAGCTCGGCTCCGTAGGCCCGCAGCATGGCCCGCCGCTCGGAGCTCATGGTTTCGGGCATGGTCAGAATCAGGCGGTAGCCCTTGGCCGCCGCCGCCATCGCCAGCGCGATGCCGGTGTTGCCCGAGGTGGGCTCGACCAGGGTAGTCTTGCCGGGGGTGATCAGCCCCTCGGCCTCGGCGGCCTCAATCATGTTGATGCCGATGCGGTCTTTGACGGAGGCGGAGGGGTTCATGCCCTCTAGCTTGATCACCAGCCGGGCCAGGCAGCCCGCCTCTTGGGGAATGCGGTTGAGCTGCACCAGGGGGGTGCGGCCAATCAGTTGGGTAACGTTTTCGGCAATTCGCATGGGGCCTGACTGTAGTAATGGGCCTAGATGTAATACATAATGTCAACTTGCTGCTGGGCGTTGCGCTTTTCGACCAGGTCTTGCAGGGTGTACTTTTGCAGCACCCCTTCGGCGGCCTGGCGCACCTCGGTCCACATGCCCTGTATCACCCGCGCCTCTGGGGTATCCGACACCTGGGCCGGGTCGGCCTGAGGCTCAAACCCCTCAATGCAGCTCACCACATCATAGAGGGTAATCTTCCACGGATCACGGGCCAGCAGGTAGCCGCCCCGCGCCCCCCGCTGACTTTTCACCAGCCCGCCCCGGCGTAGGGTAGCCAGCAGCTGCTCCAGGTAGCGATCGGGAATGTTTTGCTGGCTGGCAATCTGGCGAATTTGCAGCGGTTCGCCGCTGGGGTAGTGGGGGCTGAGTTCGAGCAGAGCCAGCAGGGCGTATTCACTTTTAGACGACAAATCCACAGGGCAGGCGAGGTAAAGAGCGATACCTTTAGTATACTCCGGTTCTCCACTGGGGTTTGCAGGATTGCGCGATCGCAGAAAATTTACCTATTTGCAGGGGGCGATTTGTATTGGGCTTCACCAACCGTAGCGGCGGTTCGGGGTAGTGTTCTGGGATACATATAGGGTAAGACTACTCCCTGCTGTGAGGGGCGATCGCCCTTGCTCAGCGGCAGGGTTCTGCCCAGCGTTGCTCAGCTTTAGCCCAGGGTTTGCTCAACGTTAGCGAATGTTCTAGCAGGCACAGTCTTCCTATGAGCCCACTCAACCTGGTTGTCGATCAGCTTATTGACCCCAGCGCGGCACCTCGCTCCGCCTTGGCGACCGCTCCGATCGCCCTGGAAGATCTGGCCGACTTTCTCGAAATTCTGCAATTTCTGATTCGTGAACCCTCGGTGGTGGGCAGCGAAGATTCGTTCTTTCGGGTGCTGCGCCGCGAGCTGGAGGAAGTGGGCGCTGAGGTAACCCACTACCATGGCGTGCTGGTCGCCCAGGGCAGCCGCCCCCACGAGCTGATGCTCTCGGCCCACATCGATCGCCACGGGCTGCTATGCACTGGCCCCAACGAGTTTCAGTACGCGGCCTTTATCGCCGGCAACCAGAGCGAGCTGACCGGCGACTCAGTGTCTGAGCAAATGCTGCACACCATCGAGAACCGCTTTCAGGGCCAGCGGGTGCAGGCTCACCTGCCCTACACCGGCACATACATCGGGCAGGGCGTGATCACCCACTCCTACATCTGCCCCGAGCGCAAGAACCTGATCTTCGAGGTGGAGGGGCTAGAGTACCTGCAGCCGGGTACGCCGGTTTCGTTCCTCGATCGCCTCCAGTTCAACGACGGCTATATCTCGGCCCAGCTCGACAACGTGATCAGCGCCGCCATCATCATCTTTTTGTTTCGCTGCGGGTTTGAGGGCACGGCGCTGTTCACCGCCCAGGAAGAGTCGGGCCGCAGCTGGCGCTACGCCCTGTCGTGGTTTCAGCGCCAGCGCCTGGGCACCGATCGCCTGATCGCCCTCGACACCAGCCCCTACCACAGCCGCGAAGCCGCCGACGAGCAGCTCGTCACCCTGCGCCGCAAAGACGCTAGCGCGGATTTTGCCCCCGGTATCACCCAGGAGCTGGGCGATCGCTGCACCCAGCTCGGCATTCCCTACAGCTACAAAGACGACTATATCGCCGCCCAAAACCTCACCCGGCCCAAGCCCTACTCCCTGGGCCGCACCGAAATGGGTCGCCTGACGGCGGCAACTGACGGGGCGGTGACGGGCACCACGCTGCAAATTCCCACCACCGAGTACCACACCGCGACAGAAACCGCCTCGCTGGCCTCGGTCGCCGCCATAATTCGCCTGTTGCAAACCTTCATTGACTGAGCGCAATAGGGATGTGATATTTTCCTAAATATTTCCATCGCCAATGCTGAGGCGGTGTCTTGTTTGGAATCAGAGCAATGGGTACAAAATTTTTGCTAAGCGCAAAGGCGGTCTGATGCAAATACCCTTCGTTCATCGGCTGGCGCTATGTCGCCTGTCCTGCGGCCTGGCGGCGATGACTTCATGCAGTCTGATTTTGGGCGGCGCGATCGCCGCTGAGGAAGAACAAGTCGTCGTCTTTGCCGTTGAAAACAACACCGGCACCCCGCTGCTGGAGTTCTACGCCACTCCGGTTGATACCGAGGACTGGGGCGACGACCTGCTGGGCGACGATACGCTGCCCCCGACCAGCGCTCTGGAAATTACCCTCGACAGCCCGCCCGCTGACTGCCTCTACGACGTCCTGGGCATCTTTGGCGACGGCGACGACGACTACGTAGAAGAGTATGGGGTCAATCTATGTGCCCTACACGGAGGCACCTACGCCTTTTTTGACGAAAATGACCATGTCTTTAGGGTCAACAACCAGACCGAAATCGCCATGATTGGCTTCTACTTTACGCCTGCCTCCAGTGAGGACTGGGGCCTCAACCTGTTCAAACAGAGTGGCTACGTGTTGCAGCCGGGAGAATTCGCAGACCTGCCGGTGAACTCCAGCGAGTGCGCCTACGATTTTCGGGCCGTTTTTGCCGACGGCGACATTGATGAGGAGAGCGTCAACGTCTGCGATGAGGCTCCCGAGATCACCTTTGTGGATGTGGAGGAGTAGGCATGGGTGATAAAAGTTTGGCTAAAGTCATTAACCTTGCAGCGGCGATCGCGCTGATCGCCATTGCCAGCGGTCTTGTTGCCATACCGCAGGCCGCAGAGGCCAAGCCCAGAGCCTGTCGCCAACCCCCGGGTTCCGTTAGCTGTAGCCCCCCCGCTCCCATTTCCGCCTCGCGTCGGCCGCTGCCCGCCTCGCGATCGGGTCAATAGTCTGGCTGTCGCCTACTCGGCAGGGGCTTCGTAGGCTTCAGTCGGAATGCGATCGCCCCAGTCGTAGGCCAGGCGGTAGTACATAATGGCGTCGTCGTAGCGGTTTAGCCCCGCCCGGCGCAGGGCGTTGTAGCAGTCCTGGGAGCCCTGGTAAAGCTCGTGGAGCTGGTCTCCGGGCTGGTAGAAAATTTCGGCCTGCACCTGGCTGACAATCTGGTGATAGCAGGCCGCTTTGCCCAGCTCAGGCCAATCGGCGGCCTCGACCAGCTCCTGGTCGAGCATCTCGGCGAAGGCGTCTTCGTAGATAGTGGCTTCGGAAAAGGCGCTCAGCGCATCGCCTAAAAACCGATCGGCGGTGGTGCGATCGAGGTTGGCAAAGTCAATCTGGGCTAGGTTAAGCAACCCCTTGTTGAGATTGAGGCTGGCGCGCAGCTTGAGGTCGTTCAGGGTTTGCGACAGCTCCGCTGGGGGGTGGGGGCGAGGGGCATCGGCATCGAGCAGCTTCAGAGCGCGATCGCGCACGGCATAGTGGTCCGGCACCTTGATCAACGCCGCCTCAAGATAAAACTCGGCCCGCCGCGCCGTCAGCTCGTCGATACTGGCATTCCAGCCTTTTGCCTCGATTTCTTTCAGCACCAGGTTGCGCGCCAGCCCATTCATGCCGGTGGTTTCGTCTAGGGCCATCCCCTGCCGGTAGTAGGTTTCAGCCTCATCGAGGTCGCCCAGCTGCTGTGACACATCTCCCAGCGCTAGCAGGAGGGTTTCATCGTTGGTGTCAAAGTCCATGGCGCGCAGGTACTTTTTGCGCGCGATCAGCAGGTTGCCCTGGTTCAGCAGGCGATCGCCCTGGCGCTGGTAGGTATCGCCCACCTTGGCCAGGTTGCTGTTGAGCAAAAAGGTGGTGCCCAGCAGCAGCGCCGAAAACCCAAACGTGGCCTCAGCATAGAACACATGTGGAATGTTGAGGCTGCGCAGAACATTCTCAGTGACTTTGCGGCCCTTGTCGGTGAGGGCACCGCCGGCTACCAGGGCCACCCCCGCCCCCTGGGTAATCGTGCTAATGGTACCCATTAGGTCAAAGCCCTGGGTTGAAAAGGCGCGGGCGGTATGGGTGGCAAAGCTGGCCGAAAATACCAGGCAGGTCACCGTCAGCAGGTTCCACACCCAGTCAAACTGATCTTGCTTGTAAACTTTGGTGGGCGGGGCGGGCGGCTCTAGAGACCACCACCAGGCTGCGCCTGAGGGCGTTAGGGTAGCACGGCAGTCGTTTAGCGAGACGGCATTGTTGATGGCTTGAGCCTGCTGCTTGAGCCGCCGATCTAAGCTCAGCAGCCGCAGAGAGTCGGCTTCGCCCAGCTCGGTCTCAGTCTGCTTTTGGCGCTCCAGAGCATCGCGGGCCAGCAGCAGGGCAATCACATCTGGTTCAGAGGCGCTGCCGTCGCCTGCCTCAACCTTGACCAGTGCGGCTTCGTAGCGATCAATCGTTTGCTGTAACGGCGATACCGTAGCCAGTTCAGGCGTGTCCATAGGTAGCTGCTCAACCCTAGGGTGTATTATTGCACCACCTTGCCTCGGTGGCGGCGGTGATATGCCTGTTGCAGACTTGTGTTGAGTTCCGCTGCGTACAATGGGGTTAATCCCTATCGACGGCGGCTATGCTGGCTCTGATTTCTCCCGACAACGTTCAGCTACCGGCGAGAGCTGTGGTGCGGCTGCCTGCCACAAGTAAGATAAGCGCCATTCCTGACTGGAGAATTGTTTGATGTCAGAGCTAAGCCTGAGCGAAACCCAGCTAAAAAATCTGATGAAAACAGCAATATTAGAAATTTTTCAAGAGCGCCGTGACATCTTTCAGGATCTGATTGTCGAAGCTTTAGAAGACATTGCTTTAATCAAAGCCATTGATGAAGGCAAGGACTCGGAATCTGTCAGTCGAGACACCATCTTTAGCCTTCTGGAGCAGTCAGAGTGAGGGTTGAGTTTAGGAAAACGTTTGAGAAAGACCTGAGAAAAATACGGGAGCAGGCGCTGCTGGGCAAAATCAAATCAATTATTGAAGCGACAGAAGCTGCTGAGACCCTTGATGAGGTCGCGAATATCAAGAAACTTAAGGGAGAAGACGGCTACTTTCGCATCAGGCTAGGGGACTACCGCATCGGTTTGTTCCTTCAGGATGAAGTCCTACTCTTTGTGCGAATTCTGCATCGCAAAGAGTTTTACCGCTACTTCCCTTAACGTCAAAGAGGCCATTCGCGGAGTCAGCCATGATCTTTGTCACTGGGGCTGGGGGGAATGTGGGGCGATCGCTGGTGGAGCAGCTACAGCAGCGAGGCGTGGCCCATCGCATCGGCGTTCGCACTGTTAGAGGGCAGGCTAATGCGGTGCCGTTTGATTTTCTCAAAGCTGAGACCTACGGGCCTGCGATCGCAGACTGCACAGCCCTATTTTTGCTGCGTCCGCCTGCGATCGCTAACACTAAACAAACCCTCAATATATTCATTGATGCCGCCAGGGGTGCCGGAGTAAAACAGATCGTTTTTGTCTCGGTGGCTGGGGCCGAGAACAAACCCTGGGTGCCGCACCACGCCGTTGAGCAGCACCTCATGCAAGGCTCCGTCGGGTGGACGATTCTGCGGCCCGGCTTTTTTGCCCAAAACCTGGGCGATGCCTACCGCGATGATATTTTGCAGAGCGATCGCATTTATGTACCTGCTGGGGCTGGGCGAGTAGCTTTCATCGGCGCTCGTGACATTGCAGCGGTGGCGATCGAAGCGCTGCTGCACCCAGCCGACCACAGCGGGCAGTGCTACACCCTCACCGGGCTAGAGGCGATTACCTTTGAGCAGGTGGCCAATATTCTCACTGCTGAGCTGGGCCGCCCCATTCGCTACGAAGCCGCTAGCCTGCTGGGCTACGCTCGTCACCTGCGCCGTCAGGAGTTGCCCTGGATGCAGATTTTAGTGCAGACCGTTCTGCACCGAGGCTTGCGGGTGGGCGAGGCCGAAGCCGTGACCGATGCGGTACCCATGCTGCTGGGACGGCCTGCTCTGTCGATGGCGCAGTATGTGCACGACCACCGCGAGCTGTGGCTACCGCTTGCATAAGCGAAGCATTGCGGGCTAAGGACGCACCACCAAACTGAAGTTGAATGCCCGGTATCGTGAGCGGTGCATTGCGGCCTAAAGGCGCAGTTTGAGGCGGGCGGCCAAAGTTAGGGCCGCGAATGCACTTTACAGATGGACTGCAATGCTAATGCAGGAGGTGGAGATCGAAGATCATCGCCGTGAAGTGCCAATGCAGCGGGTGGATATAAGGGAGCAGGGTTATGCAACGCTATATCACAAGCCCGCCTTAGGATATCACCGACCTGCATTGCTATGTCACTGGCCTGCATTGCTATGTCACTGGCCTGCAACAGGATATTACCCACTTGCAATGCGATGTCGGGGGACTAATCGGGGAATCCGTTGGTATCAATACTTAGAGAAAGTTGATAGATTGTCTTTTTGGGTTGGCCGGTTGCTTTGGCGAGCTGGCGGCTGGCATCGGCGCGAGACACACCCTGGCGCAGTAGCTGTTCTAGCTCTGCCCGAAGGGCTTCGGGTGAAAGCACGGGCGCTTCGCGGGTCGCGCCCTGAATGACGACGGTAAACTCGCCCTTGGGGGCTTCACTCTGGTAGTGCGCCAGCGCATCGCCCAGGGTGCCGCGCCAAAATTCTTCGAAGCGTTTGGTCAGCTCGCGGCCCAGGGTAACGGGGCGATCGCCTCCCAAAGCCGCCACCAAATCCTCCAGGGTTTTGATCAGCTTGTGGGGCGCTTCGTAGAGCACGATGGTGCGCTCTTCGCGGGCGATCGCCTCTAGCCGCGCGGTGCGCTCTTTGCCCTTGAGCGGTAGAAATCCCTCAAAGACAAAGCGATCGCTGGGCAACCCAGACACGCACAGCGCCGTAATCGCCGCCGTTGGCCCTGGAATGGGGATCACCGGAATCTCTGCCTCAATGCAGGCGGCAATCAGCTCGTACCCTGGGTCAGAAATGCCCGGCATACCCGCATCGCTGACCAGCGCCACGGCGTGCTGGCGGGTTTGCAGGTGGTGCAGCACCTCGCTGATGCGGCTGTGGCGGTTGTGCTCGTGGTAGCTAATCTGCGGCGTGGCAATTTGAAAATGGGCCAGCAGCTTGCCTGTGTGGCGAGTGTCTTCGGCGGCGATCAGATCGACCGACTGCAACAGTCGCACCGCTCGAAACGTCATGTCTTCGAGGTTGCCCAGCGGGGTACCCACCACGTAGAGATGGCCGGGTTTGGGATCAGCATCGGGGGCATGGGGCATGGGCGAGCGATCGCAAGATAAACTTTCTCACAGGCTAGCGTACCGTCTGTCTACTCCAGCGGTTTATCCGCAGCGGCGACAGCTTCAGAAAGTGGCCCTACAAGTGATGGTCAACGCCCCACCCTGGGTGATACTAAACAGCAGTGGTTGAGTAGCGCCAAGGAGAATTGTGATGCAACAGTCTGCAATTTGGGGATTAGTCCTAGGGACAGCGGCGCTTACCGCTGGTGTGCCCGTCGCCTTGGCCCAGGCTCCCGATACCCTGGTTGCCGCTGAGGCTGCACCAGTTGAGGCTGCCCTTCCAGAGCTAGAAACCACCCGCTACGAAGATTTATTCTCCATTGCGTTTCCGGTGGGGTGGCAGGTGAGTGCCCAGCCCGACGCGCCCCAGGTAGTCGCCGATAGCGCCGGACCAACCGACAGCCTGCCCGCCATTCGCACCGAGATCACCTGGCAAGACGCTGCGCCCCAGGTCGTGGTCGGCGAGTCGCTCGAAGCCATTCGGGCTAAGGGTTACACCGTTGGCCGCTACGATGCCGTCACCATTGATGGCGTGACTGCCGTGCGCCTGTGGCTGAGCGAAATCCCGGACGGGTTGCCCAATGCCTTTGTCACCTACGTGGGCTACCCTACCGCCACCGCCACCATTACCAGCTACTACGGCGACACCACCGCCGCTATTGACCCGGTACTGATGGCGATTCACCAATCCTTTGCACGAACCAGTACAGCCTCTACAGAAAACGCACCCCCTGCAGAAAATTGATCGGCACGTCGTGTCTCACGACTGCAATCGGTACTAGATTCTGAGGGCTCGATCACAATGCTTAACGCCGCAGGGGGTACGCTAGCCCTTACCCTAATTTAGGGTCGCGACCTGTAGCGAGGTAGCCCCTGCGGCTAGTCAAACTGTGCCATGCAAATTGATTTTCACCACGGGGTCACCTACGTGTGTGCTCGCCTGGCCGGGTTTGAGCATCGAGAGGCCAGCACTGTGGCCCACAGCGCCCAGTATGTTGACGACTCAACCCAGGCGGGGCTGATTCGCTTTGACAATGGCGCGATGTTCGATCGCATCAGCTCGGCCCACAAAATGCTCGACTACCGCAACTTCAAGGAGTTGGCCAACTGCAAAGTGTGGATTCCGTTTCACTTTTTGCCGGGCAACGGTGGTTTACCGGCGGGCCAGGATCCACCCGGTACATTCATTGAAAAACTGATCTGTAGGCCCAATAGCCCTGTCGCCCAGGCGATGGTGCGCGAATGCATTGAGCAGCGCTACCGCAGCTACGGGTTGTACCGCCTGGGCATTACCCTGCACGTGTTTGCCGATACCTGGGCGCATCAGGGCTTTGCGGGGGTCAGCCACGAAATTAACAGCGCCCGCGACCTGGTGGACGGCAACAACAAGCCCGACCAGAGTTTGATGAACCGGCTGAAGGGCTTTTTTATCGGCGGGGCGCTGCCCCTGGGCCACGGCACGGTGCTGAGCAACCCCGACAAGCCCTACCTGCGCTGGGGCTACACCAATGGACGGGGCGAAAAAATTAGCCGCGACAACCCCAGAGACTATTTAGAAGCTGCTGATGAAATGTGCAAAGCCATGCAGCGGTATCGGTTGGGCGACGCCGACGCCTGCGTGCCCGGTTTGCCTGAGGCCGATCGAGCCAGAGTTGCGGCGCTGTTTGAAACCACCTATGGTGAGGGCGATCGCCGCCATCAGCAGTGGCTCGCCCACATTGCCCAGGGCAGCTTTAGCTTTGGCCCTGCCGAGGTTAGCTACATTGCCCACGGCTACGGGTCTTGGAAGCATCGAGCGCTAGGGGTAGCGGGGGAAGGCGATCGCAAGGAGACGCGCATTGCCTACTCACCCCAGTTTTTAACCAGCCACTGGAAGCTCTTCCACGACGCACTACAGGCCCATCACTTTTATATCATTCACGACTTGTTGCCGCAGTATGGGATCTGTGTCGCTTAGAGGGTGGATGGGTAGGTGAGTGGGTGAGTGGATGGGTGGATGGGGAGGTGTTGCTGACAGCGTTAGCAGTGGGTAATACCAGATCCGAAGCACGTCACTCGAATTCTTAACAGGTGGCTTGCGTAGGGGCAAACGGTGTTTGCCCAGCTCAACAGGGGGTAGCCAAGGCAGATTCGGTATTACAGCTGGTAGAGGGTTTAGCACAGTGTCAATCCAGCTGATATAGGATTTTGATGCATTACGGCTATGCCGCAAAATCATTAGATGCTCTCCGCTACATGCCAAAGTTTTCCTGCAAAAAGGAACCTAAGATAGGGGGACGGGCTATGCTAAGCCTTGGTTCGCCCCCCCCATTTGTAACGGCCCATCTGTAACGAGTTCCCGTGGTTTCCCCTGTCATTCCCCGTCCCGCTCTAGATGTTTCGCCACCGCCACCGTCGCGCGCTAAAGCGGCCCGCCTGCGGCCAAAATGGCGGCGATCGCTGCCGCGTGTCAAGCATCCGCAGGTGTGGGGCCTGGGGCTGGGTAGCTTGACTCTGGGCCTGGTCAACGGTGCCCTGGTGATTTCGGCTGGTATTGCCCTGGTGGCGTACCAGCAGATATTGCAGCTCTCGCCGCGCCAGCGTAAGGGGCTAATGCAGCGTCTTCAGCAGGGGTTGCCGCTGCCGACGTCGCTCCAGCAGCAGGCGTTTATGTTGGCCGGGGTAGCGGGGGTGAGCACCTACACATTTACCGCCCTGTGGCACAGCACTCACTCGTTGCTGATGGCGCTGCTGCTGACTGGGCAGGGGGCATTGGCGCTGTTTGCGGTGGGGGCGCTGCTGCGATCGCCCCGTTCGGCAGAGCGCAGCGACGATCTGTGGGATGCCGCCCCCGTCGCTCAGGTGGAGCACAATCTGAGCCTGCTCAGCCATCCCGACCCGCTAAAACGGCTGGTGGCCGTGCGGCGGCTGGTACGGCTAGCCCACACTGACGAAGAGTATCTGGCGGGGATGTCTGTGCGATCGCACCTGATCGACTGCTTCGAGCTGCGGCTCAGCCAGGAAAGCGATGCGATCGTGCGATCGGCAATCGAAGAGGGGCTAATGCTGCTCCGCCAGGCCAAACCGCTATCGCCCAGCTTGGACACACCATTTTCAGCAACATTCACCGCAGACACAGCTCTCGCCGTCGCCGAGTCAAGTCGTCCAAACTTAGAGACTCAGGAAGCGTCCACAGTCGACCTTTCATCTCCCTTGAATGCCTCAATACTGGAGGAGATTGAAACGACGGCAGCGGATCAAGTCTCTTTGCACGCAGATCCAGTGACATCGCCCCCTTCCCCACTCCCCACTGCCAAAAGGCGACGAGGCGCTGTCGAATACGTCGAATATTTGGATATTTGACTCATGTACGCTTTACTATAGAGTTTCGGATTCAAGTTTTCTTACCTTGAGCAATTGCTCTGTCAATCGATAAATCAATCCAAGTATGACTACAAGCACTGCCAAAACAACTCATTCTATTGATCCCTTAGGAGATCGAAAAAGTCGTGTAGAGTTGGTTTCTCACATGGGAAGTGATTTAGATGTAGTAAATGACGCAAGAGCCAGCTTCGATAAAATTTCCGAAGAACTTGATGAGCAAGACATCAAATTAATAAAATATTTAATTGAACATCAACACACTAGTCCTTTTCGTGGTGTTGTATTCAAATTCAAAGTTAGAGCACCTCTATTTATATGTAGGCAGTGGTGGAAGCATGTCGTCGCTAGCAATCATAACGACGAGCAACTAGGATGGAATGAAAAGAGCTTTAGATATGTATCTGTAGATGATTCTGGAGATTTTTATATTCCAAATACATTTCGACAGCAAGCCAAGAATAACAAGCAGGCAACGATAGGTTCTTTAGATAGCGACAGAGCCATGGAAGCCGAGAAAATTTATGCAGAACAGTGCCGTTCAAGCTATGAATCATACTGCGCTCTGATTGAGCTTGGAGTAGGTAGAGAACAGGCCAGAGGAGTTTTAGTTCCTAGCGTTTACACGTCCTGGGTTTGGACAGTTTCTCTGCAATCCACATTGCATTTTATTGGCTTACGTAAAGGGAAAGGTGCCCAACAAGAAATTGGTTCGTATGCTGATGCAGTCTTAGAACTTATTAAAGACATTGTTCCTGAAACTATTCGTGCATGGGAAACTTGTGGCAGTTCCGATTTTTAGAAAACATGAACGACTGCATACTTTTGAACTCTTTCTGTTTCGATTTGACGACTTAGCATTACGGTCTTTTTTGGCAATGCTAATAAGTCATGAAAGTCGCACAGCTTAGAAGAAGGCTTTTAATCCAAAGGTTTTAGATGTTCAACTTCATGCTGACTTTGTATATAGCCTTTCTTGTTCGTGTGAGGTACAGTAGAAAGCCTGAAACTATCGCTGTAAGATAATTTCAGATCTCGATTTGTACCTCATCCGCCATGAAAACGCTGTAACTTGTTGAAAAGCCGAGCGGAGTAGGAAGTAACCATTCGCGACAGATTTCTTCATAGCATCGCGGCAAACTAGATAAGCCTTCCCAGATCTGTGTAATTGAGTTTCTTTGTCTTATTTCCTTTAACCATTCCTGGCTTTCCTCAGCGCTTAAATAAGAAATGTCTGTTGAATCTGGCCAGGAAGAGGTTATATCTCCTGTTTCAACCTCAAGACATCCTCGAATAGAATGCAAATAATATTCAAGAATTTTCCAGTTTGTATCTTCCCAAAAATCGTATCTTAATAAGATTTTTGCAAAGTGTTGAGAAAGGCTAGTCAGCTCAAGTAGATCACTTACATAACTTAACTCTGCATTTTGATATACAAATTTTTGGAACGCCGCAAATAACTTTGCTCTTTTTGCATACCAACCAAGTATTCGTTTTGTGGAATCCTGATCTCTTAAAAGGTTTTGAGTCGGGATATAAATTGTTCTAGTCCTAGATGAAGCATAATCTCTATCTCTGAATTTCGGAATAAGAATCTTATCAATGTAATCATTCAAACAAATGAAATAACATTTTTGAGTAGACAATTCGGCAACTACTAGGATTACAGGCAATGCAGCACCCATGCGCTGTATCGTGACTAGTTCAGACACCTCCAGAGGGAAAGCGATAACCTCTAACTCACCCACTAAGTTTGATTTATCTTCAACAAAAACGGCTTTTTCAATATTGTATCTGTTGTAGATTTTTTGAGTTCTCCGTTGCGCCTTTTTCTTTCCTTTTAGCTGAATAAATAAATGCTCACCGAGAGTTTCAAATGAGCCTTCCTCTAAGCCCTCATGAATTGTCTGAAATACTTCTAGCGCATAGTCGATTCCATAATCTGGCCTGTAGTTTCGCAATACCCACCCTTCTGGAACTAGAGAGCGAAGGAGCTTCTGAGCATTTTCATCAATAATATGTTGTTCAGACCTCTGTTTGCTACGTCTAGCCATGTTGAATAAATTGCCTTATTTTGGAGTGTCTTTTCACATGTTAATTAAAGCGGTTCTTATCCAGGAACAACACATTAGTCAAGCTCGTATAAATTTATATTAAATGCGTTAATCAATTCAGCTAATTCAAGCTTAACCCAGGGCTTTGCTGAAGAGCACGCGCGGGGGCTAATTCCCTTTGATATTCGTCAGCACTGGGTGATGTCGGCCAACGTGCGATCGGTCATGCACCTGCTTGACCTGCGCTGGAAGGCCGATGCCCAGCTCGAAGCCCAAAAGATGTGCGAGGAAATTTGGCCCCACTTTGCCGCTTGGGTCCCGGCGATCGCCGCCTGGTATGAAGAGAATCGGCTGAAGAAGGCTCGGTTGGCACCGTGAGTGGGTAACGGTCCCTGAGCAGAGTCGAAGGGGGTGGATGGGTGGATGAGTAGGTGAGTAGGTGGGTAAATGGGTGAGGGCTAGGTCCAGAGGGCGTCGGATGCTGTGGGTGCGATGGCGCTGAGTTGGTCAGCGGCGGTGGGGGTGAGGGGGTCGGTGGTCATCGTTAGTGAATCCGCAAGGG
>PYER01000477.1 GCA_003017855.1 filamentous cyanobacterium CCT1
GGCGATGGCCTTCTATGGAGATACCGTCACATTTGACCTTAGCCAGCTCGCACTCAAGCAGTATTCAGTTCCCTTCCAAGTGTTGGTGTACACGGCCTTCTTTATTGCCTTCGCCGTGAAACTGCCTGTATTTCCCCTACACACCTGGCTGCCAGATGCCCATAGCGAGGCACCTGCAGCTGTTTCAATGATTTTGGCCGGAGTCTTGCTGAAAATGGCCGGCTACGGTCTCATCCGCATGAACATCGAGATGCTGCCCGACGCCCACATCTACTTTGCGCCGATTCTAGCTGGGCTAGGGGTAATCAACGTTGTGTATGCATCTCTAACGGCATTTGCCCAGGACAATTTGAAGCGTCGGTTGGCCTATTCTTCGGTCGCTCACATGGGATTTGTTCTGATTGGTTGCGCTGCCTTCACAACCCTGGGCATGAGCGGCGCACTACTGCAAATGATTTCCCACGGCCTGATTGCAGCAGTGATGTTCTTCCTGTCTGGAGTTGCCTATGAGCGCACCCACACTCTAGACATGAGCGCCATGGGTGGTATGGCCCCTAAAATGCCAACTACCTTTGCTCTATTCACCGCAGCCTCCATGGCCTCTTTAGCCCTCCCCGGCATGAGCGGTTTCGTTAGCGAGATCGCTGTTTTCTTAGGCATGGCAACTAGTGATGCCTACAGCCTTTCTTTTAAGGTAGCAATCATCGTGCTATCTGCTGTGGGAGTCGTACTGTCGCCAATTTATTTGCTATCGATGCTGCGGCGAGTGTTCTATGGTCAGCCAGGGCAGGTGGCTACCAAAATCTCCAACATCATTGATGTTCGTCCCCGCGAAGCTTTCGTGGCTCTGTGCCTGCTAGTTCCCATCATCGGCATTGGCCTCTACCCAAAGTTAGCTACTCAGGTTTATGACGCTAAGACCGTTGCCGTGGCTTCGCGAGTACAGGATACCTTGCTCGTTGCTGAACAACCCTCTGGTCTCTACGGCCACCTGTTAACAGCTCCACAGCTAACAGCGGTCCGTCCTGAAATGTCGAGGACCATTATCGATTAGGCAGATTCTGAATCGGCAAAAATGATGGTTGGCATCCAGTCCAAAAACTGGATGCCTTTTTGTTGGCCCCAATACTCTGAGCAGCTGAGTAAAAAGTGACGCTTTACCCAAACTATGGGAACACCAGAGGGTAGAGTGCTTGCTTAAGTGAATTTACTGGACTCCGTTCAGATTTATGCCGTTTTTAGGAGTGTCCTCGGACGTATCTCCAATCAGACTGGGCAAAGATAAAACGAGAACATGATCTATTCAGCGGATCAGCACTCATTCATCTACTCAGTTCTATGAAGAAACCCACTGCCCTCACCTGCCCAGCTTGTAATCATTGCCAACTGTTACGGATTGGCGTGCCAGGCATTCGGAAATGCGCCCACTGCGGTAATTTCATCGACTTACGACGCAAGAACTGGCTACAGCGCCTCATCTCTGCTTAGGCATCAGCATCCCAATTGAACGAGTAGCAGCCTAGACTGTGAACAGGGATTACGTTGTTTCCCAGTACAGTGTGACGCTTGATTAGGAGCCATGGGTAAGCATTTTCACAAACCAGGTCCTGGGCTTGCTGACCGGGTACCTCCCGGACAGCATCTCACTAGCGGGTTTCCCGTGCTGACCTATGGAGACACCCCCGAAGTAGCAACGTCCCAGTGGGAACTTCGAGTTTGGGGCCTAGTAGCAGAACAAAAATTTAGCTGGGCTGACATGATGGCCCTGCCCCAATGCGAGTTCACTGATGATTTTCACTGTGTCACCACTTGGTCCAAGCTAGACGTACAGTGGCGAGGGATCAAGGTCACAGATTTTGTTAAAACCTTAAAGATTGAGCCCATAGCAGCCCACGTAATGCTGCACTGCTATGGCGGGTACACCACAAATCTGGCGCTGGGAGACTTCATTCGAGAAGAGAACTTTTTTGCCCATAACCTTTTCGGTGAGCCGCTCCCTGTTCCCCACGGCGGGCCGATGCGCTTAGTAGTGCCCCACCTATATGCTTGGAAAAGCGCCAAGTGGATCAATGGCATTGAGTTTCTAGAAGAGCAGCCTTTAGGATTTTGGGAGCGTAATGGCTACCACGTACGAGGGGAACCCTGGGCAGTAGAACGCTACAGCATGTAATTTCGAGCGTTCTCTGCGATCGCATGCACGACAGCAACTCGATATTTAGCTCGCTTCCTGCCCCCGCTCAACAATGGCTAGAAGAATTATCCTGGGAACAGCGGCGCTACGTGCTTTCCCTTTGCCATATCATCTGCGCCATGTCGCCGGACTCCCAAGCGGCCTTTCTAGATGAGTACACTGCCGATGGCTTGATAACCCGAATCATTGAAGATACGGACACTCAGCAGCGGGTCAATTTTCATCTGCAAAATTTCCACCTAGACATCACCCTGTCTGAGGATTTGCTGAGGCGGTACATTCGTCAGTTCTATATCCACTCGGCCCAAGACAGCCGTCAGCAGCCAGATCTCTACCTGGAGTCGGCGCTTAAGCTGGTCAGCAGCGGTCAGCAGCTCAGTGAAGTTTTTAGCTA
>PYER01000478.1 GCA_003017855.1 filamentous cyanobacterium CCT1
GGAGGAGGCGATCGCCCGAATTAAGCGCGATCGCATCGAAGAACTAGTCGTCCTACCGCTGTATCCTCAGTTTTCGATTAGCACCAGCGGTTCAAGTTTTCGCCTGTTGGAGCGGCTCTGGCTAGAAGACCCGGCTCTGCAGCAAATCCGCTACACGGTGATTCCCTCATGGTACGACCGGGCCGGATACGTGCAGGCGATGGCTGATTTGATTGCCCAAGAGCTTGATCAGCTGCCCAATCCAGAAGCAGCCCATATTTTCTTCAGCGCCCACGGCGTACCTGTCAGCTATGTGGAAGAGGCGGGAGATCCCTACCAGCGAGAGATTGAGCACTGCACCCAGCTGATCATGGAGACATTGGGTCGCAGCAACGACCATACCCTGGCCTATCAAAGTCGAGTAGGCCCAGTGGAGTGGCTACAGCCCTACACCGAAGATGCGATCGCCGATCTGGCTAAAGCTGGCGTAAAAGCCCTAGTAGTAGTCCCGATTAGCTTCGTGTCAGAGCACATCGAAACCCTGCAGGAAATTGATATTGAGTACCGGGAAATAGCCGAAGAGGCCGGCATCGAGACCTTCCGACGAGTGCCAGCCCTGAATACCCATCCCGCCTTTATCAACGACATGGCTGCCATGGTGCTGGAAGCTGCCAAATCCCCACGGCGTTTATTTTCTGATGTGGTTCAGATTGAGAAACAGGTGAAGATCTATCCCCAAGAGCGATCCGCGTGGGGTCTGACTCCGGTCGCCGAGGTTTGGAACGGGCGACTAGCCATGGTTGGGTTCTTGGCGCTGCTGTTGGAGTTGGTTAGTGGTAAGGGGCCACTGCATTTTGTCGGTCTCTTGTAAGTCGGGGCGGTTTAGTCGTCCGTAGCTATGGGCCTGTGGCGCCACTGACGCCAAACTGCTGATGTGTGGACAACTACCCAGAGCAGCATCATGGCAATAAGTCCCCCCTGCTCGGGTGAGTCGAAGGCCAGGATAGCTAAAAATACGCACAGGCCGTCTAGGACAAAGAACAGCCATAGGGGTGGGCGTCTAGGTCGATAGTTCCAGCCGACTTGAATTAGCTGCATCACGGTCGCCAAGAGGGCGCTGACGATGCCGATCACTATAAAGATCCAGCCGCTAAGGCCAACCGTACGGGCAATGCCAATGCCAGCGATCGCCCCTACGGCAGGGCTTAACATCAGCTCAGTGGTTTGAAATAGACGGCGACTAAAATGATCTTTCGATAGCACTAGTTCTGCCGTTGACCAGGTTACCAGCACGCCAATCAATAGGGTCGGATGAATAGCCGACAGGAGTGGCACATTGGACCAAAGCTCATCGCCAGACATCAGACCCATCAACAACAACGGCAAAGCCAAGCGGATGCCGGTTGCCGCCGATATGGAGAGTACCGCTAAAACCTCAGTGATGATCACTAGACAAGGGCCTGGTAATGAGACTCTGCTGGCTGTGGAGGGTGGGGTAACTCAGCTCTGACCATATTGTTGCAGTAAGTCGAAGAAACCGACTGCCCCCATACTGAGACCCTACCCAATTTCGCAGATTCTTCCTTCAGGCTGATCCGAAATCGAGCTAGTGAAATCGGTGGGCAGCCTTCGGAAAGGGGATTACCGATAGCGAATGTCCAGGCAGCCCTTCACCGTGGGGATAAAAACCACAGATCTAAAGAGCACGCGGTAAAATCGGAGCATAATAGGTTCGCTCAATTCTCCCGTCTGTGGGGAATGACAAGGTTGGGGAATGACAAGGTGACCGATAAGTTTGAAAAAGCCCGTTCCAAAGATCTGTCAAACAACAACCAGGGCCAGGTCAACCCCTGGATCGAAGGTCTCCAAACTATTGGCCTGAGTGTGATCTTAGCCTTAGGGATTCGTCACTTCGTGGCCGAAGCCCGCTATATTCCCTCTGGTTCAATGGAGCCAACTTTGCAAATCAATGATCGGCTAGTCATTGAAAAAATTAGCTACTATTTTAACCCGCCTGAACGAGCAGACATCATCGTGTTCTGGCCCCCCGACAACATCTTTGAGGGGCAGCAGAGTCGCGATGCCTTTATCAAGCGGGTGATTGGTTTGCCCGGCGATACGGTTGAGGTTACCACCGGCACCGTCTTTATTAACGGCAGCCCGCTAGATGAGGGCTATATCAAGGCTGAGCCCAACTATGAATGGGGGCCAGAGACGGTGCCCGAGGACTCTTACCTTGTGCTCGGGGATAATCGGAACAGCAGCTTTGATAGTCATTCCTGGGGATACGTTCCCCGGGAAAATATCATTGGCAAGGCGGTTGTGAGGTTTTGGCCCCCTAGCCGGGTCGGCGGCATTTAGGTTTTTAGCTAAGCCAGCGGCTCTGCTAGTTTATCTCCACTAATCTTCTGCCAAAACGTTGGTAAACACGAAATTGGGAGCAGCCAGTACGAAAACGGCTGAAGGCAATCTGTTAGCCCTGGCCTGGAGCCTTTCGTAGTAGCCGCAAAAATTCTCATCGGGTATGGCTATGCCTAGGAACACCCGATCCGCGTAGCTAGAGGATTTTTGCAAAATCTCATCAAACGGACGTCCGTTGGCG
>PYER01000150.1 GCA_003017855.1 filamentous cyanobacterium CCT1
TGTTTTGCTTACACCTGCACTCTATGCGGTGGATAGCTTTTCTCCAATCCATCCCTCAAAAACTGTCCGGAGTGTTGATAGATAGCCAAGAGGTCTTTTATGAATGTTCCATTTTCAGGTGGCTGCGCCTGTGGCGCCGTACGCTATGAGTGTCACAGTGTGCCTCTGGCAATGCTGAATTGTCATTGCAGCGATTGCCAACTATCTAGCGGAGCACCGTTCGCCTCTGGCGTAGTTGTATCAACAAAATCTATCAAAGTCACTGGTTCCCCAAAAAAGTACTCCGTTCGGGCGTCAAGTGGCGCTCAGACAGCGCGAAGCTTCTGCTCAAACTGCGGCAGTCCCTTGTTCACAACCGGCGAAGCAATGCCAGATTTCACATCCATACGCTTCACAACGTTTGACGACCAAAGCGATTTTGCTCCTGCGCTGGACATTTGGACATCAAGCGCAGCCCCCTGGGTTTGCCTGAATGATAAATTGCCGCACTTTTTGCAGTCTCCCTCACCGGGCGCACAAGGCCAGAATTAGAGACACTGACCGCCGCACAACTTTACCGTTATAAGCAGTCTCCGTAACCTTCCGAATTCCCCAACTGGTAGCCCCGCCTATAGCCATCAATTTGGCAGTACCATTCGTCTGAAGCTTGAAGTGCATCTAGCTCCCTATGAAGCAAGTATTCTCCAACGAGACGGCGATACAGATTCCGCAGTTTGCGCCCACCGCCGTCAGTTCCACTGTTGATGTCGCCAATCTCTCTGGACCGCTCCAGCGCATCAGCGTCACGATCAACTTAGTTCACACCTACACCAGCGATCTGCAAATCTCTCTCATCGCCCCCGATGGAGCCTCTGTCTTATTAGTTAGCAATGCTGGTGGCAGCGGCGACAACTTTTTCGATACGACCTTTGACGATGGGGCGGCAATACCCATCAGCCAGGGCACCGCTCCATTTCAGGGGTCATTCCAGCCCCAGCAGCCTTTGACTGCCTTGTTGGGCAGTGACCCCAACGGCACCTGGACGCTACAGATTCAAGACCAGGCCTTTTTAGACGAGGGATTTCTCAACCGCTGGTCCTTAGCGCTGGTGGTGGGTAGCCAGCCGCCGATGCCACCAACCCCTGCTGATTTCTCCATTCAGCTGCGCTTTCTGGGGGGGCTAACGGCTACCCAGCGAGCCGTCTTCGAAGTCGCCGCTGCCCGGTGGTCAGAAGTCATTATTGGGGATTTGCCCAGTGCCGTAGTCAACGGGGAAACCATCGATGATGTCTTGATTGAAGCGCGAGGGTTGTCGATTGATGGCCCCAACGGGGTGCTAGGTCGGGCTGGCCCAACTCGCCTACGCAGCGGTTCTATGCTGCCCATAACCGGAGTAATGGAGTTTGACATCGGCGATTTAGCTCGTCTAGAGGCAGAAGGGGGCCTGCTCGACGTGATTATTCACGAGATGGGCCATGTGCTTGGGATTGGCACCATTTGGCAAATTCAGAATCTTCTGGTGGGGGCAGGGTCGGCCAACCCAACCTATGTCGGTCAAAACGGGATGCGGGAATTTTCAGCACTGATTGGGGCTCAGGGGATGACGCCTGTACCCGTAGAGAATACAGGGGGCCAGGGTACCCGAGATGGCCACTGGCGAGAAACCGTGTTTGGCAACGAGCTGATGACGGGCTTTTTGAATTTTGGGCCAAATCCGCTCAGTCGTTTAACAGTGGGTTCGCTAGAAGACCTGGGCTATGCGGTGAACTATACTGCCGCAGATGCTTACGGCCTGCCATCGGCCCTGGCTCTGGCGATGATGGGAGTGCACACGGCGGGTAACTATGGCCGTCGGCAATGCCGCATGTGCGATGCTGGCATTTTAGGTACTCACACGCTGCCGCAGGTAGAAACCCACTGAAGCGCGGTCTATGTCGCTGCTTAGGACTAGCATTTCACCACGTTGCTGCCGATGGGATGCGGTCTGACGGAGCCACACTCAAAACCTCGCTATAGTGAAGGCATGGCGGCTGTTGTGAGGCTTGACGATGACCCAGCTTGATCAAACCGAGGGCCAATCGCCTCTCCCCGTCGCCAACAACAGCGATCGCGCCGCTAGTGAAGCTGCCGCTGACAACACCCCTGCGATCGGCGGTGGCCTGCCGATCATTCAATACTGGGCACAAAAGACCCTCTCGCCCCAGGGGCCGCAGCTTTGGCAAACCCTGTTTCACAAGAGCGCCTGCCTATCCTGCGCCTGGGGCACTGGGGGTCAAAACGGCGGCTTTATCAACGAGCTAGAAGAACCGCTCCAGCGCTGCATGAAAAGCGTGCAGGCCATTTCGTCCGAGCTGCAGCCTGGCCTCGGTGACCATTTCTTCAATCGCCATAACATTTCTGAGCTGCAAGCGCTCACCTCCCGCGAGGCCGATCGCCTCGGTCGGCTCAGTTTTCCGGTGATTTGCCGCGCCGGGTCTAACCACTACGAGCGCATCACCTGGGAAGAAATCTACCGGCTCACCACCGCCGGCTTTTCGCTGCCGCCAGAGCGAGTCGCCTCCTACAGCTCGGGGCGATCGTCCAATGAGGCGGCCTTTTTGCTGCAGCTGATGGTGCGGGCGCTCGGCTCCAACAACCTGGCCGACTGCTCTGACCTGTGCCACGCCCCCTCCACCGTCAGCCTTAACAAAGTGTTTGGCACCGGCACCTCGCTGGTGAGTCTGGAGAGCCTGCGCCAGGCCGACTGCGTGGTGCTGGTGGGCTCCAACGCCCCGGCCAACCACCCCCGGCTGATGAATGAACTGATTGAACTGCGCGATCGCGGCGGCAGAGTGATCGCCATCAACCCAGTCAAAGAGGTAGGCCTGGCCAAGTTTGGTTCCCCGGCGCACCCACTGCGGCTGGTGCAGGGCCAAGAGATTGCTTCGCTGTTTTTGCAGCCGATACCGGGCAGCGACCTGGCTCTGTTTGTGGGCATTCAAAAGGTGCTGCTAGAGCGGGGCTGGGTGCAGTATGAGTATCTGAAGGCCCACACCGAAAACTGGCAGGCGGTCATCGACCAGGTGTCCGCTACCGAGTGGGAATCCATTATCGCCACCTGCGGCCTCACACTGACGGAAATTGTTGCGGCTGCCGAGATGATTCACAGCAGCAAGAATGTCGTCTTCGCCTGGGCCATGGGCATCACCCACCAGGCTAACAGCGTTGATAACATCTACAGCATCGCCAACACCGCCCTGATGACCGGCAACGTCGGCAAGCCCGGCGCGGGGATGATGCCAATTCGCGGTCACTCCAACGTGCAGGGCTTTGGCTCCATGGGGGTGACGGCCCACCTCAAAGACAGCATTCGCGAGGCGCTGGAGCAGCTGCTGGGCAAATCGCTGAAGCGCGAATCGGGCTACGACGCCCGCGCCCTGATCGAAGCGGCGGATGCGGGCGAGGTAGATACGCTTCTGTGTCTGGGGGGCAACCTCTACGCCGCAAACCCCGATCTCACCCAGGCCAAACGCGCTTTGGGCAACATCGACACGATTGTCTACCTGGCCACAAAACCCAACCAGGGTCACTTCCACGGGCTGGCGCGGCAAAACACGATCATCGTGCCGGTCTTTGCCCGGTTCGAAAACCCCCACAAAACCACCGTGGAGTCGGGCAACAATTTTGTGCGCCTTAACAGCCCCGGCAAAACTCATCTGAAGGAGGCCGATCTGGTGACCGAGATCGACTTTTTGGCGGAACTGGCCCACCGCATCCATGGGGAAGATCCAATTCAGTGGCGGCGACTGCACGACACCCGTTACGTGCGCCAGCTGATCGCCCAGGCTATCCCCGGCTACGAAAAGATTGGCGAAATTGATGATACCAACGCTGAGTTCACCATTGGCGGGCGCATCTTTCTAGAACCCAAGTTTCCCACACCCTCGGGTAAGGCCGAAATGCAAACCACGCCGCTGCCCGACCTGACGCTGCCCACCCTGTCAGAGTTTGGCCTACTGGAAGCCCAGCCTTCTGCTCTGGTGCTGGCGCTGATTACCGGGCGCAGCTACGGCCAGCACAATACTGTGGTTTATAAGGAAGCCGATGAGTATCGGGGCATGCCCCACCGCCACTGCATTTTGATGAACCCCGACGATGCTCACAAGGCAGGTTTGAGCCAGCACCAGCGGGTGAGCGTGCGTGGAGATGCGGGGCAGCTCGACAATATTGAGATTATTTTTGGGGAGGTGCGATCGGGCGCAGCGCTGATGTTTTACCCCGAAGCCAATGTGCTGATGAAGGCGCGAATCGAAAAACGGGCGGGCACTCCGGCCTATAAGCGAGTGCCTGTGGCCGTTTTCTTACCCTTCAGCCGAGACGATGCCGCCTCCAACTAGAATTAGGGCATTAGGTACAGGAGGCTGCCCATGACTTCCCTATTGACCGCACCTCGTAACCAGGTTGTCTTGCAGGGAGTAAGCTGGGCTACCTATCAAGGACTGATTCGCGACCTAGAGTCTGCACCAGGGAAACGCTTGACCTACGACCAAGGAACCCTAGAGATTATGGTGCCGCTGCCCCCCCATGAAGGCTATAAGAAGCTGATGGGCCGTTTGGTAGAAGTGACGACAGAGGAAACGGAAACAGAGATTCGGAGCTTGGGTTCAACTACTTGGAGCCGAGAAGACTTGAGCAAAGGGCTGGAGCCCGACCAGTGCTACTACATTCAGCACGAGCAGGCGGTTCGCGGCAAGGATGCGATCGATTTGACCGTTGCCCCGCCCCCTGATTTGGCAATTGAGGTCGGTAACACTAGCAGCTCTCTCAACCGGATGGCGATCTACGCGGCCCTCGGCGTCCCCGAAGTTTGGCGGTTTGACGGCATTTCCCTAACGATTTATGCCCTGAGCAATGGGGAGTATCAGGCTCAAGCCACATCTACGGTTTTGCCCCTGTTGCAGCAAAAGGATGTGCAGCGGTTTTTGCAGACGAGTCAGACGATGGGGGAAACCAGCTGGGTTAAGGGCTTTCGCCAATGGATTAGAGAACGGCACCACGATACCGATTGAACCCTACAGGCGGTTTTCAGGGTGACTGTGTAGGCGATCGCCCTGAACCTGTATCGCTGCAAGGCCCAGATCGTCGCGAGTTTAGACGTACGACCGCCTACACCTTGGATCTACGCTACTTCTTCCAGCGCTTTGCCTAAGGCGTCGTCACTGGACTCGGCTTCGCCCAGGACCGTGAGAAACTGTAGCCCCATGGCGATATAGGTGGCGCACTGGGTTGGTGGCAGCCGGTAGAATGCCTGCCAGGCGGCGGCTTTGTCAGACTCGTAAGCCCCAACGCGATCGGGCTGCTGGTCAAACCAGCCGAGGCGCACGGCGTGACCGATCAGCACATCCAGGTAGATGTGGTCTTCAAAGTAGAGGTCAGGGTTGACCTTGAAGATCTCGCCCATTTCGCGCAGCGCCTCCATATTGACGTGTCGGTACTCCGGAGCCTGAATTTTGTTTAACAGGTGGGTGATACGGCGCTCAAAGTTTTGCTCACCGGGAGTCATCTCAGAGAGAATGCGATCGCTATCCAGCCGGTTCTTGCGGTCAAACTTGTTGCCGATCACAATCCCCCTGGAGTGCTTGAGCACCTCCCACACCTGGGTATAAAACTCCTCCGAAATGCGGGCAATTTCGCCGTCGATCACTCGTTTGCGCCACCAGTCCTGGGGTTTGGGCGCTTCGGAGGCTTCGGCCGCGGGCTCAATGCCGACGGGCACCACCTGCCAGTTGATCGGGTTGTGGGGCTTAACGTGCAGCGACTCGCGGCGGAAAATCGACTGGTTTAGCCCGTCGAACCCGGCCAGCACCTGGCGCAGGCGGGTCTTGAGTTCAAAGGGGCTAAGGTCGATCAGCTGGCCGTAGGCTTCGTCCTGGGGAATGTCGCGCTCTCGGGCTAGCTCGCTGGTAATCAGCAGCAGCAGGTAGCCCACCCGCAGAGTCATCAATCCCTTAAATAGCGACGGTTCGGCCTTGATCAGAATGCTCAAGTCGATCAAGATCTCCTGGGTGAGCACGTGGTCGCGCACGTCGTCGCCGCAGAAGGTGCGAATTTTGTCGAGAATTTCGCTGTGGCCCATCGGCTCTGTAATCAGCGACTCCTCGCTGTAAGACTTACCCACCGAAATCTGCTTCTGGCGCACCAGCAGCTCGGTCACGGCATCCGAGAGGGTGATGTCGGCCTTGCCCAGCAGGCCAGCGGCTCGGCGCAAAATGCCCCACTGCTCTAGCTGGCTGGCTTTGGCGTAGACCTCATCCAGCAGGTCTGCAACGGTGATGGCGTGGCTGGGGCCGCCAAAGCCCGTGTTGAAGTCGCTGCCGTGCAGGTGTTTGAGGGTGGCTAGCAGCTCTAGCTGCTCGTAGATATTGTTCGACTCGCGCAGCTGGGTGAGCAGGCGATCGAGGTCGGTCTCGTTCTCCAGGTTGTACTCTTCGAGCAGCGAGAGGGGGCCGTCGCGACCCGGCTCAAAGCCCAGGTAGGCCGTCCACAGCGCTGAGTAGCCCACCGATGTGCTGCCCAGCTGGTAGCCGTTGACGTTGTCGACTCGCTCCAGGTTGGTGGTCATGGCGAGCTGGTGCAGGGGACCAAGCTTGACCGGCACGTGATCGCAGCGATCGCCCTGCAGCTCCTGCATCAGCGCCATCAGCGGCGACTCGTAGATAGGTTTGTGACCCAGCTCAAACATGGCGTGGGTGAGCAGCAGCGTTACCGTGGGGCGGCCCGGCTCGCGCCAGTGGTCGTAGATGTAGGCCAGCTCACTGCGAATTTGGGCCACCAAAAAGTGATAGTCGAGGGTGAGGTAAAACCGCTGCTGGTCTAAGAACGACGGCAAAAACACCACCGACTCGCCCTTGATGCGAAAAATGCGAGAAGTGGTCAGGCTGCGCAGCCGCCGCACCGGACGACCGCTTAGATTGAGCTTGTCGTTTTTGCCAATTTCGGCGTAGATCGACGACAGCTCAGCGGCAGGAAATACCTGCACTGGGGCAATTTCGGCCAGGGTTTGGGTGGGCAGACCGTAGGTGGCTAGCTCCGTTTGCAGGGCCTTGTCTTCGGCTAGCAATGCCACCTGCACCACCGGGTAGCGGTGGTCGCCCAGAACGCGGTACCGCCCCAGTGGGTCAATGTCGCTGGGCTTGAGCAGCCCGTCTTGAATTAGCTGGCCCAGCAGGTAGAGGCTCTGCGCCCACACCAGGGGCAGGTTGTCGTTGGGCAGGCGGGGCTGGCTACCGGGCTGCTGGCGCTCGGCCTCCAAACTCTCTTCTGACACGTAGTACAGCTCGGGCAGCAGCCCCACGCCATCGCGCTCCACGGTTAGCGCGGCCAGCCGATCCTGGTAGAAGTGGCTCTGGTCTTTGTCGCCCGCAAATAGGCTATCCAGCCACAGGTAGGTAAAAAACAGCGGCCACTCGCACTCGATGTGTTCAAACTGCTTCAGTTCTTCGGGTTCGTAGTGCAGTCGGGTGGTGTCTTCGATCACCGTCTGGTGACCGTCGCGCAAAAACCGCTTGCAGCCGTAGGGACCCTGCAGCTTATCAATAATTTTTTGCCGGGTTTTTTGGGCAATCTGTGCGTCATCAATGGCAAAGCCGGGATAGCCCACCACGCTCAGCAGGGCTGCATCAATTTCTTTAGAGCCCGACTCGCGGGGCAGCAGCGACTCCAGGGTGATGCGAGCACGGGCAATTTCATCGGTCAGCACGTGGATCGTCGAGGCCTGCCCGCCGCGCATGCCAAACAGGTTAAAGCCCCGCAGCGCCTCCAGCGCCGCCTTGGCCATGCCCACGGAGCTGGCGTTGAGCTCGGGCTTGCCGTGGTTCATTTTGTTGCCCCGCTCCCAAATGCCGTAGTCGGGGGTGCGGTAGGCCCGGCCAATGTAGTAGACCAGGTTTTGCACAAAGTTGACTTCATCCTGGGTAAAGACAATTTGCAGCCCCGAGGCCGTGATCTGGGCCAGCATGAGCAAAAACACCGAGGTGGCGTCGATTTGCAGGTGACCCCACTCGTCGTCGGCGACCACCGGCAGTCCGGAGCCAGTATCGTACTTGGCATGTAGCGCTTTTAGTGGATCCTGCCGCTCTTTGAACTGCTCCACCTTCTCGGCCTGGCGCAGCATGGCGGTTAGCAGCCCCCGCATGAGCTTAACCACGCTTTGCTCTAGCTCCACCGTGCGGCCCTGGTCGTCATCCAGGTGGCGGTAGGCCAGCGCCACGCCCCACACCGCCAGAATGCTGTACACGTTGTCGCGCACCCAGGCGTCGGTGTAGTTGCCGTGCACGTTGACCGCGGTGCTGGCGGGCAATAGCCCGCTGACCGGGTGCTGCCGCGACAAAATCACGGCTTTGACCTGCTGGTAGTAGCGATCGAGCTGCTCCTGAAGGGCGGCTGAAGACATAGGCGAGGGTGGTAACGACGAAGAACGAGAGTTAGTCGGTTTTTAACCCACTCTAGGGGTAATTGGCCAGGTATTAGTCGTGGAGATTACAGAATTCTGATGATTGAGCACAGGGAATTGCTAGGCAGAAGCTTGAAATGCGCCGTAGGGTTGAATGAGAATTTCGGCTGGAATGCCCAACTCCTGGTTGAGCTTGCGAATCATCTCCAGGGTGAGAGAGCGCTGTCGCGACAGTACTTCAAAAGCCCAGGCTCGTCCCTCTAAACAAGGCTCTAAGTCCTGCTGGGACCAGCCGCGAGCTTCCATGTAGTAGTGAATAGCCTCAATTGGATCGGGCAGCTCGATCGGAACGTGAGCTTTCTCATAGGCATCGACCAAAGTGCTGAGTACATCCAACCGATCAGACTCAGCAGTCCCAGGAGCAGCATCAAACAACAAATCAATTTCTTGGAGAGCGTTTTGGTAATCTGCTTTTGTTTTGATTGGACGTATGGCATTTCTATGGGCGCTTTTGATGTCGGCAGGGCTTTGCCATCTAGCGTGAGAGGCCTCGTAGTACCAAGCTTTCAATGCTTCTTCAACATCAGGGTAAGATTCCCAAAAGTTTCGCAGAGTACTACGAGACAGAATACGCATCAAGGACTGCTCTATTACAGTCCTAGCTTACAGCTAACCTTTGGACAGCGTACCCAGCCAGTCTACCAGCAGCGGGTTGACTACCTCGGGGCGCTCGTCGTGGGGGCAGTGGCCGGTATTGGGGATGCTGTGGAAGGTGACCAGGCCGGGACGGGCTACGTCTTCAGCAAGTTTTCGGTAGACCTCGGCCCCTTTAATCGGTGTCCAGGGGTCATTTTCGCCCCAGAGCACCAGCAGCGGCTGAGTGATGTGGGGCAGCAGGTCATCGGGCTTTGGCCCCGGCGGCGCGGTGACAATGGAGGCGAACACTTTCTGGGCGGTGGGCTTGCGGGCGGGGGTGTAGATCATTTCCACCAACTCGTCGGTGATGGCGGCAGAATCGCGGTAGACCTGCTTCAGTGAGCTGCGAATGCGGCCCTTGCGGCGCACCTGATTAAACACAATTGGCCCGACTTGGGGTGAACTCACTAGCCAGGTGAAGGCTCCCATCACCCAGTTGAGGGGCGGACGCAGCTCTTCGGGGCGGTGGTTGAGGCCCCCGGCGCAGTTGAGCACGGCACCGGCACTGGCTTTGTCGGGATGGTTAGCCAGCATCATCAGCGTCAGCAGGCCGCCAATGGAGTTGCCGACGTAGATCGCGGGGGTGTGAATGAACTCGCTCCAAAAGTCAGCCAGCAGGTCTTGCCAGAGGTCGAGGGTATAGGGCAGCTCGGGCTGGTCAGAGTCGCCAAAGCCCAGCAGGTCGATCGCATAGACCCGGTGCCCTGACGCCGTCAGGGCGGGAATATTCTTACGCCAGTGGCCCAGTGATGCGCCAAAACCATGGATGAGCACGATGGGGGTGCCTTCGCCCACTGCGGTGTAGGCGATCGCATGGCCCCGCCAAACCCAGGTGTGCTTTGCGATCGCGGTTAGCGAGAGGGGAACCAGTTCAGCAACCATAGTCAGATGTGTAACAAAGTGTGACTATAACCATGATACAGGTTTGGCCTGGGGTGCTTACCCAGGCCATTGTTCTGGGCCGATGGCCCAAGCGCGATCGCTACTGCTGTACCTGTGTCGCGATATCGGCCGGGGGACGCACGACGCGCCGGGCCAAACCTAGTTTTTCAAACATCCAGATGGCATACCAGGTGACATCGACTTCCCACCAGTGCCAGCCGGCCGGGGCCACATTGGGGTAGGCGTGGTGGTTGTTGTGCCAGCCTTCGCCGTAGGTCAGCAGCGCTGTCCACCAGAGGTTGCGGGAACCATCTTCAACATGAAAGCGACGCTTGCCCCACATGTGGGTTGCTGAGTTGATTAGCCAGGTCGAGTGCCACAGCACCACGATTCTCAAAAACACGCCGTAGACAATAAAGGGCCAGCCACCCAGGGCAAAGAGAGCGATCGCAACCGGCACTTGCAGCAGCAGAAAGTAGCGATCGAGCCAGCGGTAGTAGGGGTCGCGAGCAATATCAGGGGCGTAGCGGCGGTAAATTTGGCCATTAAAGATCGTCGGGTTGCGGTGAACCAGCCACAGCACATGGCTCCACCAAAATCCCCGGCTGGCAGCGTAGGGGTCTTTTTCGGCATCTTCGGTGTAGAGGTGGTGCTGACGGTGCCCTGCTACCCAAAAGATCGGTCCACCCTGAAGCGCCAGTGCGCCAACGGTAGCAAAAACATACTCTAGCCAGCGCGGCACCTGAAAGCTGCGGTGGGTAAGCAAGCGATGGTAGCCCAGGCAAATGCCAATACTGCCAAACAGCCAGTGCAGGGCCACCATAACGCCTAGCGCCGACCACGAAAAGAACCAGGGGGCCAGTAGCGCTACGCCGTGGATGGCTGTCAGAAAGCCGACAAGGGTCCAGTCGAGGTCAGCGTTACCAGGCTTTGGAGGCGTGGGGTTTAATGTTGTTGTCATAGCAAATCCTTGTGGAGTTGTAGGGTTCAAACCATCGACCTGAGCCGAGTCTGTCCATGCCGATGCGGTAAGTTGCTGCCTGCTTCCCCATGTAGGGGCAAGGTTAATTGCAAGCGTCGCTTACATTTATGAGCTTAGCAACTCCTCTGGTAAAATGCAAGTATCGCTTTCTTTTTTCTATGGCAGCTCAGCGCAAATCAGCCCGGCAGCGGCTTGTGGATGCGGCATTTCAGCTCTTTTCCAGCCAGGGCGTGGGGGCTACTACGACTCGTCAGGTGGCCGATCTGGCCGAGGTGAACGAGGTTACGCTATTTCGCCAGTTTGGCAGCAAGCATGGCTTGCTTGCGGCGGTGATGACTGAGGCCGAATTGTTGTCTCATCACCCGGTTGACCTGGCTGCTGTGGGGCAAACTCCAGTCGATCAGGCGCTGCGCGATTTTTTGGCCCAGTGCTTAGATACCCTCGATCAGCTCTCAGAACTGGTGCGATCGGTGATTGGCGAGGCGGGCCAATTTTCTGCAGACAATAGTCAGGCCATGGGGCGAGGGCTACAGACCATTCGCAACGTTATGGCCGAGTACCTGGAGGCGCTGTTGGGCCAGAGCAACCGGCCTGGGCTGCCCCCTGAGGAGGTGGCGGGCTTGGTCATGGCTCTGCTGCTGGGCTATGCCGCGATCGCTGGCACGACGGATGGCGCTACCGATGGGGCGACAGAACACTACAGCCTGTGGCCAAGCCGAGTCGCTTTTATCGATAGTCTGGTGAGCTGGTTGCTGAGCCTGCAGCCTCAATCTGCCGCCAACAGCCTCGCAGAGCAAGCCAGCCCGGCCAGTGAATCCCTCAATACCGAAACCTGGATCGATTTGCCTGCTCCCATCGTGCACCAGATTATGCAGGCGGCTCGCCAGGCTGGCCACCAGACCTACGCGCTGATCTACGTACTGCTGGGGGCTGGGGTGGCGGCTGCGGAGGTGCCGCTCCTGACCCGAGCCAGCGCCCTCTACGATAGCAGCCAGCATATTTTGCTGGTCGGCCCCCACCACCGCCAGGTGCCCCTCAACCAGTGGATTATGGGCAAGCGCTACGGCACCTACACTAAAAATCCGCTGACCCGCTGGCTCAAGAGCCGCAGCGATGCGTCGCCCGCCCTGTTTTTGGGGCCAGATGATAGGCCCATTACCCCTTTGCGGGTGCGGCAGCTCTGGGCTGAGGTGACCGCCGGTATTGCCTCACCGATGGGTACTCCACTGGCCCCTGACCAAGCCCGCGCCACCTGGTGCGTTGAGATGCTGCTGCGGGGGCTCAATCGTCACGACTTGAGCCTGCTCAGCGGGCTATCGGTCGAGCAGCTCGAGCCGCTGGTGCAAAAAGCCCAGGCGCGATCGGCGCTGGCCCAGGCCCTGCAGCTGGACCAGCAATCGGGCTCGGCGGCGGGTAAAGTCAGTCCGTCTACACCTGCAATCGGCCTTGACGAAGGCTGAAGGTAGCCAACCAAGGTTTGGGTCGCTACTCCATGGGCAGCCAGGGCAGGTCGGTAATGCCGGGGTCAAGGCCCATTTGGCTCAGCAGGGTAGTGACCTGGCCCCGGTGGTGGGTCTGGTGGTTAAACAGGTGGGTGACCAGTAGCCAGGTGGGCAGCAGGCGGGTGGTTTTGTCAATGTTGCTGGTGTACTCAAAGGGCTGAGCTAGCCACTGGGGGTTAAAGGTGGCCACCCAGTCGATCAGCGTGGCATCCATTTCGGTGCGGGCTTGGCACAGCTCGGCAAAATCGGTGTAGAGGTCCTGGCCCAGCTGAGGACGGTAGTAGGGCTGACCGCTGAGGCGACCCACCCAGGCGCGATCGCCGTACAGCAAATGATTCAGCGTGGCGTGGATGGACTTAAAGAATGCGCCCCGGTCGGCCTTGCGATCGCTGTCAGACAGTTCGGCACAGCAGGCGTAGATTTTCTGGTTCATCCACTGGTTGTAGCGGGCCATGGTGCGGTAGTAGTCGGGGTGGTTCATCAGCAGGCCATAGCTAGGGGTTGTAGCCTGGCCAGGGACCAGGCGGTTGATCGGGCAGTGCCTTCGTCTTGCTTTTGGTGTCGTAGAGGGTAAAGCCCCGCGACTCGTAGTTTTTGTAGGCAAAAGGGCCATCGAGACTACAGGTGTGTACCCAAACGCGGCGGGTTACCCGCTGCCAAGCTCGCTGCACGCCTACGGTCAGCAAGTGGCCGCCCAGACCCTGGCCAATAAACTGAGGCAGCAGACCGAAGCAGGTGATTTCAACGTCGCTACCGGGTTGCTCTTCTAGCTCGATGTAGCCCGCTGGGGTACCCGCCACGTAGGCAATCCAGGTTTCGACTTGGGGGCGATCGAGATAGGTGAGCCAGCGATTGCGGCTCCAGGGCAGGCGATCGCACCAGTACCACTGGCCACCCACGCTGGCGTAGAGAAAGCGGCTCAACTCTGGGCAGGGTACGGTGGCCTGACGAATCGCCAGGTCGGCATGCTCGATCAGCTTGGGCCGCAGCTGAGCTGGGTCGAGCATTTCGAGATACCAAGTGGTCACATCGACTTGCATTAGGCCAGCAAATTTCCTTTTAAGACCGTCACGGCCTGACCGCTGAGGCGTACCCGAACGCCTTCGTCTGCCACCTTAATTACACCACCTCGGGCCGATGCCTGATGGGCAAGAAAGGTCGTTTTGCCCAGTTTTTCGCGCCAGTAGGGGCTGAGGCAGCAGTGGGCCGACCCCGTAACCGGATCTTCCTCTTCTACCGCAAGGGTAAACCAGCGCAGGCGATAGCCGTCGGCCTCGGGGTAGAAAAAGGCCGTTTCTGACAGGTTCATCTCCTGGGCAACCTGCTGCATCCACCGGTCGGGGCGGGCCTCGGGCAGAGCACAGACCGCCGCCGGGTTGCCGCTAAAGGCGACATCGGTAAAGGCAGCGACCTGAACAAGCGGAATGGCCATCGTGCTACACCCTCCTGAGGGAATGATTAACTCAGCATAAACACCTGCCGAATTTGGTCAGCGGTCATAAAGCACTGGTTGGCAGGAAAAACGTCGGCCATAGCCTTGGCCACCTCGGGCAGAGTATTGGGCGACTGCCCCTGAAACCGGCCCAGCACCCCATAGCTCACCAGACCCAGGTACTCGCGAATGGCCAGCAGCGATCGCTCCCGGATGCCCACATCGGCAGGTAACGGTTCAACGTGGGGCATCACCGTAAACCCGAGTCCTTTGAAGGTGAGCCAGGCCCGCAGCATGTGCGGCGTATCGGTAATCAACACAATCTTATTAAGCCCTCTGGTCCCCAAAGCGGCAGCGGCTGACTCGGCCTCTTGCTTGGTGGTTCTCACACAGACAGCGCTGATCATGTTGGGCGCCAGGTTGCGCTCGTCGCTGGCTTTAACCACCTCGGCGGCCTGGGCACGCCCCATGATTAGAAGATTGGACGATCGCCCAGCGGCCACCATATCTAGAGCTGTTCCGTAGCGATCGCCCTGAATGCGACCAGTACGCGCCAGCACCACGATGGCATCGGCAGGCTCACCTGTATCGGTGGGTACAAAGCTCGACAACAACGCCGTAGCAGGCACTGAAAAGAGCGGAGATAGCAGAAACAAGTAGCCGGCTATGAGGGCCAGACAGGCCGCAACCATCTTGCGCCGGAACCTAGGCTTACTTAACACCATGGCTACTACAGCAACCACCAGCAAAGCCAGGGTGACCTTTTGAGGATCCATGAACCAGTAATACAGTTTCCAGGTTAGTTTCGGCCAGTAATGCCTGATTACATTGCGAAGCGACTCTAGCATGGTGACATCCGAGGCAGTGAGAGAAGGCTAAACCCAAGAGTTCAAAGTTTTCAGATCTAGCCTACTCACCGGCCCTGTCACTTCAGCATCTAGCCCCGGCAGTCAAGCAAAGTTCACAGATCTATGTAGTCATCGCAAACTCAGAGGCCGCTGTCTACTGGTAGTAGCGCTGGTCGATCCACACCCGCAGCTCCTGTTCAGAGCTAAAGGTATGGCGCTGTTGGCTGACCGGGTCGTAGACCACAAACGCTGATTGACCCTGGCGATTGCGCTTGACTGTCACCCTCAAGCTGTTGGAGCCGCACAGGTAAGCCACCAGTTGGCTGGCCATAGGACGAAGTTGCGCCTTCGCCTTCGCCCAAACCCGGCCGACGGCATAGTCTGACTGAGCAGAAGGCTCCAGCGACTCTGGAATGAGCTCAAGCTGAGCATATAAGCTACTGGGTTTCATGAAGCTGTCCTCTTAAAAACGGCAAAGGCCTGGGGAACAGCACGAATCGATTCGGCATAGTTGAAGTTTCGTTGATTTGCCCCTAGCCGAACAGAGGCAGTTAGCGTAAATTGTCTTGGTAACAGTTTGATTTTTTGCAACTGTTCTGGTCGCTTTTCCCCAAAACTGTTCCGCTACCCTTTCTCCCTATGGGAGACGCTAGCGCGAACGACCCGCTCCCCTTTCTCCCTACGGGAGACGCTAGCGCGAACGACCCGCTCCCCTTCGACTCCGCTCAGGGATCGCTCTCATCC
>PYER01000479.1 GCA_003017855.1 filamentous cyanobacterium CCT1
GTGGATGGGTAGGGGCAAACGGCGTTTGCCCTGAATGGGGTTTGTGCTTAATGAGGTTTGCCCTGGAACCGGGGTGCCCTGGATGGCGATCGCCCTGAAATAATGTTTGCCATGTTCCATTATTGAGGATTTTGCCAGGGGCCGGTGTCGGTCAAAAAGGGCGAAAGCTCTGGGGTTGACCAGGTGAGGGGCAGGCTGCCTTCGACGCGGTAGCCCTGGTTTACGTGAAAGCGCAGCAGGCGTTCGGCGCCTTCGTAGGTGGCAATTTCGGGGCCAGCCCAAATGACTTCGGCGGTGCCCGTGAGGTAGAGCAGGTCGCCCCGGTCAAAGTCGATGAAGATTAGCCCGGCGCGGGGGTTGAGTTCTAGGTTGCCAAAGGTGTTGAAGTGGAAGTTGCCCGAAAAATCGGGAATGGTGAGCGTGGTGGCATCGTCGATGCGAACAAAGCCGGGCTTGCCGCCCCGGTGCGACACATCCACGCCGCTGGCGCTGCCCGCTGCCTCAGCCTGGTGGGCCGTGGCGATGAAGAAGGTATCCGCAGTGGCGATCATTGCGCGTTCACCCTCCCCCAGCGCCGTCAGGGAATGCACGGGTTTTGGGGCTGTCGGATCTAGCGATCGCAGATCAAACTGTTGCGTTTGAATGTGCCGCGCCTGAATGTACTGGGGGCAGTTGCCAAAGCTCTGCCCCACCGCCATCATCAATCCGCCAGGCTGAATGTCCGTTACTGTGCCGTTCAGGCGGTTGCGGCGACGGCTGTGCAGCTCAATGCCCAGCAGGCCAATGTCGGCCCCCTCGGCCAGGGTGCGGTGCAGGGGGTCGCCGTAGAGGGGCCGAGCGGCGATGTGTAACCTGCGATCGTCGGGGGAGGTGATGAACCCCGGTTCCCCCACCACAATCGAGGCCCAGGGTTGACCATCACCATCCACCGTACCCACCAGCACGTAAGACAGCTGGGCAAAAAACTGGCGGTGCTGCTCGGTCAAATAGTCGCGAATGACTCGCCGCCCCTGGCGATCCATCCGCTCCTGTACCCCCAGCCGCGCCTGAATCGCCAGCTCTCCAGCGTGGAAGGGCGACTCTTCGTGGGACCAGCCAAGGTTTGCCATGGGTATACTCCTTACTGTTGAAAATCAGGTTTGTCGAACAGCGATGTAAACCCCAGTGCTCACCATCAATACGCCTGCGCCCTGATTGCATCGCCGTCGGGCCCGGCGATCGCGCAGCAGCCCCCTGGCCCGAGCCGCCCCGTAAGAATAGGCGGCTAGCACAATGAACAGGGCTACGCTAATCACTAGAACGGCCGTAAGACCGTCAATCCAGCCCAGATGGCTGACATCGATGAACGTGGGCAACAGACTGACGTAAAAGAAAATCACTGCAGAGTTGCTAAAGGGCACCACCAGCCCGGTCAAAAAGCTCGACACTGCACCGCTGGATGCCGCTCGGCTGTCGATGTCGTCTGGGTTAACTTCGGCCATCCACAGCTGCAGGCCAAGCCAGATCAGGTAAATAGCGCCCAGGTATTTGACGACGATAAATAAGTTCCCCAGGGCGCTAGCCGCCGCAGCCAGGCCCAGGATGACAACGATCAAAAATGCGGCGTTGCCAAGCACTATGCCAGCGATAATGAACAGAGTGGCTTGAAACCCAGAGGCGATCGCCCGAGCAATGCAGGTAAACACCCCAGGGCCGGGCACCGCTGCCGAAATGAGCATGGCCATAAACAGCGTCGCGATCGATTCAACGGTCATAGGTTTTCCCTTAATTAAGGTCTATCGGCAGCATGGCCGACAGACCTTAATTTTTGATGAGGCTGCCTCCCGCCTTATACCCCCGCCATAGGGACAAAGCCGGGCAGCTGCTTGATGCGATCGATCCAGGCCAGCACGCTGGGGTAGGCATCGAGGTCAACCTTGCCATCGCGGGCCAGCGCCACGTAGGGAAACACCGCCACATCGGCGATCGTGGGGCGATTGAACTCCAGCCAGGGCTGGCTGCTCAGGCGCTTGTCCAGCTGAGTGAGAATGTGCTCGGCCTTCTGGTGGGCGCGATCGATGTTTATATTGGTCGCCCCAAACAGGTGGTAGAGGCGAGCGTTCTCAGGCCCCTGGCGCACTTCGCCAGCGGTGGTTGAGAGCCAGCGCACCACCTGAGCCAGCGGCAGAGCCTCGGTGGGCAGCCAGTTTTCGCGGCCGTACTGCCGCGCCAGGTACACCAGAATGGCCTGGGCATCGGCCAGGGTTACGTCGCCGTCGATCAACAGAGGCACCTGACCAAACGGGTTGAGCGCCAGGTAGTCGGGCGACTTGTGCTCGGCTTTCATCAGGTCAACTTTGACCCATTCATAGTCGAGGCCCAACAATTCCAGCAGCAGGCGCACTTTGTAGCTGTTGCCCGAGAGTTCGTGACCGTAGAGCTTAATCATGGTGATTGCCTTTGGTTAAAGTTCAGAGAATCGATTGGGTGTAGTTGGGCTTGATGGCGCGCATCAAGCATTACGTCTGTCTCTTATACACATCT
>PYER01000480.1 GCA_003017855.1 filamentous cyanobacterium CCT1
ATAGAAGAGAACATAAGCATGAATATCACCCTAGAGCTTCCTTCAGAGCTAGAACGTGAACTGGCTATCGAGGCTTCTCAGCTTAAACTGCCTCTAGCAGAGGGTAGTCCCTAAAGGGTAAGGATACGGAGCTGATGTCTAACGAAGAGACGATGCAGCGATGGCAAAACTCTGTGAACCTAGAACCAGATTGATATTGATTAGAGCTCATGTCTTCTCCATTGCCAACGTGTCCAGCGTGTCATTCCTCTAACGTGGTCAAAAACGGCAGCATCCACAACGGCAAGCAGAATCATAAGTGCAAAGACTGCGGGCGTCAGTTTGTTCAAGACCCGCAGAACAAGATCATTGACGAGGCCACGAAGCACCTGATTGACAAACTCTTGCTGGAGAAGATTCCCTTAGCGGGGATTGCCCGTGTGGCTGGAGTTTCAGAAGTCTGGCTACAGCAATACGTCAACGTCAAATATCAGCAGGTCGAACGTCAAGTGAGGGTGAGTCCTCAAAAAAAGGGCGCTTAACGGTGGAGTGTGACGAGGCTTGGTCCTTTGTCGGCAATAAAGGCAACAAACAGTGGATTTGGCTAGCCATCAATCGAGGCACCCGTGAGATTGTCGGGATGCACGTTGGTGATTCGCCAAAGGCGACGCTGCGCGAACGTTCTCGCGCAGGGGCTAGAGCACTCTGGCGATCTTTGCCACCGGTCTATCGTCAGTGCGCTATCTGTTACAGCGACTTTTGGGAAGCTTATGAAACGGTGCTGCCAAGCAAGCGCCATCGGGCAGTCGGCAAAGATAGTGGGCAAACCAATCGCATTGAGCGCTTTAACTGCACGTTGCGGCAGCGGGTCTCGAGGTTGGTACGCAAGACCTTATCTTTCTCAAAAAAGCTGGAAAACCACATCGGTGCAATCTGGTATTTCATCCACTACTACAATGCATCCTTACAGCTTTAGAACTACCAAACTACGCACTAATTGGATAGGGCAAACGGCGTTTGCCCCAGCGATTCGGTCTTTGGTATTAGGCCGTTGTGGAATGCTCTAATGAATGGGGCCGTTGCTCAGGATGCGGGTCCGTTGGCGGGGCGCTGACCTCAGACAATTGACGGTTAGCGACGTCAAGATCGTAGGTCAGCTGGTCAACCTGGGATCTGCAGTGAGAAATTTTCCCCATGCGCCGAATCATCGCTGGGAGCGAAATCAGGACGCCAAACAGCACTCCCAAGGAAAAGGTAACCAATAGAATCAGCGCCATAGATGCCTGAGCTTGCCAACCCATGAACTCTACGAACACAGGGGTTGAGTTTTGCAGGGCAAAGACACCAGCCACGATCGCAATTAGCAGAGCAAGCAGCGTAAATAATTTCATATATTAATCTCCTTCCTTATGAATCTTTAATCTAGATACTGCAATTGTAGATCTTAAGTTTATGGATTAATTACTGTTAAAGAGCCATCTCATAAATCATCGAAAAAATTCTCAACTGCAACGCCACCATCATCATTTTGATTGCAGTTTATATCGTAAATAAACAAATCAAACTGAAAATCAAACCATCGGCTGTCAGAACCATTATTAAAACTAGAGTGCTCAAGGCAACGGCCTTTTGCCGCTAATTCAATCCTGGAGATCAGTATGAACTGGATTAAAGCACTGGCTCAAGCTGAACTGCCCGAAGGCGCGCAGCAGGTGGTGAAGGTTGAGGGCCACGCGCTTTTGCTGGTGCACCATGAAGGGCAACTCTACGCTCTGGAGAATGCCTGCCCCCACATGAAGCTGCCGCTGAAGGGGGGCAAGATTAAGGACAATGCGATCGTGTGCCCCTGGCACCATAGCGCCTTTGATTTGGGCAGTGGCACTGTCAAAGACTGGAGCCCCTGGCCGCCGGGGGTGGGCCGCATGTTGGCCATGGTTTCTAAGGAAAAGGCGCTGCCGGTATTTCCCACCCGCGTCGAAGACGGCAGTATTTGGGTTGAGATCTAAGTCATGGGCACCTGGCATCAGTTAGACCCAGCTGAGGTATTACAGCAACTCGACACGACGATTGCCCACGGTCTCAGCCAAGTCGAGGTGACGCGGCGGCTTAAGCAGCATGGCTTCAATGAGTTAACCGAACAGCCAGGGGAAAGTCTCTGGAAGATTCTGTGGAAGCAGTTAACTGCTGTCATGGTGGTGGTGCTGATGGTCGCGGCGCTGATTTCTCTAGCGCTGGGCGACTATATCAATGCCGGGGCAATTTTGGCCATTGTGGCCTTTAACGCCATTTTGGGGGTTCGCCAGGAGTACCAGGCGGGGAAGGCGATCGCCGCCCTCAAAAAGCTGGCAGTATCTACCGTAAAGGTGCGCCGCGACGATCGCGTCCAGGAGATCTCGGCGCGACAGCTGGTGCCCGGTGACATTGTGCTGCTGGAAACGGGCAACCTGGTCTCCGCCGACTACCGACTGCTAGAGACCTCTAACCTGCGAATTCAGGAAGCCTCCCTAACGGGGGAATCGGAACCCGCGAACAAGACAGCGCAACGGCTGGAGCCTGTTGATGCAGCGAAGGGCGACCAGACTGAGACCGATTTGCCC
>PYER01000481.1 GCA_003017855.1 filamentous cyanobacterium CCT1
CACTTTATCACCTCGGATCCACTCTGAACACTCCAACCTACAAGCCTCCTAGCCTTTTTCAGGAAGCCCTAATTAAGTTTGTGGAATTTTAAAGAATAGGTGTTTGGTGAGGTAGAAGCACACAGATGGTGCTGAGAACGCCCTCGAACAAGATTTAAAGCTCATGGTTCTATTCTGCTTAAAGATTGGTTTACAGAACATAGGTTTAAACCGATGATCGACTAATCCTTTCCGTTGGGTCCAGGGCGGTGGAACGGCCCTGGTCGTAGGCCGGAGGAGGTGCGAAGCGGGGGTCTGGGGGCAATCGAAACGCCCCCAGCGGTAGGCTTTGCTTTGTCTCCAAGACCGCTGCCGCATCAGGTTTTACGGTTAGTACCACAGACCCTGTCTTGGGCAAACAACCGTTTGCCCCTACGGGGTATTTTCAACCCACAGGATTGATTTCACTGGGCGCTGTACCAATTCCCCCGATGCATTGAGACGACCGTAGTGAATCGTGTCGCCGTACAGCAGCGTTGAAGAACTGCCGCCGTCGAGATTAAGGGCTTTCACCACGCCGCGATCGCGCATCACCTCCGCCACCTCCGCCATCGTCATCCCGCTGGGCGACACCCCCGGCACCTGGGCCGCCATCACCAGCACCACGCAGCCGTCCGCCGTTAGCCCCACCGCCGATCGCGCATTGGCCGACTGACTCCCCAGGGCATCGCGTCCAGCAGCACTGTCCACAAACCCCTCCTCCACCGAGGTATCCTGCGGTAGCAGCTGCGGCCCAGCCCCCACCGCATCTACCAGGTCACAGCCCGCTGGCACCGGGGCACTGTGAAACGTGATGTCGTAGCTGGGAGTACTGTCACAGTCGTAGCGGCGAAACTCCGATCGGTTGAGAATTCTATCCATGTAGCTGGCCAGGTCTGGATTGCCCACCAGCCGCTCGTTCTGGCTGGGGTCGGCTACCAGCACCCCATCCTTCACAACGTGGGAGGTTGTGAGGCCATTGCTGGGGTCAAAAAAGCCCGCGTTAATAGCAGCAGCCACGCACCCGTCGCCCTCACAGACCTGAGCTGCGATCGCGTCAACCCGCGCCAGCAGATCCACCACCGCCACCCGTAAAGGATAGTTCACCGGGTCGGGAATCGTCACAACATGCACCGTAGCCGCATGCAGGCGAACAGTTTCGTAAATCGGCGGCATCGGCTGCGCTAGCGGCTGAGCCTCAACCCCAGACTCCGCCGCACCGGCCTGATCCGGAACAGGGGCGCAGCCAAACAGCCCGATCGCGGCGACCAAACTGATATAGAGCATGGGTCGAAGCAGAGAATGCATAGCGTCAAACATGGGCTGCGCTCAGCAGTATAACGGCTCTAGCGATCGCCGTCTCTGCAAGAGATTCAGTTCGAGGCTGGGCATACTGGAACCAGTTTTGGTTGCAGCTCATGGCGGTCCCGACAGTAACAACCAGCGACACCGAGCCGAAAAATTACCCCTCGGTATCGGTAATCGTACCCATCTACAATGGCGAGGCCGACCTTCCGGGTCTGGTGGAGCGCCTGCTGGGGCAGCAGTACCCCGCCGATCGCGTCGAGTACCTGTTGGTGGATAACGGCAGCCGCGATCGCACCCCCGACCTGCTCCAATCCACCACCGCTACCGCTGCCGCCCAGGGAATCCGCCTCCGAGCCCTCACCTATAGCGCCATCCAAAGCTCCTACGCTGCCCGCAACGCTGGCATCGCTGCCGCCACCGGAGACATTCTCGCCTTTACTGATGCGGACTGTCAGCCAGAGACGAACTGGCTCGCCGCCCTGGTACAGCCCTTTGAGGACAATTCCGTAGGCCTGGTTGCAGGCGAAATCAAAGCCCTGCCCAGCCGAAACTGGCTGGAGCGCTACGCCGATCGCCAGGGCACCCTCTCCCAGCACAACACGCTGAATCATTCCTTTTTGCCCTACGGCCAAACCGCCAACTTAGCGCTACGAGCCGAAATTTTGGGTACAGTTGGCCTCTTTCGTCCCCACCTGACCACAGGCGGGGACGCCGATCTGTGCTGGCGCATTCAGCAGGCCACCGACTGGCAGCTTGTTCACGCCGCTGAGGCGGTGGTCTACCATCGCCACCGCGATACCCTGAAGGGCCTGCGCAGCCAGTGGTACCGCTACGGCTGCTCCAACCGCTACCTGCACGACCTACACGGGGTGGAACTGATGCGATCGCTCACCGCCAGAGAAACCCGCTATCGCCTGCTGCGCTGGGGTCTGAAGGAACTGCCCCAGGCCGCCGCCAAGCTGCTGACTGGCCAAGGCACCCCGCTAGAGCTAGCCATTACGCCGCTCGATCTCTGGTGTACCCACGCCCGCACCCAGGGGCAGGCTCAGGCCAAGCTACCCGACTATGCCCGGGCGATTGCCCACATGGGAGAACTGGACTAATGCGAATCCTGATGATTTCGGCCACGTTTCCCTACCCGCCGACGCTGGGAGGCACCCAGATTCGCACGTTTTACCTGCTCAAGCACCTGAGCCAAAACCATGAGGTAACGCTGGTGACGCAGCGATCGCCCGAGGTCACTG
>PYER01000151.1 GCA_003017855.1 filamentous cyanobacterium CCT1
GGTGAAGGGGAGTGAAGGGGTGGATGGGTGGATGGGTGGGTAAGTGCAAAATTCAAAATTGAAAATTCAAAATTTTGCACTTTTCACAGGGAAGTGACGAGGGAACCAGAGGATCGGTCCCTGAGCGAAGTCGAAGGGACATGAGGAGAGTCCAGGAAGGTTAAGGGATCGGTCCCTGAGCGAAGTCGAAGGGACATGAGCGAAGTCAAAACAAGGTTAAGGGATCGGTCCCTGAGCGAAATCGAAGGGACATGAGTGGTATCTGTTCCCCCCTCCTTTTCTGAACTGGTTCACAATAAAGGGAGTATTGATTTTCTCCTAACCTATGGCCTCTTCGGCACCACCTAAAGCGCAACCCGCAGCAACATCTACCGCCCTGTGGGCCGCCGCGATCGCCCAACCCGCTACAGAATTTTCCGCCACTCCTCTAACTGTCTTAGAAGGCGAATTGCCCACCGACCTGCGCGGCACCCTCTATCGCAACGGCCCGGCTCGACTAGAGCGCGGCGGTACCCAATTTGGCCACTGGTTTGATGGCGATGGGGCGGTGCTGCGGGTGCGGTTTGACGGGGCGACTGCTGTGGCCAACTATCGCTACGTGTGTTCTGCCGGGTTTGTGGATGAAGAAGAGTCTGAACAATGCCTGTATCGGGGCTACGGCACCCTGCCGCCCGTTTCTATCTGGCAGCGCTGGCAGACTCAAATGAAAAATGCCGCTAATACCTCGGTGCTGGCTCTGCCCGATCGCTTGCTGGCTCTATGGGAAGGCGGCCTGCCCCATCGCCTTGACCTGGAGACTCTGGCAACCTTGGGGCTAGATAGTCTGGAGGGGCTGCAGCCCAGCGATACGTTTACGGCTCACCCCAAGCGCCACCCCCGCACGGGCAAAATCTTCAGCTTTGGCCTGGTGCCGGGGGGCAACGCCACGCTTAAGATCTATCGATTGAACGCGGCTGGGGCCGTGGAGAAAACCGGCACCATTCCCCTCAGCGGCATTCCGCTAATTCACGATTGTGTGCTGGCCGATCGCTACCTGGTGTTTTGCGTGTCGCCCGTGCGCCTCAGCCCGCTGCCAGCGCTGTTTGGCCTCAGTAGCTTTAGCGATGCGCTGCAGTGGCAGCCCCAGCAGGGCACCCAGATTATTGTGGTGGATGCGGATAGTCTGGAGGCGATCGCCCTTGACGCTACAGACCCCTGGTACCAGTGGCACTTTGGCCACAGCTACCTCGATTTTGACGGCTCGGTTGTGTTCGATGTGGTGCGCTACCCCGACTTTGCCACCAACCAGTACCTCAAAGAAGTGGCCTCAGGCCACATCACCACCCCCGCCGATGCTCAGCTCTGGCAGTACCGCATCGACCCCAAAACCGCCAGAATTCTTGACCAGCAGTGTTTGATTGACCAACACTGCGAGTTCCCAATCGCGATCGGTCAGGACGAAACGGCTGTCACCTACCTGAATGTGCACCGCGACGACTCGGTGCCGGTGAGTGAGCTGTTTGGCGCGATCGCCCGCTTCGACCCAAAAACTGGCCTCACCGTTGCCGATGCTGGCCCCGGCTGCTACCCCTCAGAACCGATTCCGGTGGAAAATGCCGCCAACCCTCAGCAGTCCTGGGTGCTAAGCGTGGTCTACAACGGGCATGAGCACCGCAGCGAGGTGTGGGTTTACGAGGGCCACGACCTGGAGAAAGGGCCAGTCTGCCGCCTGGAGTTGCCCAGCGTTGTGCCCCCCAGCTTCCACGGTACCTGGGTGAATGGGTAAGTTCCGACAATTCAATGAGCTATCGGATTTGAGCTAGGGCCACTTCTCCAGGAATGGTTTGAACTGTGCCGTCTTCAATTTCGGCCAGGCGCTTTTGAGCTTTCTGCACGCCCTCAAGCAACAAGTCCTGATCCAGTGGTTCTGCCATGCTCTCTACTAGCCTTTCCAACAGAATCGTTTTGTCGGCATCGGGTAAGGCTGTGGCTTCGGCGATGAGTTGGTCTAGGGTCAGCATGGGTGGGTGTTCCTTTCAGAAACTGGTTTGATGCTAGCATTCGGCAATAGGCAGTTATCTTGGGGCGATCGCCTGCTTTGACCCCAAAACTGGCCTCACCGTTGCGGATGCTGGCCCCGGCTGCTACCCCTCGGAACCGATTCCGGTGGAAAATGCCGCCAACCCTCAGCAGCCCTGGGTACTCACTGTGGTCTACAATGGGCATCAGCACCGCAGTGAGGTGTGGGTTTACGAGGGTCACAACCTGGAGAAGGGGCCAATTTGTCGCCTGGAGCTGCCCAGCGTTGTACCCCCCAGTTTTCACGGTGTCTGGGTCCGTGAGTAAATACGGGCTTTATACAAAAACTGGCTCTTTGGAAAAGTAAGTCGCTACGAGAAACCAGGCTATAGTGGATGGCAATTATCTGCCCCCATTGCATCATTTCGTTGTGACAGGCTCCCCCGACTTTTCCCAACGACTCCAGCTCAGTCGGCGGCTTTCGGCTTTGCCGGGTCCACAGCTCGACCAGGTCGTTTTTGCGCTCAAGCCACCGTCGGGTAATGTGCCACCAGCATCAGCGCCGCCTGCAGATCGGGCGATGGCCTTGCTTACCTGGGCCGAAAGCGAGCTTGGCTGCGGGCTGGAAACGCTGCAACAGGTTCTTGGTTCGGTGCTGACTCAGACTGAGAATACTGAACCTCTCAACTCCCAAGGCGCTCGGGTATTTATTAGCTATCGGGCGCAAGACCCAGACCAGGCTCTGGCTCAGACGCTCTATCAAGACTTGAAGGCGGCAGGGCTTCAACCCTTTTTAGCCGGGTCTAGCCTGCAGCTTGGTGATCTCTGGGCGCAGCGGATTTTGCAAGAGCTGGAACGGAGCGACTACTTTGTGCTGTTGCTTTCGCCTCAGTCGGTCACCAGTGAAATGGTGATGGATGAAGTCAAACACGCCAAAGAGCTGCAAGAAAGCCGAGCAGAACAGCGGCCCATCATCCTGCCGATTCGGGTGCAGTTTCCGATGGAGTCGCCCCTGACCTACAACCTGCGGGGCTACCTGAACCGCATTCACCAGCGGCTGTGGCAGTCACCCCAGGATACGCCGACTGTGGTGGCGGAGGTGCTGCAGCTGATCGCCTCGGGCAATGCGCCGCCCACGGTGGAACCCCCTGAAACCCAACCGCTATTTGCTGATACTCCCGACGACCCGCCCCTGCCTGTGGCAGAACCGGAGCTGAAGCGCGAACCGGGCGGGGCAGTGCCGCTAACATCGGGCCTATATGTAGAGCGCTACAGCACCGAGGCCGGCAAAGCCAATATCACTATCGAAGCCGACTGTTTTGAAGAGATCACCCAGCCCGGAGCGCTGATTCGCATCAAGGCCCCCCGGCAGATGGGCAAGACTTCGCTGATGGCGCGGATTTTGCACCATGCCGAGAGCCAGGGCTATCAGACCATTGCGGTGAGTATGCAGCGGGCCGACAGCACCATGTTTGGCGACCTGGATCAACTGCTGCGCTGGCTGTGCTCGCGGGTGGGGCGACGGCTCAAGCGGCTGGATGAGCTGGCCGATTATTGGGACCCCAGTGTGGGCGTCAAAGATCGCTGTAACGACTACTTTTTTGAGTGCCTGCTAGAAGAAATCGACGAACCGATTGTGCTGGCTCTGGATGAGGTAGATCTGGTGTTTCCCCATCGGGTGGTAGCCGACGACTTTTTTGGCCTGCTGCGATCGTGGTACGAAGCCGCCCGCTATGGCGACAGGGGCAGCGAACTATGGGAAAAACTGCGGCTGATAGTGGTGCACTCTACCGAGGCCTATGTGCCGCTGGAGATTAACCAGTCGCCCTTTAACGTGGGCAAAAACGTGGAGCTGCCCGAGTTTACCCAGGCCCAGGTGCAGGATCTGGCCCACCGCTACAACCTGCCCTTTGGGGCAGACGAGGTAGACCAAATTATGGCCCTGGTGGGGGGACACCCATATCTGCTGCGCAAGGGGTTTTACCACCTGCGCCGGCAAGATTTATCGATGGCAGCCCTTTTGGAAACCGGCCCCACCGAAGCGGGTATCTACAGCGACCACCTGCGGCGGCACCTGCTAAACCTTAAACGCTACCCTGAGCTGGCCAACGCCTGCCGCGACGTGGTGCGCCGCAAGACCCCGGTGGATTTGGAGGCGGATGTGGCTTTTAAGCTAGAGAGCATGGGGCTGATTCGGTTGCAGCGCAACCAGGCGACACCCAGAAATAGCCTGTACCAGCAGTATTTTCTTGAGCATTTGAAAGGAACGTAGGGGCGTATGGCGTGCGCCCGAACAGGGGATCTAAGACGTTTTGCAGGGGTAAACCATGGCTGCACCCAACACCTACAAATACCAGGTCGGCGGCAGCCTGGAAAAAGATGCCCCCACCTATGTCGAGCGCCAGGCCGATCGCGAGTTTGTCGAGGCCCTGAAAGCGGGCGAGTTTTGCTATGTGTTTAACTCGCGGCAAATGGGCAAGTCGAGCCTGCGGGTGCACACCATGCAGACTTTGCAAAGCGAGGGCATTGCCTGCGGGGTGATCGACATTACCTCCATCGGCAGTCAGGGCATTACTCAAGAGCAGTGGTACTGGGGCATCGCCCAGCGTATCGCCCGCAGTTTTGGTCTGCGCAAAGCCAAAGCCTGGTGGAACGACCACAGCGACCTATTTCCGGTACAGCGGCTGGGGGAGTTTATCGAGACCCAGCTGCTGCCCCAGGTGAGCGACCCGATCGTGATTTTTATTGATGAAATCGACAGCATTCTGCGAATTGAGTTCAAAGACGATTTCTTTGCGCTGATTCGCGCCTGCTTTAACCAGCGGGCTGAGAACCCGGAGTATCGCCGCCTTACCTTTGCCCTGCTGGGGGTGACCACGCCCCCAGATCTGATTCAAGACAAAAACCGCACCCCGTTTAATATTGGCCAGGCCATAGACCTAAAGGGGTTTCAGTTGGCTGAGGTAGAACCGCTGGAGCGGGGCCTAGACCCTCTTGCGGCAGATTCTACGGCGATAATGGCGGCAATTTTAGACTGGACGGGTGGGCAGCCGCTGCTGACCCAAAAGCTCTGCCGTATGGTGGCAGAAACCACCGCACCGATTGCCCCAGGGCAGGAAGCCACCCAGATTGCCAGCCTGGTGCAGAGCCGCATTCTGAATAACTGGGAAGCTCAGGATGAGCCCGAGCACCTGCGCACGATTCGGGACAGGTTGCTGCGAGATGAGCGCAGTGCCGGACGCTTGCTGGGGCTATACCAGCAGATTTTGCGGGAGGGCAGCATCGCTGCCACAGGCGACCCAGCCCACATTGAGCTGCGGCTGTCGGGCCTGGTGGTCGAAGACCAGGGGCAGTTGCGGACCTATAGCCGCATTTACAAATCGGCGTTTGATGCGGCGTGGGTGCAGGCTCAGCTAGCAGGGTTGCGGCCCTATGGAGAAGCGATTGCTGCCTGGGAAGCCTCTAACCAACAAGATGAGAGCTATTTGCTACAGGGGGATGCTCTCACCAGCGCTTTAGCCTGGGCCGAAGATCGCACCCTGGGGCGGGCAGATTATCAGTTTTTGGTGGGGAGCCAAAAGTTAGGACGGCAGCAAGACCTGGAAGCAACCAATCGTAAGCTTGAAGAAAAATCCCGAGAACTTACCGAAAAGACCGCTGCGTTAGCGCAGGTCGAAGCACGATTGGCAGAGTCCCAGGGGGAATTGGATAGAGTTCGTCGTCGAACCCGTCGCTCTAGCCGGATTGGGGCTGCGGTTTTGTTTGCGGCCCTGGCGGGGTTGGTGGCTTCTCTTTCTGCAATCAATAAACAACAGGGCATTGCCGCTGAACTGAGAGAAGAAACAGCTGGGCTGAGAGAAGAAACCGCTGAGTTAGAAGCTGAAGCCGCATCAGCGGTAGACGAGCGAGATGAGGCTCTTGAGCAAAACCAAGAACTCAACGACACTAACGATGCCCTAGAGAACACCAATGGAACCTTATCTGTACAGAATGAAGACCTGAGTGGTCAAAATGCAGAACTTGCAGCTCAGTTTCAGCAGGCTACTCAGGCCGTCGAAACTGCTCAGCAGCAGCTTGATCAAAACCGTGGTGAGCTAACTGCAATCCAAAACGATTTAGGCTCAGTCGAAACACAGCTTCAGACAGCCAATACAGAACTTCAGACAGCCAATACGAAACTTGGCGTAGCCAACGAGCAAATCGAAATTCAACAGGAAAATTTGCGTGATGTATTCCCTGTCACAGAAGCTGTCTTGGCCTTTGCCAATGAGGAAACACGAGACAGGGCGCTAGAACAGCTTGACCAGATTCTGGCCGATAACCCCGACAATACAGCAGTGATGATTGTGCGGGGAGAATTTCGGAATCGAATTGGAGAGCACACCGCTGCCCGCGACGACTTTGAAAAAGTTCTTAGGTTAGAGCCTGATAACTTTATTGCTCATTTTGGCTTGGGCAATACTCTCAGCGATTTAGAAAACTGGGATGATGCCGTTGCCGCTTATGATGCCGCCATTGCCGAAGCTAAGAAAGTTGGGGAACCTTATCCTCAAGCGTGGATGAACCGAGGCATTGCCCTTACCCAAAGCGGAGATCTGCTAGCGGCCCTTGCCTCTCATAACACAGCAGTCAGCTTGGACCCGACTGAAGATGCAGTCGCTAACTTGAAAGAAACCTTAGACAGCTTCATTGAAAACTGGCTCGGTAGTGGAACTATCCAACTTGATGAAGTGCGGATTGCCAGAACTGTTGGAGCAACAGTTGACAACACAGAACCTGGAGGTTACAGCATTAACCTGCCGTCAAGCCAAAACCTTGTTGAAGGCGACATTCAAGTAATTGAAACCAGTGTTGGTCGTCTAATAGAGCAATCTGAACAGGGTAGTCGCCGTGTCGAGACAGGGTACTATCGTGGATTTTTGTTGCTCATTGCTGATGACTATAGGGCGGCTATCCAACAATTTGACCTGGCTCTCAGCCTGCGTGCAGATTTTCCCGAAGCCTATGTGCTGCGTGGCGGCGCTCGCCATAAACCGGGCGACCTGGCAGGGGCGATCGCCGACTATGACCAGGCCATTGAACTCAATCCCCAATATGCAGTGGCCTACAACAATCGCGGGAATGCTCGTGGGGACCAGGGGGACCTGGCAGGGGCGATCGCCGATTATGACCAGGCCATTGAACTCAATCCCCAATATGCAGTGGCCTACAACAATCGCGGGAATGCTCGTGGGGACCAGGGGGACCTGGCAGGGGCGATCGCCGATTATGATCAGGCCATTGAACTCAATCCCCAATTTGCAGTGGCCTACAACAATCGCGGGATTGCTCGTGGGAACCAGGGCGACCTGGCAGGGGCGATCGCCGATTATGACCAGGCCATTGAACTCAATCCCCAATATGCAGTGGCCTACATTAATCGCGGGATTGCTCGTGGGAACCAGGGAGACCTGGCAGGGGCGATCGCCGATTATGACCAGGCTATTGAACTCAACCCCCAATATGCAGATGCCTACCTTAATCGCGGAAATGCTCGTGGGAACCAGGGGGACCTGGCAGGGGCGATCGCCGATTATGACCAGGCTATTGAACTCAATCCCCAATTTGCACTGGCCTACAACAATCGCGGGTTTGCCCGCTATCTGTCGAATGACTTCGCAGGGGCTATTGCTGATTACGACCGGGCAATTGAGATTAGCTCCGACTATGCTCTAGCAATCGCTAACCGTGGGCTCACCTATCGCCGTATGGGGCGTTTCGACCAGGCTGTTTCAGACCTGCAGCGGGCCTTAGAGCTAAGGCCCAACTCCACCGAGTTAGCCGAGGAGCTAGAAAAAGCCCGGCAGGGCATTAGGGACTGAGCCTTTTTCACCTTAGGACACGGCTCACTGCCCGATTGCTACCTCTGCCTAGGAATGCCCTATAGTCTTCAAACATACGCCATAAAAACGTCATTCATAACTAACGTCTAAGCAATATCAACTAACGATTAAGCAAAGCCTATAATTGGATAATCCTTTTAAGCGATCGCCCACCTAATCTGCCCCAACCTCCGTACAAACCGCAGATCTTTCGCCCCAATAATTAGCATTACTTAAGCCGTAGTAACTAACGCATAAGCAACAGTCCACATTGCCTACTCATTTTTAACTAACGCCAGGGCATTAGCGACTATCGCCCACAGTTTAGCCCAAAACCTCCGTAGCTCCGTAGCTACGGAGATATGGCCTGGTGAAATAAGACATCGCTATTCCGAATAGCTACTCAAGCGATCGCCCATTTTTGCTGCCTAAAGTAGACATACAACTGAGCCGCGCAACTCCAGGGATGCATCTTGGAAACGGTAAGCCATGGCACTTTTATGACCACTAATAAAAGCCTCCTGAGACTTCACAATCCATTACCCACGGCTGCAAAACTCAGTCTTACCGTTTCACTTTTGGAGATACCAAAATGCCCAGAAAGAAAAGAAGCTCCCCCACCCTCGAAAAAGCCCGACGCCGCATTGCCGGTATGGGGTCTGTGGCTAAAACCATCGACTTTGGCAACGGCTACACCATGGATGCCTACGAGGCGCACATTCAGACCATGCACGAAAAGCTGATGGCCTACAACCGCATGCTGTCGATGGTCGATGGGGCCTACAACGAGATGCTGGCCGCCGAGCGCAAGCTAATGGACTTTTCAGACCACATGCTCTCGGGCTTTGGCGTCCGCTACGGCAAAGACAGCAGCGAATACGAGATGGCCGGTGGTCGCCGCAAATCTGAGCGCCAAAAGCGCACTCGTCGCCCAGTCAATAGTGCCGATGTAGCCTAACGAGATTGATAGAGTATCGAGACGTATTCAGTCTGCCGCAGGCTGAATACGTCTTTTTTGGGCTGAGTGCAATATTTTGTAGACTCCCGCTGCTCGTTCCCATGCTCTGCATAGGAATGCGACGGTCAGGCTCTGCCTTCCGAAATCAGCGGCAGAGCCGCAAACCCAAGATGCCTAGGCAGAGCCGGGGCACCAGTAGCTAAAGAGCCAGGGCACTAGAGAATCCAAAATCTAAAATTGGCCCTACGGTTGTGTACGTTGGGCGAATAGCGTATTGTGTTCGGTCAAGGTTGTTTCCGTGCAACTTTATCCCCGAACATTTGGTCGGCGGCACTGGAAGGTGGTAACGACACCAACCAGCGCCTAACCCTTCGACAGGAACAGGCTGTCTCTGGGCTGTGCTTATTTTGCCACCCTGCGTTAGCTCTGCGTCTTAGGTGGCCGAATATTCGGGGATTCCTACCAACCCTTCGTGGAGGAATCCCCTCAGATGCTACACATTCAATACTTTGCGCCGTCTCCACTACCCGAGGCGGCCCTGCCCGTGCGGCCCGACGACATGTCCCAGCCCAGGCGCAGACGGCTGCGCCTGTACCTGGTGGGCAGCGAGAGCGACACCCAGCACACCATCGACCACCTGCACCTGTGCAATGCGATCGAGCGCATCGCCTGGAACTCGAGGGCGATCGCGGTGCCCGCCACCGGAGTTATGATTCGCCCCGACCCTGACGATGTATTGCGGTATCTCCAGCGCGATCGACTGTTTGGGTAACGGAGAAGTTCACTCCAGATAGGCTGTCATTCCCACGCAGGTGGGAATCCATTCGGGAGCAACTTCTCGCTATGGATGCCCGTGAAAACGGGCATGACGGCCACCTGTCATTCCCACGCAGGTGGGAATCCATTCGGGAGCAACTTCTCGCTATGGAAGTCCGCTTCCACAGGCATGACGGATGGAAGCTTTATCTTTTCAAAGATCCAACCACAAATCCTTCCAACCAGGGTTCTTCTCTTCGATGAGCTTAATCTTCCAGGCTCTATTCCACTTTTTAATTCGCTTTTCTCGCAGAATAGCCTCTTCCATACTGGTATGTTGCTCAAAATAAACCAGTTGGTGGACTCTGTACCGACTCGTGAAGCCTTCAACCACGTTGTTGCGGTGTTCCCAAACTCGCTTGGTCAAGTTACTGGTAACTCCCGTGTACAAAGTTCCATAGGGCTTGCTGGCAAGGATATAAACGGTTGGTTGCTTATCCATGGCCAAAATACTCCCCTATGGATGCCCGTTTTCACGGGCATGACGGATAGGCAGTCATTCCTGCAAAGGTGTGGGGCGGGAATCTACTCAGGGATTATCGATGGCTAACGTGGGGGCACCCAAGTACGCAGAACGCGACCAGAGATCGCTTTCCCCAGCCAGGGAGTATTAGAAGAGAGCGATCGCAGCGTCGCCGGGCTCACCGTCCAGGTAGCTACTGGGTCAAACAGCACCATTTCGGCAGGCTGCTGTGCTTGAATAGTCGGCGGCGTCTGGCCCCAGCAACCCGCAGGGTTTGTGCTTATTGCCTGAATCAACCTCAGCGGCGACCAGTCGCCCTTGGCCACAAAGGTATCCCACAAAATCCCCAGGGCCAGCTCTAAGCCGATTGCACCGGGAGGGGCCGAGGGAAAGCCCACAGTCTTGTCTTCGTAGGTGTGGGGGGTGTGGTCGATCGCGATCGCATCCACCACCCCTGTCTTCACTCCCTCAATCAGCGCCGCCTGATCTTCGGGATTTCCCAATGGTGGCGACAGGCGCAGGTTGGGGTCGTAGCCGCCCAAATCCTTCGCACTCCACAGCAGGTGCATCCAGGTGGTGCTGGCGGTGACGGGCAACCCGCGCTCCTTGGCCTGCCGCACCAGATCCACCCCCCGCGCCGTCGAAAGCCGCATCAGGTGAACGGGAGTACCTGTCTCGGCCACACATTCCAGTAAGGCCGCCAGGGCAGCGGTCTCAGAGCTGGCCGGGTCGCCCACCAGGCCGTAGATCAGCGAAAACGGGCCTTCGCGAGCCACGCCGCTGTCGCGCAGGGTGCGATCGCAGCTATACAGCGCTACCGGCTTGCCCAGGGGCCGCAGGTACTGCAACAAGCGTTGGGTTAAAAGAGAATTTTGAATCGCTCGCCCGTCGGCAAAGCCTGCGATCGCAGCCTCCGCCAGCTCCGCCAGCTCAGTCATCTGCTGGCCCTGGGCACCCTGGGTCAGCGCTCCCCAGGGGTAGAGCTGAGGCAAAGCGCGAGCGCCATCTGCAGGAGCCTCTCGCCGTTGCAACAGTTTCTCCACCATCGCCGGATGGTCGATCGCAGGTTCTGTATCGGGCAAAATGCCCAGCCGGGTAAAGCCTCCCGCCTGCCCCGCCGCCAGCAGCGACTCCAGGGTTTCGCGCGGCTCGTGGCCCGGCTCCCCCGAGTGGCTGTAGAGGTCCACTAGGCCCGGCAGCAGAACTTTTCCCTGCCCGTCGAGCATCTCAGCCCTGGCGGGAATGACGGTGATTGACGGGGCTACCTCTGTCACCACCCCGTCCTGCACCAGCACATCGGCGGTGCGATCGCTTTGCGTAACTGCATCCAGCACCCGCACCTGCTGAATGAACTGAACCTCCGTCACAGGGCCCCCGCGGCGGTTTTGTCGAGCACGCTGCCCGACAGGTGAATGGTGATATTGACCGTCACCAGCACCGGGGCGCTGTCGATGCCGTCGGGGTAGTCGATCACGCTGACGGCCCCGTTGCCCTGCTTAAACCGCCAGAAGGACTCTGGCCCCAGCCCCAGCACGTGGCACAGCAGCGCTTTGTTGACGGCGTCATGGGCTACAACGAGAACAGTCTGTACCTCATCGCCGCCGCTGTGGGCGGTCACAATGTCTTTCCAGGCCGCGATCGATCGCAGCCACACCTGCTCCAGGTTTTCGCCCCCCGGCATTTGCACGGTTTCGGGCTGGCTCTGCCACTGCTCCAGCATGCCGGGGTAGTTACTCTCAATTTCTGACTCGTACAGCCCCTCCCATTCGCCGTGGCTGATTTCTTGCAGCTCGTTGACCGAGTGCAGCGTCAGGCCGGGGTGGTGCCGCAGAATGATTTCCGCCGTCTCCTTGGGTCGAGCCATAAAGCTGGTATAGGCCGCATCGATCGCCACGGGTTTGAGAAATTCTGCCGCCTTCTCACCCTGGGCGCGGCCATTGTCGTTGAGCGGCACATCGATCTGGCCCTGAAAGCGGCCCTGGCGGTTCCACTCGGTTTCGCCGTGGCGTACCAGCAGCATACGGGGGCCTCGGTGACCACGGCGCATGTCGGGCAGCGGATTGCCCATGTGGCTGGTCAGGTTCATGGCTTCGACCTGCACCGGGCTACCCCAGCCGCCCGCAAAATTGAGCACGCTGATGTTGCAGTTGGCCTGGTTGAGGTTGTTGAAGCGCTCTGGCCCCAGCCCAATAGCGGTGCTAATCAGCGCCCGGTTGATGGCGCTGTGGGCCACGATCAGCACAGTCTGGCCCTGGTGCGCCGCCAGCAGCTCCTGCCAGAAACGGGCGGCCTGCTGGTACAGCTCGCGAATGGGGTAAAACTCTACAGTCGTGCCGTCGGGCTGGGGCACGGCCATAACAAAGTTGGCCGGGTCGGTGCGCCACTGCTCAAAGGTCTCAGGGTACTGCGTTTCGGCCTCGACAAAGGGCATCCCCTCCCACAGGGGCAGGCTGATTTCTTTGAGGTTGTCGGTAAAGCTGGGGGCGGCCAGGGCAGGAGTCCCCTTTTGCAGCTCGGCGGTAATGATTTCGGCCGTTTTGCGGGCGCGCTTGAGAGGGCTGGCCCACACCGCATCAAAGGGAATGCTGACCAGCGCCTGCCCCACCTGCAGCGCCTGGGCTTCGCCGCCAGGGGTCAGCTCTGACTCGTCGCAGTGACCTTGAATGCGCTTTTGCTGGTTGTAGGTGCTCTGCCCGTGGCGAACGATAATTACGCGGGTTTTCAGGGGTCTGTCCTCTCAGTTGCTCAACCAACGTCAGATTTTACCCTGTTGGGGAGACGCGCCGCAGCTTTGCCGGTCACGTGGCGGACATAGCATCCGGTTTTTAGCTTCGATTGGTAGGATGATTAACAACTCTCTTAGCCCTGATTGCGGTCTTCCGCAGTCTCAGCAGCATACAGTCTTAGCAGCAGGGGCAATCAATGACTTACACGCCAGCCAAAACTCTGAGTTTTGAAGAATTTTTAGCTCAGTATGGGGATAACCCACACTATGAACTGATTGATGGGGAGCTGCGCAATTTGGAACCCACTGGCCCCCATGAACAAGTTGCTGGCAAGCTGGCTGGATATCTGTTTGCGGAAATTCTTCGCCTCAACCGAGGCTGGACCATCCCTAAAACCTGCTTGATTAAACCCCCCGCTGCCGCTGCAACCGCCCTACGCCCCGATGTTGTGGTTTTAGACGAGGCTGCTCTGGCAGTAGAACCACTCTGGCAAAAAGAGCCTGTGATTACTTCGGGGCAGGCGATCGCGATGGTCGTCGAAGTAGTCAGCACCAACTGGCAAGACGACTATGCCCGCAAGGTTGAAGAATATGCCTTACTAGGAATTGAAGAGTACTGGATTGTTGATTTTCGAGGGTTAGGAGGCATCGAGTTTATTGGCAAACCGAAGCAACCAACCATTACCGTCTGTCAGCTGATTGAGGAGTCGTACCACAAACAGCAATATCGACTGGGTCAGCCGCTGGCGTCAGTTATTTTCCCCGACCTTGCCCTCAGGCTTGATGACGTAATGTAAATAATCCCTTGGGTAGCCGTTAGGGCGTGTCCATCAATTCTGGCCGAAAACCTTTCATTACAAGCTTTGCCACGCCCGACCCAGAAAACAGGCTAGGGGATGTAATCCTTGGTTTTCAGGCATTCAGAGCTAATTGATGACAGCCCCTAGACAGCAGCATTTCTCAACGCTGTCGCCACTGACCAGGGGTGATCCCCAGCAGGCGCTTGAAGTGGCGATTTAGATGGCTCTGGTTGGCGAAGCCTGTCTGGTAGGCAATGTCGGCGATCGCCAGGTCTGGCCGCGTCAGCAGCGCTTTTGCCCGCTCGACCCGGCAGCGAATGACGTACTGGTGCGGCGCAAACCCGGTGGACTGTTTGAACAGCTGGGCGAAGTAGTGGGGGCTCATGCCCGCCAGGGTGGTGAGAGTGTCGAGGCTGAGGTCGGTGTCCAGGTGGCTGTGGATGTAGTCAATGACCCGTTGGAGCTTGGCCTGGGCTAAACCGCCACTGTAGGTGGCGAGCCGGGGCTTGCGGGTGGCGTAGGTTTGCAGCAGGTGCACCGCCAATGTGGTTGTTAGCGACTCGGCATAGAGGCGGCTTGGAGTACCCGTCTGCAACAGCCGCCGCAGGACCAGGCCCAGCTGGAGCACCAGCAGATCCTGGGTGGCGAAGTGGGGTAACAGCTCGTAGGTGGTGCCATCGGCAGCTTCGTCGAGCGATCGCCCCAGGGCCGCCGGGTCAAACACCAGGTTCATAAACTCACCGGGCACGTTCCACCGCGATCGCTGCCCCACCCCGGCAGGCAGCACCAAAATATCGCCCGGATGCACCCGCTCAATCTTGAACTGGCCATCAATGCAGCGCTCGGCCACCGCCGTATCGGGCAGCTGGGTAAAGAGCACAATAGCGTGCCAGGGGGTCGCGACCTCGGCAGGGGTTTCACCCGGTGGCTCCCAGCGGCAGTCTACATAGGTGTTGCGCCAGCAAAAATCGACCGTAGACAGCAGCGGCGGTGCCGTAAACACGGCATCTACCTGCTCGGGAGTAGTAAGAATCTGAGGGGCCATGCTGTAGCTCGATGGGTACACGCCTAACCCGGACAACTTCAGCTTAGCCTATTCCTATTACAGCCGCTGGGCCAGCGCGATCGCCAGCGGGCTGAGCAGCAGCGCCGGTAAAAACGAAGCCACCCGCACCTGGCCGATCTCCAGCAAATTCAGGCCAAGACCTAAAATCATGAGCCCGCCCGTGCCTGTAATCAGCAAAACATGGGGGCTGGTGGTGGGGTCTGGAATGATCGCCCCCGAGACACTGGCCAGCAGCGACAGCCCCCCCTGCACGACTAGCACGCTCAGAGCCGAAAAGCCCACCCCAACGCCGTAGGTACCGGTCAGGGCGATCGCGGCCAGTCCGTCCATCGTCGCCTTGAGCGTCAGCAGGGTATTGTCGCCCGTCAGGCCGTTGTTGAGGCTGCCCACAATGGCCATGGGGCCAATGCAAAACAGCAGGCTGGCCGCCACAAACCCCTCAGTAAAGCGTCCGCCGCCCCGCACCCTGGCCTTGAGCCAGTCGCCCAGCACCGACAGCCGCTTCTCAATCTGCCACCATCCCCCCAGCAGCCCCCCCGCCGCCAGCACCAGCAGCGCCAGAATAATCCCGTCGATGGGGCCAGCGTCGATTGCAGACAGACCAGACGCCATCGATACGCCAATCACCACAGTCATCAGCCCCACCGCCTGAGTAATAATCTGCCGCATCGATGCAGGCAGACGGCTGCGCCTGTCTCTTATACACATCT
>PYER01000482.1 GCA_003017855.1 filamentous cyanobacterium CCT1
GCCGTTGAGGTTGTGAGCTGGGCTTGCAGGTCGGCGATCGAGCGCTGAGATATCGGGTCAGATGGCGGTGACCATGTCTGAGCAGTCCGCTTACCGACCCTGTGGCTGTAATTCATCGTCGGGCCAGATTAGAGGGCAAGGCATTAGCCAACACGGCAGGCTTGGGAGAGTTCTCAATCACCAATCAACAACGCCACCACGCGGCGCAGTGGCGGTTCTATTCCCCATTGGTTTGTCATCACCTATGAACGGCCGCTAGGTCTTCTGTCTCAGGGGTAGGGCAGGATATCGATAGCCCCTTGATCACCAGCACCGAGCAGTTGGCATGGTGCATCACATAGTTACTGACGCTGCCCAGGAGCGCCTCGCCAAATCCCTTGCGCCCGTGGCTGCCCACCACAATCAAATCCGCCTGCCAGGTGCGAGCCAGGTTGCAAATCATCGCCCCTGGACTGCCCGATGCCTGGGTGAATTCTGCCTGTAGGCCCGCTTCCGTGGCTGTTCGCTGAAACCGACGCAGCAGTTGCAGGCCCTCAGCCTCATAGGTTTCAAAACTGCGCCGGTAGGTTTCCCAGAGAGTTTCATGGTCCAGCAGCGGGTAGTAGCCCAGGCCGGTAGAGGAGGGCAGGGCCAAACCGCTATCTCCGTCTGCGGTCAGAACGCTGAGCAACATCAGCTCGCCGCCGAGGGCCTTAGCGATGGGAATTGTCTGCCCAAACAAGGCGTCAGCGGTCTCGCCGCGATCTAGGGCGACCAAAATTTTGGTTTTCATATCGATTACCTGGTGTGGGGGGTGTGAGGCGAAGCGTTGTGAGACTAAGTTATGAGACTGTTAGGAAGCCGTGGCCAGGCGTGCTAAGGGCTGTTCCAGGGGATCGTCGCGATGCCCATCGGGATGGACGACCATGACCGAGCAGGGAGCGTGGTGCATGATGTAGTTGCTGACGCTGCCCAGCAGCATCTCCCTCAGGCCCTTGCGTCCGTGACTGCCGACGATAATCAAATCTGCCTGGCGATCGACCGCGGCTTGGCAGATGGCGGGGCCGGGCCGACCATAGGGCTGCAGATGGCTGGCCTTAATGCCCATTGCCTCAGCATCCTGCCGCTTTTGAGTCAGTAGCGCGTCGTAGTGCTGAGCAAATTCGGTCCACTCCCGTTCGTAGGCTTTCCGGGAAAGCTGGCTGAGTTCTACGGAGTAGCTATCTGCCGCTATCTGGGGGCAGGTAGGGCTAGCGGGATCAAACACGTCCAGGGCATGGACCAGCAGCAGCTCAGCTGATAGGGCCTGGGTCAGCTCTAAACCCGCGTTAAACGCCTGCTGGCTGCCGACGGACTGATCGATCGCCACTAAAATTCGTTTAAACATGGGAAACTCCTTCTGTACGGTTGGTTGAAGTCTGATCCAGCCGATCTTCCATCTCGGCGATCGCCCTGTGGCAAAGTGGCCCGAAACACCCGATACTCATCCGGATTGACCGCCCCCGTCCGGTTAATGGAGTAGCGATAGGCACTGGCAGTCGTGGTAAAGCCGGTAGGCACCCGCACCCTTTAAGGTCTAGCGGCTGAATCAGTTCCCCCCGGGAAGCATTCTTGCCCCCAACCCGAGAAAAATCGTGAATGCCGGTGGCTTCGAACCCAAGCATCAGATCGGTGGGAGCAACAGGGGCGATCGGGCTGGCGAAAAATGCTTGGGTCATGGGCGAAACGTCCTCACGAATGATCGAGATTTCTTATCCGATCCCACTTACTGTTCTAAATCGATAGTTTGAGGAACTTGTGAAGGACAGCCTCATAAGGCTATATGCGCGGCCATGCCCAGTCTTTGAAGGCAAGGGCGAGAATCTCGGCCATCACTGCTTGGGCTTTGTTTCGCACTGAGCGGGATTAATAGCCTTATGGGAAGTCTGGCCTGGGATTATCTGCATTTTTGGTCTTTTATCGTTCATGTAATACGCAAATTAGGCATTTCGGATAAAGACTTCTTGAAGAGAACAGACCTTATAAACTGAGGAAAACCGGGCATCCTAAAATTGTGGGAGTCAATACTCCGGACGGCTCTTGCTGGATAGCAGACGGTATAGTGCTTTTAGTCAAAATCTCCTGCCTATATGACAGCTAGGGTTTAGAGGATTAGCATCCTCCTCGGAAATGGTCCGGACTGTTGAAAGATAAAGTTGCAAAAATAGAAGTGGGGCTAGGCCAATGAGATCGGCGGATCGACGTGATGATTCCTATAGAAACTCCATCAGGCATCCTCGGTCTAGACAGCCTGAACCGCTTTCATCCCAAGATTCGGCGCAGCGACTAGCTACTCTCAGATCACAAAATGCTGAGTTGCGTCAGCAGGTCACCGAGGTAAAAACGGAGGCAGAGCAAACTCAAGACCTGTACTTAAAAGAACAGAAGAGGTATCAATCAGCACTAACTCTCTACGAGGAAGAAAATCAAAAATACGAGTCTACCCTGACCCTTTACAGAGAAGTCCAGACCCAAGCCGAGTCTTATTTAGCTTTCTATGAAGAGGAAAAGACGAGGAATGGTGAGTTGTTAGTCAAATACGAAAC
>PYER01000152.1 GCA_003017855.1 filamentous cyanobacterium CCT1
AGCCTGGAGGTGCAGGGAGTAGGTTGGGTGGAGCGCTAGCGGAACCCAACAAGGGGTTGAGACTGTTGGGTTTCACTGCGTTTTACCCAACCTACAACTTGCCGTTGTTGAAGTTCACCAACCGCAGGTCGACGTTCCAATCTTCCTCATCTCCCTCATTCCCTCACCATCCTCATCATCTCCTAACGGCCTCCAACAGTGATTGAGTCAACCTTCAGGTGGGGTTGGCCCACGGTGACGTAGATGCTGCCGCTGATCGAGCCGCAGAAGCCCGCCGCCAGATCCAAATCGTTGGAGCACATGGAGATTTTGTCCATGATTTCGGTGGCTTCGCCAATTAGCGTCGCGCCCTTGAGCGGTTTGGTGACTTTGCCGTTTTCGATCAAATAGGCTTCGGAGACAGCGAAGTTGAACTGGCCAGTGGGGCCGACGCTGCCGCCGCCCATCTGCTTGCAGTAGATGCCCTTTTCAACCGAGGCGAACAGCTCGTCGAGGGAGTAGTCGCCGGGAGCAATGTAGGTGTTGCGCATGCGGCTGGCGGCGGCGTAGGTAAAGCCCTGGCGACGACCGCTGCCAGTGCGGGGGTGACCAGTGCGCATGGAACCGGCGCGATCGCTCAAAAAGTTCTTCAGCACGCCGTTCTCGATCAGCAGGGTACGCTGGGCGGGCATGCCCTCGTCATCCATATCGATGGTGCCAAAGGCATCGGGCGAAATCCCCTCATCCCAGGCGGTAAGGTTTTCGTGGGCGATTTTTTGGCCCTTTTTGTCCATAAAGGGCGTGGTGCCCCGCTCGATCTGGGTGGTTTCCAGCAGGTGGCCGCAGGCTTCGTGGAAGATGACACCACCAAACTTGTTGGCCATAATCACGGGGTAGCTGCCCGACTCCACGTAGTCGGCGTAGAGCATTTTGCCCGCCGACTCAGCTACATCCGCCGAGGCCGAGCGAAAGTCCCAGTTGCGCAGAAAGGCCGGGTCGCTGGTGTCGCCCGCCCGCTGACCAATCGAGGAGCGGTGCTCACCGTCGGCGCAGAGCAGGTTGTAGCCCACTGACTGGGTGAGGCGAATGTCGCGGGCAAAGGTGCCGTCGCTGGCGGCGACCAGCACTTCCTGCCAGTCGCGGAAGTAGACCGCGCGGCGCGACTGCACGTGGCTGGCATCGTTGGCCAGGGCTGCGTTGGCCGCCAGCAGCACGTCGCCCATTTCCTGCATCGAGCTGCACTGGGCCAGCCAGTCGTCTTTGCCCTTGGCGGTGGCGTAGTCACGCAGCAGCTCCAGGTTGATTTCGGCCAGGTTGGCGTGGGGGCCGGGCAGAGACAGCCCCATGATGGCCAGAGCCTTATCGAGGGCGGCTTTGAGCCCGTTAAAGGTGAGGTCGTTGGTGCTGACGTAGCAGTCGGCTTTGCCCACAAACACCCGCACCCCAGCCCCAGTCACCAGGCGGGGCGAAAGGCTGGTAATGGCGTCGTCCTCGGCCTGACAGCTGATGTAGTTGTTGCGCTCCAGAAAAAATTCGACAAAGTCGGCCCCGGCAGAGCGGCCTAAGCCCAGCAGGCTAGACAGAGTGGCTTCCCAGGCGGCATCGAAGCGATCGCGGGGGGCCGAGTAGTCGCGCTGGAGCAGGTCGTTGGTTTTAATTAAAGGAGTCGGTAAGGGTGCAACCGTCATGCCAAAGAATCCTTGTGGGGTGAGGGGAAATGCCATTAGGACTCCCCCAGTCTAACAAACCTGGCCCAATCCACCCGGCCCAGCCCAACCGACACGGCACAGCCAGAAAAGACCAATTTTTGCTGGCGGCTAAATTTTCAACCCAATCGTAGTCATGGGCACATCCCGCCGCCCCCTCTTCACCCTATGCTGCGAAGGTCGTTAGACTAAGCGAGAAATCACTACCGTTATTTGATCGTTTTTTGCCGTCATTACAGCTGCACCTCTCTACAAAAAATCTATTTGCAGAGAGAAATTAAGAAGGTTATTTCAATCTGACCCTCCTCTCTCCATCCCTGGAGAGGCTATGCTAAGATGGCTAAAAGATTAAGTAAAACTAAAGAAAGTTTAGTTTTCTTAGCTCTGCCAGACGTTGCTTGACTCTTCCAGGTCACGGTACGGCAGACCTTACGCCTCAGCCAATCCTTTCGCGTGCTCTTTGACCACGGGCGGACTGCCTCCTCAGCAGGTTATAGCCACGGCTAACCCTGTATTTCGTGGTCTAAATATGGAGAACTCCGCCTGTGGTGGTGCAAAACTCAGCCTCTGTTTCATTGTCTACTTACCCCCAGGCCCCAATGGTGCTGGTAGTTGACGATGATGACGATAGCCTCACCCTGATGGCCTACATTTTAGAGCAGTTGTCTTGCGAAACCTGCTTTGTCGCTGATGGCCTGGCCGCCTTAGTAGCCGCCCGCAAGCATCATCCCCGTCTAATTCTGTCGGATATTCACCTGCCCCAGGTGGATGGCTACAGCCTGATTCAGCAGCTGCGGGCCGATGCTGGCACCCGAGATATTCCTGTGGTTGCGGTAACGGCCCTAGCCGGTCAGGAAAATCGCCAGAAGATTTTGACCGCAGGGTTCGATGACTACATCAGCAAGCCTTTTTTGATTGAACCGCTAGAGCATCTGATCAACCGGTTCATCAGCGTGTCTCAACCGGCAGTTCGGCCCTAGGGCTGAGAAGGCCCGCGACGCCCCTGCCGAATTTCCTCGCGCGATGCTCGCCCTTCTATAAAGTTGCTTTCAGCAATGACTCTATCTGCATCTTCAAAGGTGCCAGCGGGATGTCAGAACTGTATTGTCACCCCTAAAAAACCTATACCAAAAGCCGGAAGATACGAGTGAGTACCTTCCGGCTTTTGGTTTTAACTCGATGACTCTTTGGCGGCGGGTCGCGCCTCCGGCGGCTCAGCGAGAATAATGACCACGCTGGTGCGGCCAGTGGCCAGGGTGGCATCGGTCAAAACATCGACGACCTTGCGGTCGAGAACAGCCTCAACCATTTCAACAATCTGCGATCGCAGTGCTGTTGCCAGATCGTTTCTCACCTGCTCTGCCAGCTCCGACTGACCTTCGTCTAGCAGCAGCTGCTCGGGCTTGGTAACCGAGTCTTCAACGACAAACAGCAGCTTTTCTTCCAAAATTTGGCAAGTGATTTTACCAGGAGTGTGATTGAGCTTTTCGCGGTATAACCGCTGAAACCGCTGAGCCAGCCTACGCTGAAGCTGTCCCAGCGTAGGTAACAGAGTAGAGGGGGTGGTGTCCATAGGGGTGCTTCGGGGTTTGACAACCGATCGCAAGTCATTTCTTGAGAGTTATGAACGGTTGTGAAATTATTTAACCATGACTCTAGAGGACACAGCTAAACAAAATGTGAGTAGCCCAGAGCCATCGCGCAGCCCTAGGTCACCAGACCCGATCGCAGGGCTCGCACGGCAGCCTTGGTGCGATCGTCTACTCCCAGCTTGTTGAGAATACTGCGCACGTGAGTCTTCACGGTACCTACGGTGATGTAGGAGCGCTCAGCTATCTCAGCATTGCTGCACCCACCGACAATCAGCTCGAGAATTTCGAGCTCGCGCTCGGTCAGCGGATACGATTCCAAAATTTGCTCGAACTCAGGCTCTACCGCTTCAATCGCAACTGTGCGATTGCTAGCCGCCATCGCTCCAGCCGGGGTCTTGCGCACCTGGCGCAGCACCACGCTGGCCACAGCCGGGTCAATCCACGAGTTGCCCTCGTTGGTTTCGCGAACGGCCACGATCAGGTCGTCTAGCTCGGTTTGCTTCATGCAATACGAGTCTGCCCCGGCGGCAAAGGCGGCCATGACCGCCGCTTCGCTGTCGTGCATGGTCAGCATGAGCACGCGGGTCGGGTTTTCATCAAGGTCACCCTGGCTCTGACGCAGGCGTTCTACCAGCTCAATACCATCGATGTCGGGCAGGCCGATATCTACGATCGCAATGTCGGGATGTTCGGTTTCAAGCAGGCTGAGGCCCCGCGCCCCGTTAGCGGCTTCGCCCACTACGGTCATACCAGGTACTCGCTGGAGCGCCGCCTTGAGGCCTAAACGGGTAAGGTCATGATCTTCAATCAATACGATGCGAATATCTGTCATAGGTAGCCCCCTAAATGAGGCATTGTAAAAAACTACGGGCTATGCTAGCGCCCGAGGTCCTCTGATTATGCGCTAACTCCAAAGGGGTGGCACGTATCTTCGGACTGACCTGCTGTGCCATTGGCCTCTTTCCAAGGATAGACCCTGGGCGGTCAAAGGACGTGGTATTTCAGGAAGGTTAACAACGCGCCTGTCTCTCCTTCAGCGTATTCCATCTAAAAAGATCGATATCCATTTGCAAACGTCTATTTTTAAGAGCGCATACGCGAACTTAGCCCCCTGGACCAGTGGCGGTGAAACTCCAACCAGGCATTTAGGATAGGTATTGAGCTGGAACATGCTGTGGCAGTTCCCGGTTTGGTGAGATACATAGAGGCTGAGTTCTAGATGCTCGCCCCATCAAACTCACCCCATTTAACTCACCGGAGAAAGGATAGTGCCATGGTTGCATACTGGCAGTCTCTGCTGTCGGGGCCATTCATTCCTCACGGGCACTGCTACCTGTGGCGGCCAGGGCTGGTGTGGCTGCACCTGTTGTCTGACGCCCTGATTGCGGTGTCGTACTGGACGATCGCGGCGGGGCTGGTGTACTTTGTGCAGCGGCGGCCCGATGTGCCCTTTAAGCCGCTGTTTTGGCTATTTGCGGCGTTTATTGCCGCCTGCGGTGCCACCCACCTGTTGGAGGTATGGACACTGTGGTTTCCGACCTACTGGGTGTCTGGAGCGGTGAAGGCGTTGACAGCACTGATATCGCTCTACACGGCTGTGGAGCTGGTGCCCCGGCTGCAGCCGGCGCTGGCGCTACCCAACCTGACCCAGCTGATGGACATGAACCAGGCGCTGCAGAGCGAAATTAGCGATCGCAAGCAGGCCGAAGCCAGCCTGCGCGCCGCTGAGATGGAGGTGAGGCAGCTCAACCAAACCCTGGAGGAGCGGGTGCAGCGCCGGACGGCCCAGCTAGAAGAGGCTAACCTGCAGATTGAGACCCTGCTAGAGCAGGAGCGGCGCGATCGCACCACGCTGCAACAGGCCAAAGACGAGCTACAAGACACCGCAGAGCGGCTGAATCTGGCCCTCAGTGCAGCCCAGATGGGCTCCTGGGACTGGCACCTCGACAGCGACACCCAGATCTGGTCGCCTCAGATCGAGCGCATCATGGGCCTGGAGCCGGGCACCACGCTCCAGACGGCAGAGGTTTGGGCTAAGCGGGTACACCCCGACGACCTGCCCGGCGTAGAAGGACTGGTGCAGGAGGCGATCGCCACTCAGAGCGACTTTGCCGGGCAGTATCGCCTGCGCTGGCCCGACGACACCTGGCGCTGGGTCAGCGCCTACGGTCGCGTGGTCGACGTTAAAGACGGCCGCAGCCAGCGCATGGTAGGGGTCATGCAGGATATTACCGCCGCTAAGCAGGCCGAGCTTGACCTGCGGGCCAGCGAAACTCGGTTTCGGGCCGTGTTTGAGCAGGCGGCGGTGGGTATGGCCCGCCTCGATCTGGAGGGGCACTGGATTCAGGTCAACCAAAAGCTCTGCGACATTTTGGGCTACCAGCCCGAAGAGTTGATCGGTCATCACTTCCAGGCCATCACCTACGAAGGCGACAAGCACCAGGATGAGCATTACTACCAGCAGTTGCTCACCAAGCAGACCCCCTGCCAGCTTGAAAAGCGCTACCTGCGCAAAGACGGCACCCCCCTGTGGACCCTGGTCACGGTCTCGGTCGAAAGCGATGACACCTCAGGCCCTTCAGCGTTCATTGCCATCATTGAAGATATCGAAGACCGCAAAGCCGCCCGCGAAGAACTGCTGCACCGGGCCGACGAAATGGCCAACACCAACCTGGTGCTGGCCCACACCACCGCCATGCTGGAGCAGCGCAACGCTGAGCTGGACCAGTTTGCTTACGTCGCCTCCCACGACCTCAAAGCGCCCCTGCGCGCCATCTCTAACCTGGCCGAATGGCTGGGCGAAGACCTGGGCAATCAGCTGCCGCCCGAGAACCAGCGACAGCTAGAGCTACTGCGCAGCCGGGTAGACCGCATGGAAGCGCTGATCAACGGCCTGCTGGAATACTCGCGGGTGGGTCGCCGCCAGCGCAGCATTGTAGCGGTCGATCTCAACGATCTCCTGAGTAATGTGGTCGACTCTCTGGCCCCGCCCCAGTCGTTTACGGTTGACGTTCCCCCCGACTTGCCGACGGTATACAGCCACAAGACCGCCCTGGGCCAGGTGTTTGCCAATCTGATCAACAACGCCATCAAGCACCACCACCGCGACCAGGGCACCGTGCGCGTTAGCTGGCGTAGCCACGGCAAGTGGCTGGAGTTTGCTGTTGCCGACGACGGCCCCGGCATTGCCCCCCAGTACCATGACAAAATTTTCACCATCTTTCAGACCCTTAAGGCCCGCGACGACTTTGAAAGTACCGGCGTGGGTCTAGCCGTGGTGAAAAAAATTATCGAAGCCGAAAAGGGACGCGTGTGGCTGACCTCGACCGTCGGTGAGGGCACCACCTTCTACTTCACCTGGCCCTTTACCCAAACCCCGCCCGCTCAGGACTAAACCAGTCAATAACGAATCCGCCCGACAAAATCCTGCGTTGCAACCAATCCTACGCAACCGATCCCACGCAACCGATCCCAGGTAATCAATCCTACAGAGGGATTGTTGCTGGGCAAAGCCCCTATACAGTTGACGTTGGATTTGCAGCTGCACAGCCCGTCAGTCGCCAAATTAAACGAGTTCCCCTGAATTGCTCCGCTAAGATAGCAATGCCCGACCCGCTTGAGTTTTAACCCATCGTGACCCAGCCGCCCGCCAACCCCGACCCGCAGCCAGACCCACCCCTCGAACCGCTGACCCGGATGCAGGTGCTGGCCGCAATGGGCGTGACAGCGGTCGTGCTGCTGCTGATTTCGAAAGTGTGGCTATATTTTGACTCGGCGGGCCTGCTGCCGCTGCGGCTGTCGCTGCAGGATGGGCTGCTGGGCCTGGGCCTGGGCCTAGCGATTACCCTGGCCAGCGGTGTCATCTACCGGCTGTGGCCCGCCTACCGCCACAGCGCCGACACCTACCTAGCCATGGTGCTGCAGCCCCTCCAGTGGCCCGATTTAATTTGGTTGGGGCTGCTGCCGGGGCTGAGCGAAGAACTGCTGTTCCGTGGGGTAATGCTGCCTGCGATCGGGCTCAATACCCTGGGGATAGTGGTGTCGGCGGCCAGCTTTGGGGTGCTGCACTTGAGCAGTTTGCAGCAGTGGACCTACGTGGTGTGGGCGACAGCCATTGGCCTGGTGCTGGCGATCGCGGCGGTGCTGACGGGCAATCTGCTAGTGCCTATTGTGGCCCACACCGTAACCAATCTGGTCTCTAGCGTCGTGTGGAAGCTGCGCCAGCAGCATACCCCAGCGTAATTTCTGTATACAGTTGTCAGGGCTTGTTGGCAATGTCAATAGAATTCGAGTTTTGGTATACCACTATCCAAAAATTCTGTTTATTCTGTCTAGAGAGCATGGCGCTGGGCGCACCCTCGACGTTGCTCTGCTAACTCCTACTGAACCCTTAGCCCTAATCGGGATGTGAATAGAGGTTGTCGATGGATTGCAGTGCTATTCAATTTAAGTACACCGATCGCTTTTCTGCGGCCGATTTAAACCAGCTGGTGGGTCTGTTTCAGGCGGCGGCATTTTGGGCTAAAGATCGCACTCGGGCCGATATGGAAACCGCGATCGCCCACAGCTACCCCGTCGTTACCGCCTGGGATGGCGACCAATTAATCGGCTTTGCCCGCGCCACCTCCGACGGCGTGTTTCGCGCCACCATTTGGGATGTGGTGATTTCGCCAGACTACCAGGGCGGCGGGCTTGGTCGCCGGCTGGTTGAAACCCTGGTCGCCCACCCCCACATGAGCCGGGTCGAGCGCGTCTACCTGATGACGACCCACCAGCAGGGTTTTTACAAGCGCATCGGCTTTGAAGAAAACGCCTCGACCACAATGGTGCTCTACAACAGCGCTGAGATTGAAATGCTGCCGCCCCTGGGGTCACCCGCTGAGGCGCTGACCGAAATCACCGTTGGTTAAGAACCCATTACCGTCGTCTAACCCTGGCAGGGAGTAAGATACGCTACCATTTTGTAGGCATGGCTCCGGGGTGGAGCCCCCCATTAACGTTAGGCAACATAGGCCAAATTCAATGCACCAAACCCAGGATCTTCACGTTGTTGAGACTCGCCCCCTCGTCAGCCCGGCGCTGCTGCACCATGAATTTCCCATGTCGGCTGAGGCCGCGACGCTGGTGGCTGAGGCCCGCGATCGCATTCGCCACATTCTCTACAACGAAGATCGCCGCCTGCTGGTTATTGTCGGTCCCTGCTCGGTGCACGATATCGATGCCGCCTACGAGTACGGCCAGAAGCTGGTCAACCTGCGCCACGAGCTTTCGGGCCAGCTCGAAATTATCATGCGGGTCTACTTTGAAAAGCCCCGCACCAACGTGGGCTGGAAGGGGCTGATCAACGACCCTCACCTCGACGGCAGCTACGACATCAACACCGGCCTGCGCCTGGCCCGTAAGCTGCTGCTCGACCTGGCTCAGCTGGGTCTACCCGCCGCCACCGAGCTGCTCGACCCAGTGACCCCGCAGTACATCGCCGACCTGATTGCCTGGACCGCGATCGGCGCTCGCACCACCGAGAGCCAGACCCACCGAGAGATGGCCTCCGGCCTCTCGATGCCCATCGGCTTTAAAAACAGCACCGACGGCAGCCTGCAGGCCGCCATGAACGCGATGGTGGCCGCCAGCCGCCCCCACCACTTTTTGGGCATTAACCACCACGGGCTGGCCAGCATTGTCACCACCACCGGCAACCCCGACGGGCACCTGGTGCTGCGCGGCGGCAAGGGCGGCCCCAACTTTAGCGGCGACCACGTGGCCAAAGCTGCCGAAGAGATGGCCAAGCTAAAGCTCAACCCCCGCATGATGATTGACTGCAGCCACGCCAACGCCAACAAAGACCACAATCGCCAGACCGCCGTGCTCGACGACATCGCCGCCCAGGTGCGTGAAGGTTCGCGCCACATTCTCGGCGTCATGATCGAGAGCCACATTAAGTCAGGTAACCAGCCCATTCCCGACGACCTGCGGCAGCTCACTTACGGCCAGAGCATCACCGATGCCTGCGTCGATTTCGACACCACCGCCGCCATGCTGCGGAAACTGGCTAGCGCAGTAGAGCCATCGCTGCAGGCCACACCGCTGGGTTAAATCAGTAATGTCACAAATAGGTTTAGACGTACAGCCCGATAGAAACTTCTTCAGCAGGTCCAACGACAAAACCCTATATGGATAGCTGGTTATGTTAGATGCCCCAGACGCACGTGAAGCGATTTATCGCTATGTCAACCAGCTACCCCAGGAGCGGCTGGCAGTGGTGCTAGATTTTCTTTCGTATTTAGTAGAGCGTGAAGATAACGATGCTACGAGAGAGCTTTTGGCGCTGCCAGAATTTGTAGCTGAGCTAAAATCCGCTGAGCAAGAGGCCGATACAGGGGAATTAGTCGACTGGCGGGTTCTCCGTACCGATGTATAGCGTTAGGTTAGTTAAGAAAGCGGCTAAATTCTTTAAGTCAGTAGATTCTTCCTTAGCAAGACGCTTAGCCAAAGCTTTTGAGGTCTTGGAAGAAAACCCGCATCAGCACCCTAACATCAAAGCTCTTAAAGGTGAGCTAGCCGGACGTTACCGTTATCGGGTGGGAGATCACCGTATTATTTATCGCATTGATGACGATGCGGCAGAAGTTATTGTCCTGTTGATCAAGCACCGACAAGATGCTTACGAGTAAAACAGTGCATGCACAATTATCCAGGGAGGTAAAAAGCCTTGCCACCGCCCTACAGCGGCTGTTGTAAGCAAAACTTAGCAGGATGATGTAGCCTAATCCACACCCCGCCCTACCAAAATCCAAAACCGCAAATCCAAAATCCCCACAGCAAAACAGAGAAATACCCCCCGTTACAAGCAGGCTTAAGCTTAAATGTGTCTGCTGGTAGATGCTGGGGCTGCTGCTTGTAACGGTAGTATGGCTACGCCCTAACCCGAAGGCGATCATGCTTGATCTTTGGTACAAAGATGCCGTTATTTACTGCCTTGATGTAGAACTCTACATGGACGGAAATGGCGACGGCGTCGGCGACTTTGTCGGCTTGATCGATCGCCTCGATTATATTGCCGGTCTGGGCGTTAACTGCATCTGGCTAATGCCGTTTTATCCGTCCCCTAATCGAGACAACGGCTATGACATTACCGACTACTACAACGTCGATCAGCGGTTAGGAACGTTAGGCGATTTTGTTGAATTTACCCGCCAGGCCAAGCAGCGGGGATTGAAGGTCATTGTTGATCTGGTGGTCAATCATACCTCGACCGATCATCCGTGGTTTCAAACCGCGTGCAAAGACAAGAGTTCCAAGTACCGAGACTACTACGTCTGGGCTGACGAAAAGCCCAAAAATGCGGACGAAGGGATTATTTTTCCGGGGTATCAAGACAGCACTTGGACCTATAACGAGGAGGCTGGAGCATACTATTTCCATCGCTTCTATGAGCACCAGGCCGACTTAAACGTTGCCAATCCTCTGGTGCGTGAAGAAATCTATAAAGTGATGGGCTTCTGGCTGCAGATGGGTGTCTCCGGCTTTCGAGTCGACGCTGTTCCTTTTTTAATTGAGTTAGAAGGCATTAAAGACACCGCCGAGGCCAAAGATCCGCTGCTATTTCTCAAGGAAATTCGCGATTTTCTCTCCTGGCGGCGCGGCGATGCAATCTTGTTGGCAGAAGTTAACGAGCCGATGGACAAGATTGCCGACTACTTTGGAGAGGGCGATCGCATGCAGATTTTGTTCAGCTTTATGGGCAACCAGACCTTTACGCTAGCGATGGCCCGAGAAGAGGCTGCCCCTTTAATCAATGGCTTAAAAAGTCAACCTCAACCGCCCGAAATTGGACAGTGGGCGTACTTCGTGCGCAACCATGATGAGCTGACGTTAGACAAACTTTCAGCTGAAGAACAAGACGAAATCCTGCAGCGATTTAATCAGGATAAAGACCAGGTCTGGGTCTTTGATCGCGGCATTCGTCGTCGTTTTCCACCACTGTTAGATAACGATCCGCGACGCATTCGCCTGGCCTACAGCTTGATGCTGACCCTGCCCGGCACGCCAGTTTTGTTTTATGGCGAAGAGATCGGCATGGGGGATGATTTGTCACTTGAAGCCCGAGACGCTCTGCGCACACCCATGCAGTGGTCAGACCATAAAAACGGCGGATTTTCGACCGCTGACCCCAAGGACCTGGTGCGATCGGTCATTGACGAAGGTCCCTACGGCTACCCACAGCTCAATGTGATTGAGCAGCGGCGCGATTCTGAATCATTGCTCAACTGGATGGAACGCGCCATTCGTATGCGTAAGGAATGCCCTGAGTTTGGCTGGGGCAGTTGGGAAATCATTGATACCGATTGCCCCTCTGTCTTTGCCCATCGCTGTCAGTGGAGAGACGGCACCATAATCGCCATTCACAACTTGTCGAAAGAGGCTTGCGTTGTGACCCTCAAACTCAGCGACGACAAGGTAACGCCTCTTATCAACCTTTTGGGCGATCGCCCCTACGAGTCGGTGCAGGAGGGGTCCCACGAAATTGAGTTAGAAAGCTACGGGTATCGCTGGTTTCGCGTGGGCAGCCTTCATCTGTAAGTAGGGCCACTGACTACCTCCCGGCAATGCTAAACGGACCCAGCCCTAGGCCTGGAAAGCGCTTTGGGCTGGGTCGAGAACATACCCTGCTACTCCGGTGAAAAACCCTTACTCAATCAGCAGGGTTTTGGTCAAAATCACCATCCACGTCTCGTCTCCGCTCGATGAGCCCGTCTCGTCTCCGGTCGCTGAGCGGAGTTGAAGCGACTGGGTTGTGTCACCCACCGCTGCACCAGGCGGAGCAGGCATTGGGTCGCTCCAGTCGTTGGGGTCTGCATAGCCCAGAGCATGGAGAATTTTGATGGTGCGGTCTATGGCGGCCAGGCTGCCGTAGAGCATATGACGCACTTTTTCGGGGTTTAGGGACCGGGTCCCTTTATTGTTAGCTCCAGAACTTGGCGGCAGCGGCAGTGACCCAGTACCCTCGTGAGTTTCCTGATGATCGCTAGGTTCTGGTTCGAGATATTCAAACATCGGTTCTGTTTCCTTTTATAGTTGCAGTGAGCAAACCCTTTACCCACAAGGGGCGCAAGGGCTGAGGAAAACAGAACGCGAAAACCCTAGCCACCCACGCTTGACGTGCAAACTGAGGGGGCTAGGGTACCATGAACCTAGCTTCGCAATCTGCGTGCAAGATCTGCGGGGTTAGCTGTCTGTTGGTGCTTCCGACACCTTCAGACAGCGCTAAGGTTTTCGAGTTCTGTAAAGCCACCGCTCGGTCGAACGGCTTAATGGATGATGATAGTGGGTGGGTGCGATCGCCGTCAACAGTAGAGATGGAATTGATAACTTGAGCGATTGATAGATAGGAGCATTACGCCTATTCAGTCCTGAGAAAGTTACTATACAGATTACCCGCAGCCCACCCACTCTCCTGAAAAGGTTAGACAGCGAATGATCTGCCTGTCTATTCTGTAGAGGGAATTAGGTAGGTAAAGGCGATTTAACACATTGTTAAACATTCCTGAGTTATCGATCACCTTAAAACTAAACATTTGAGGGGGTTAAGAATGAAGATAGGCTTTTGGGGTAGTGGAAATATGGCGCGAGTACTTGGAGGTGCTTGGTCAGTGGCAGAGCATCAAGTGGTTTTTGGCTCGCGTAGCGCTGAAAAGTCTCGTGATATAGCCAAGGAAATCGGCTTCGCTGCAACTGGTGGGACAAATGATGAAGTTGCCGAGGCCTGTGAAGTCATTGTCAGTACTGTACGTGCCGTTCCTTCTAGTTTTTTAAAGACAACCTCAGTATTGAAAAACAAAATAATCATCGACTTAAACAATCGGGATTTTCCCCGTGAATACAAGCCTGAAGAATTTCTCCATTCTTTAGCCGAGGCAACCCAGAAAGATGTCCCCTCTGCCAGAGTTGTAAAAGCATTGAATAATCAAGCAATGGAAGTATTCAATTGCGATGCGGCAACTCTAAAAGATGCAGGTGTGCAAGCTTTCATTGCTGGAGATGATAATGAAGCCAAACAAATCACAGCTGAATTATTAAATGATCTTGGACTCAAGTCAGTTGATTTTGGTCCATTGTCCAATGCATGGTTGTTAGAGTTGCAAGCAGATATTCTCAGAACTTATATGTTTGCAACTGGAAATGCTCTTGTCACCCCAGGATTTATCGAGGCTCCTTGTGCAGAACCGAGATTTGGAGAGCGACGCAAAGGTACGTATTAAGATGCGATCGCGGTTTCATTTCCTTTGTTGTGAGTGCGATCGCAGATCTCTTATAAGTTAGGTTGAGGTCACGTAGCTTGCTTACCGTAGGGTAAACCCAACGTCAGCGCAGTTTTGTTGAGTTATGCTATCGCTAACCCAACCCACGGCTGCTCTAATCATAGAAACCTATGCTCCGCCCTGCGCTTGCAAACGTTAGTATCGACAAAAAAGTCACATTACAAGGCTGGTATCAGATGGTTTTTAGCGATGTGGTCGAAGTCATCAAAAATCTTTCTACAGATGAAAAGCGCGAAATTCAATTGTTGTTGCAGCAATACCTCCGCGAAGAGCGTCGTGAAGAGATGCATGCTAACTTCGAGATCGCCCAAACAGAGGAGCAAAGTGGTGAGCTGACATTTTCCTCTGATATTGACGAATTAAGGCAATTGGTTGAGGATTAATCTGTGGAAGTCAGTTTTAGTTCTCCCTTCAAGCGTGCCTTCAAAAAACGCATTAAAGGAAACGCAGACTTAGAGGCCAGGTTTTGGCAAAAGCTAGAGCAGTTCATAGCAGATCCCTTTGATCCAAGCTTAAAAACTCATAATTTATCAGGCAAACTAAAGGAGTTCTGGAGTTTTAGCGTAGATTATGATGCAAGAGTATTGTTTTATTTCACAGAAGACGACAATGCTATCTTTGTCCGACATCGGTAGCCATGACGAGGTTTATTGAGCTATCAGATAACAGGCCAAATAATTACTGATAAGCATATTAACACCTAGTACCCGAACGGCAATCATTGAGAAAGTATTCAAGAAAGTGGTTAAGAGAAAGCTCCTGGTCGAGCGGCAATCCATTGCTCGTCGTTAATTTGAGCAATCATCAGTACAGCGGGTTCATCCCCAACCGTGCCAGAGAGATGGCCTTTGTGACCTTCAGCATTGGGTTTTGTCTGCTGATCACCCCCAAACGAAACATCGCCAGGTCCCATCTCGACCCGCTGGCCGTCCATGGTCTCTACAAACCAGCATCCAGAAAGGGGCACAATCCACTGCGGTTGAGGATTTTCGTGCCATTCACCGACCCAGCCCACTGGCAGAACGGTAAACATAATGTTCGTACCAACCGTAAGCAGACGATTGTTCCACTGCGGATCGGTTCCCTCGGCAATACTACTTTGCTCAAAGTCTGCCAGTTCACACTGGGTTTGATGGCTGATCCCAGCATCGTCTGACCAAACATGCCAGTAGGTCAGAGTCGGCGAGGAATGGTTTGTAGTAGAAGCGGAGGGGCCGGTGGAGGTAGGGTGAGGCATGGTCATTGCCTGTGAACAGCAAACGGTATATGAGCTGGGAGACCTGACTGCTGACAGGGCAGGAAGCACGAAGGCGCTCTGGAGCAGCGATCGCCGCGTCAGGGGCAGCACAGCTAGGTCTTTTCAAATAGGCACAGGGCATGGCCTTTTGGGTCATTTGCAAGCGATCGTGACGGTTATGCAACGCCTGCACCTTAGCAAGCGTGAAACTTTCAGCCCTCTGTAGAAGGTTGGAGAATATGTGGCCAAAAAATACTGGAACTGAAAAAGCGCCCCCCGAGGGGAGCGCTTTTCTTATCCGTTAATCAATGGAGTAGTCAGTCAAGACTAGCCGATGATTTCAGGCGCCTCAGCCGTAGCCAGGTCGAGGGGGAAGTTGTGAGCATTGCGCTCGTGCATCACTTCCATACCCAGGTTCGCACGGTTGATCACATCCGCCCAGGTGCCAATCACGCGACCCTGTGAGTCAAGGATCGATTGGTTGAAGTTGAACCCGTTCAGGTTGAACGCCATCGTGCTGATGCCCAAGGCGGTGAACCAGATGCCAATCACAGGCCACGCACCCAAGAAGAAGTGCAGAGAGCGGCTGTTGTTGAAGCTGGCATATTG
>PYER01000483.1 GCA_003017855.1 filamentous cyanobacterium CCT1
TGCGTGGGTTGGGTGGATGGGGTAGGTAAGGGAGATGAGGAGGCTGAATGGGAAGAAAAGCAGTCAATCGTAGAACCCTAAAGGCCCATTCGCAGAACAGACGTTTAAACCGATGAGCGGTCAATCCTTTCCGTGAGGTGCAGGACGACGGAACGTCTTGCTCGACGGGGGTCTGGGGCCTGCGAAATGGCCCCAGCAGCAGATCTGGCTTTTGAGCAAGATTGTGCGCCGCCCTACCCCACAGGTCACTCCAAGCAAACGCCGTTTGCCCCTACAGCAGCATGCAACCCATTACCCTACCAAACGACAGATTACTATTCTCTCAACACAAATTAACATTTCATGAAATTAAGCCTGATTCTTGCCCCACCAGTGAGAGAATCTGCGCAGATTGAGGATGGTGCTAGCTATTGATAGCTGTGATACCTACCCTATAAACAGTAGCTTGTTATGCTCAGGCCACCCCTCGGTGAGGCCCTAGCTACTCCTTAGCGGGCGACTAGAGCCTCGAAACCATACTACTTGCTCCCTTCAGCCCGGTTAGCCCCAAACCCTCAGGCCATAAATTCTCAGGATATTTACCGTGTTTGAGTACTTGCCCCCCCTCAACAGTCACAACCTCCCCTACCCCGACACCATTCACCCAATCGTCGTGCACTTCGTCATTGCTATGGTGCTGTTTGCCGTCATCTGCGACCTGATTGGTTTTATCACCAAAAACACCCGCCTGTTCGAAGTCAGCTGGTGGAATATGGTGTTCGCCACCGTGTCTATCTTCATCGCCATCATCTTTGGTCAAATCGAAGCTGGTCTGGCCGAGCCCTACCCGGCAGCGGTGGGCGATCTCAACCTGCACACCCTGATTGGCTGGTCGCTCTCCGGTATCATTGCGGCCCTAACCGGCTGGCGCTACATTATTCGCATCCGTACTCCTGAGAAGCTGCCTGCCGCTTACCTCAGCCTGAACGGTCTGCTATTTGCGATCGTTCTGTTCCAGGTCTACCTGGGTGACAAGCTAGTGTGGGTCTACGGGCTGCACAGCGAACCGGTGGTTGAAGCCATCCGAGGAGGGCAGTTGTAATGGTCGGTCCTATTATCGCTGTGGGTGCTAATAATCTGCCCTACAGCATTCCCATTCACCCCAACCTGGTGCATTTGACGCTCGGTCTGTTTATTGTGGCGATCGGTTTTGATATTGTGGGGGCGCTGTTTCCACTAGAAAAGCGGGTCTTTAAGTTTTTGGCAATTCCGGCGACCCGCTCCAACCTGTTTGATGTGGGCTGGTACAACATGCTGGCTGCCGCGATCGTCACCTTTTTCACCGTGGCCGCTGGCTTTTACGAAATTCTGATGGCCGATATGTCGGTCGAGGGGGTTAGCGACTGGGGCCTGGGCTTCAAAGACACAATGATCTGGCACGGTCTGGGGGGCGTGCTAATTCTGACCCTGATCGTGATTATGACCATATGGCGAGGGTTTCAGCGCTATGTATGGCGTCAAGATCGAGCCCGTCAGGTGCAGTGGAGCTATTTGCTGGTGGGCCTGGCAGTTTTTGCGCTGATGTTTGCCCAGGGCACCCTCGGAGCCCATCTGGGCGGCGAATTTGGCGTCCACGTCACGGCGGATCAACTGCTGCGATCGGGCGCTAGCCCCAACCAGCTCTAGAGGACAACCATCAGGATTATGACGACACAACACAGCCTTTCACCCCGAACTGTTGCCCTGCTGGTCGCCCTGGCGATCGCCGATGCCGCCATTAGCTTTTGGGTTGGGCGCCAGGCCTACCTCTGGATGCCGCCCCAGGCCTCCGCCGAGGCCCTGCTGGTGGACGATCTATTCGGCTTTTTGACCACTATCGGCAGCTTTATCTTTATTGGCGTCACCACCGCCCTGCTGGTGGCGGTGCTGTTTCAGAGGGCCGACAAGTACGACACCAGCGACGGCCCCGCGATCGAGGGCAACCTGCTGGTCGAAATTCTCTGGACCACCATTCCTCTGGGGCTGGTGATCTGGATCGCCGCCTACAGCTACCAGATTTACGACAAAATGGCCATTCTCGGCCCCATGGAGCACATGAACCACGTGCCTAGCCTAGGCCTGATGCCGCCCGCTGAGGCTGCCACCCTACCTGCGGTGCCCGAGAAAACCCCAATCGAAGTCCACGCCCGCCAGTGGGCCTGGGAGTTTTACTACCCCGACCAAGATATCACCAGCACCGAGCTGCACCTGCCTGTCAACGAGCGAGCCAGGCTGGTGCTGACCTCTGAGGATGTGCTGCACGGGTTTTACATTCCTGCCTTTCGCATCAAGCAGGATGTGATTCCCGGCAGCTCGATCGACTTTGGCTTTACCCCCATTCGCGAGGGGCGCTACCGGCTGCGCGACTCCGACTACAGCGGCACCTACTTTGCCGCCAACCAGGGCACCGTGGTAATTGAGTCGGCGGAGGCCTACCAGCAGTGGCTGGCCGATGCCGCCGCGCAACCCCTCACCGTAGCCGAGAATCGTGCTTATCGCGAGTTTAGCAAGTCGGTCGATCGCCCGATCAGTATGGGCT
>PYER01000153.1 GCA_003017855.1 filamentous cyanobacterium CCT1
CCCCATGGTAAATTTGCCCCCCGACCAGCCCAACCAGCCCGAGCCCAGCCGCCCCGCTGGCGGGTCTTCACCGGGGGGCAACCGCATCCTGGATTTTGACGAGCTGCTGGCGGTGGTGCTGGCCTTTGTCGGCATCGGCTCCATCCTGTGGTGGGGCTTTAGCCGTAGCCAGACTCCCTGGGCCGGCGCCGAGCTACTGAGGCGGCAAGCCGAACTTCCTGCGGCGATTGGGCAACCTGAAGCCGAGGAAGACGTAGACGAGTTTGAACCACGGACATTGGAGCGGAGCGATCGGTCCCGCCAGGATATTCCCGCTAGAGACGGTCTCTCGGACGAGGGTCTTGAGAGACCGTTTGCCGATCGCGCTGTCCGCCCAGAAGCTGTCCTCGTTCCTGCGGCTCCGGCTACGGTGCTGACAACTCCCCCGGACGAAGCCGCAGAAACTACCCAGCCCCTTGATATTTCAGACGTACCCACCACCCACTGGGCCTATCCTTTTATCAAGCCCATGTTTGATCAGGGTTACCTGCCTGACTTCCTCGAAAGCGGGTTTCGACCCGATCAGCCCCTTACCCGGGCCGAAATGGCCGCATTGATCACTCAGGCCTTTGGCGACACCGCTACCACCGCCGACCTGACCTTTACCGATGTATCCAGCGACTACTGGGCAGCCACCGCGATCAATAATGCCGTGGCTCAGGGCTTTATGGTGGGCTACCCCAACGGTGAATTTCTCCCCCAGCGCACCATTCCTCGCTACGAGGTTATCGTTGCCCTGGCGTCAGGTCTAAACCTCACGCCGCCGCCCGCTCCCGAACAAACCCTGCAGTCTTTTGTCGATTTCAGCGCTCTGCCCGACTGGGCCAGACCCAAGGTTGCCGCCGCCGCCGAAAACAATATCATCGTCAATTACCCCGCCCGCGACCAGATTAAGCCAGCCCAGGCCGCCACTCGTGCCGAGATTGCAGCAATGCTTCACCAGGTCTTAGTAGCCCAGGGAGAACTCCCGGCGGTGGAGTCGGAGTATACGGTGCCCTGATTCTCTATGCCTTGATCCCACCGTCTGATAGACTGAGAAGTCGAGGTGGGGAACGCTAAAACCCATTAAATATAGGCAGTTTGGAGGATTGATCCCGTGGAAAGTACCCTCGGTCTTGAGATTATTGAGGTTGTCGAGCAGGCTGCGATCGCGTCATCTCGCTGGATGGGCAAGGGCGAAAAAAATATTGCTGACCAGGTCGCCGTAGAAGCCATGCGAGAGCGCATGAACAAAATTCACATGCGCGGTCGCATCGTGATTGGCGAGGGTGAGCGGGACGATGCCCCCATGCTCTACATCGGTGAAGAAGTCGGTATTTGTACTCAGCCTAACGCTAAAGATTTTTGCAACCCCGACGAGCTGTTGGAAATCGATATCGCCGTTGACCCCTGCGAAGGCACCAACCTGGTTGCTTACGGGCAAAATGGCTCCATGGCCGTGCTGGCGATTTCTGAGAAGGGTGGTCTCTTCGCCGCGCCTGACTTCTACATGAAGAAGCTGGCCGCTCCGGCTCAGGCCAAAGGCAAAGTTGATATCAACAAGTCGGCAACCGAAAACCTGAAGATTTTGGCCGAGTGCCTCGATCGCGGCATCGACGAGCTGGTAGTGGTGGTCATGAAGCGCGATCGCCACAACGACCTGATCAAAGAAATTCGTGATGCCGGGGCCCGGGTCAAGCTAATCGCCGACGGTGACGTCGGTGCAGCCATCTCCTGCGCCTTCTCTGGTACCAACACCCACGCCCTGATGGGTATTGGTGCTGCACCTGAAGGTGTTATTAGCGCCGCCGCCATGCGCTGCCTAGGGGGCCACTTCCAGGGGCAGCTGATCTACGACCCAGCAGTAGTTAAGACCGGTCTGATTGGCGAGAGCAAAGAGGCCAACATTGCCCGCCTCAACGAAATGGGCATTACCGACATTGATAAGGTTTACGACGCCGACGAGCTAGCCTCTGGCGAAACTGTGCTGTTTGCCGCTACAGGCATAACCACTGGCGAACTGATGGATGGCGTACGCTTCTTCCACGGTGGAGCCCGGACCCAGTCTCTAGTCATTTCCAGCCAGTCGAAGACGGCTCGCTTTGTCGATACCATTCACATGGTTGATCAGCCCAAGTCTCTGCAACTTCGTTAGTAGGTGGAGTCCACCGAGCAGCTCCCGATCTGACTCCCCTTTACCCCTTTGGTGCGGGAGGCACAGCTGTTTCAACGCAGCCTGATCTGGAGAATTTAGTCTCATCCTGGTAGCTCCTCGCTGAGCCGAAAAGGCTTTAGAGAGAGGCGGAATTCGTTAGCCTAGAGATGCGGGATCCCTGCATCTCTTTTTTTTGCCTGTGTTCACAGTTTTTGATGGACTTTTGTTGAGTTTCCTTGAGTCGGGCCCTATTTATCTCTAAGTTCAAACATATTGGCAGTTGTGTACGGTGTAACCCTTGACCCCAGCTCACCCTAGCAAACTTGTGGCCCTGGTAAGGGGGCTGCCGACACCATAAATTAGGTGATTTACTAAACGCGTGGAGGAAGAATGAATATCGCCGTAATTGGCCTGAGCCACAAAACCGCCCCGGTGCAAATTCGCGAAAAACTTAGCATTCCGACGGCTCAGACAGGTGATGCGATCGCCCATCTCACCCATTGCCCCCACATTGACGAAGTCTCTATCCTCAGCACCTGCAATCGGCTCGAAATTCACATCGTTACCGAGGCGACCGAGCAGGGCATTCGCGAGGTGACCCAGTTTTTGTCTGAGCACAGCGGCCTGCCCCTTCACGAGCTGCGCCAGCACCTGTTCATTCTGCTGCACCAGGATGCCGTCAATCACCTCATGCGCGTCGCGGCGGGCCTCGACAGCCTGGTGCTGGGAGAAGGCCAAATTCTGGCTCAGGTGAAGCACGCCCACCAGCTGGCCCAGCAGCACAAGAGCATTGGTCGGGTACTCGATCGCCTGCTCAAGCAGTCGCTCACCGCCGGGAAGCGGGTGCGCAGCGAAACCAGCATCGGCACTGGGGCGGTTTCGATTAGCTCCGCCGCCGTTGAACTGGCCCGCATGAAGGTACCCCACCTAAACAGCTGCCACGTCAGCATTTTGGGCGCGGGCAAGATGGCGCGCCTGCTGGTACAACACCTGGTCTCCAAAGACTCCTGCACCATCACCATCCTCAACCGCACCATCAACCGGGCCAATGAGCTGGCCAAGCAGTTTCCCGATGCCAACATTCGCACGGGCACCCTCGATACCATGCTGGAGACGGTAGAAGCCTGCGACGTGGTGTTTACCTGTACTTCGGCCACCGAGCCCATTCTGCACCGCGACAACCTGGCTCCGCTGGTCACCAACCGCACCCTGATGGTGTTTGATATCTCGGTGCCTCTCAACGTGCACTCCAACGCCAACGAACTCGACAACGTCCACGCCTTCAACGTCGATGACCTCAAGGCCGTGGTCGCCCAAAACCAGGCCAGCCGCCGCCGGATGGCGATGGAGGCCCAGGTGCTGCTCGACCAGGAGGTGGAAAGCTTTATGGACTGGTGGCGATCGCTCGACACCGTCAGCACGATCAGCAGCCTGCGCAGCAAAGTCGAAACCATCCGCGAGCAGGAGCTAGAAAAGGCCCTGTCGCGCCTGGGCAGCGAGTTTGCCGAAAAGCACCAGGAGGTGATTGAAGCCCTCACCCGCGGCATTGTCAACAAAATCCTCCACGATCCGATGGTGCAGCTGCGCGCCCAGCGCGATATTGAGGCCCGCAAGCGCGCCATGCAGACCCTCCAGGTACTGTTTGACCTAGAGACCGCCTCCAACGAAAAGTACAGCTAGGGAAAATTTAAGTTTCTAATTTCAGAGCAACGTCCCATGACGCTGGCGCGTCACTCCCAACGACGAAAACACTTCAAGCCGATCCCTGAGCGGGGTCGTTTGTCCTGTGGACAAACGACCCCGCTCAGGGATCGGTTATTTTCATGGCAATTGGCCCCAGGGTTTTCAAAAACCCTGGGGCCAATTGCATAGCGTTGGCAGGCGGTCCTGGGGGAAAGCTGTTCTTGTCCGAAAGAACGATTGGTACCGAATCCGCTTTGGCTACCCTCGGTTGGGCTGGGCAAACACCGTTTGCCCCTACGCAATCCACCGGTAGGAATCGGGGCTATGTGATTCGGATTTTGTATGAGGTGTGGAAGCAGAGCTGCGATCGCGCCCATTAGGCCCATGTCCTCGAACCGGCTAAAAAGAAAGGCCTAGGGCCAGGCAAGAGCCCCCTTCAGCGGTGCTGACACTATAGGTCTGAGTCTCGACCGTGGTAGCGACAATTAGCATATTCTCGCCAAAGGTAGTGCTGTTGATCGAACAACTGCCCTCTAGCACTAAGAGATAGTTACCGGTGTACTCGTAGGCGCTCGCTGAGGTGGTCTTGATGATTTCAGAGGTAATGCCGCCTTCAGCATCTAGGGGAACCTCGTAGACCGAGACACCCTCTTGCTTGTCCACAAAGGGATAGCTCGCCTCCAGATCAGGGGCGGTGGTATCGATTTGAATGGGGGTGTAGTCTTCGATTAAGCTTGTGTTGGCGAAATCTGGGGGGGCAGCGTAGGCTAGCAAGAAAAAGCCGGTACTGTCTGAGACCTCATGGCCACTGCCCGGTGGATTGAAGTAGATTGAACCCGTTGGATAAACCCCTTTAGCATCGGTCTGGGTGCCGTCTATGGTGTACACAGACTCAGTCATGGCATGGTAGTGCAGCCCCACACTGCCGTCGGGGACTGTGTACCAGAGAATGCTGATGTGCTCGGTATCGGCCTCGCCGGACAGAATCAGCTTTTCTAGGTTGGGTCTAAAGGTAAAAAAGTCATAGTTGCTCGGGTTTGCGGTCAACTGATTCAAATCAACAATTGTTGAATGGCCCAACTCCGAACCCTCTGCTTCAAGGGCCAGCAAGGGTTCAGGGGTCTGCGATGCCACAGATTCTTTAGCGCTAGCGCATGCGATCGCCATCAGGCCTAAAGCTAATATAGATAGCGGTTTAAACTGTCCCATGGCCGTTCACTCCTACTCTAAAACTACAGCTTTTGCTGAAAAAATAGAAGAATCGACCATAACACGACAGAAACTAGCAATTCTGCTATCTTGAGCTACATTTGCCCCATATTTTCAAGCTATCACCCCTACTCACAACGTTAGCAAGCTCGATGATTACCTGGCCCTAGCCGGGTTAATTACGGCCAAGGTCAGCAGTAAGGGGGTGTTATTGCCGCGCAGAGCCTGCTTCCGCAAAAGCCTGGGGCGAGAACCAGCTCGAAATTGTGCTGATAGATCTGGGCTTCTCTCTCAGATGAAACCGGAGAAGAACGCTGTAACATACCAAGCATCCTAAATTTGAGGATGGCACTGACAATGACAACTCCCTTTCGCGTTGGTGTGGCTGGCCCGGTAGGCTCGGGCAAGACCGCCCTGGTCGATAGCCTGTGCAAGGCGCTGCGCGATCGCTACTCCATTGCCGTCGTCACCAACGACATCTATACCCAGGAAGACGCCCAGTTCTTGGTGCGCAGCCAGGCGCTCAGCCCCGATCGCATCGTGGGGGTCGAGACCGGCGGCTGTCCCCACACCGCTATTCGCGAAGACGCCTCGATGAACCTGGTCGCCATTGAAGATTTAGAGGCCCGCTTTCACCCGCTGGATCTGGTGTTTGTAGAGAGCGGCGGCGACAACCTGGCCAGCACCTTCAGCCCTGAGCTGGTGGATCTGACCCTCTACGTCATTGATGTGGCCGCAGGCGATAAGATCCCCCGCAAGGGCGGGCCGGGGATCACTAAGTCTGACTTTTTGGTGATCAACAAAATTGACCTAGCCCCAATGGTGGGCGCGAGCCTGGCGGTAATGGAGCGCGATGCCCGTAAAATGCGCGGCGATCGCCCCTTTGGCTTCACCAACCTCAAAACCCAGGAGGGGCTAGCCACCATCATCGACTTTATCGGTTACCATGCGGCGGCAGATCAACCGGCGACCCTGGCCAGCAGCTAAAAGGCGATCGCGTTGACCAGCTCCCAGAACTGGCGATTGAGAGCTCACGTCGCCTCAAAATTTTTGGCCCAGAAAAAGCCTCTAATCTAGCCAGGCCAATGGTTACAGCCCTTAGCTTCAGGGTGATCCCAGAGTTCGAAAGCAGCACCGGTTCGCCTTTCTCTGTGGACCTGATGGGCAAAATCCGTCCTGTGGGGGGTGTCAATGTTTCTGGAATAGTAGAAACGTTACAAAAAAGTTGAGCTTTTTGGTATCAAACACTACACTTAGTTGCCCGTTACTAACCCTAATATCCACTCTGACGGTCTGCATAAATTTTCGGTCAAACACTCTTTCCATTAATGAGTCAGGAGCGAGGTTGAATGGTAACTCGATTTAATCGGCGTAAGTTTTTGGTGTATGGGTCTGCGACCCTGGGCACCTCCATGCTGCTAAAGGCTTGCGGCAGCGGCACTACCACTGATACTGGGGCTGCTGACGGCGGTACCGAAGTAGCCGCTGGCGACGGAGAGACCGTCAAGGTTGGTATTCTGCACTCCCTGAGCGGCACCATGGCCATCAGCGAAACTACCGTTGTAGATGCTGAGCAGCTGGCTATCAAAGAAATCAACGCCGCTGGCGGCGTCTTGGGCAGGCAGATTGAGGCCGTAGTAGAAGACGGAGCCTCTGACTGGCCCACCTTTGCGGAGAAAGCCGAGAAGCTAATTGACCAGGACCAGGTTGCTGTAGTGTTTGGCTGCTGGACCTCAGCTAGCCGTAAGGCCGTACTGCCCGTGTTCGAGTCAAAAGACCACATGCTGTGGTATCCCGTGCAGTACGAGGGTCAAGAGTGCTCCAAAAACATCTTTTACACCGGGGCCGCCCCTAACCAGCAAATTGAGCCTGCTGTAGACTGGCTGCTCGAGAACAAGGGCACCGACTTCTTCCTGGTTGGCTCTGACTACGTGTTTCCCCGCACCGCTAACACCATCATCAAAGAGCAGCTGGCCGCCAAGGGTGGCAACACCGTGGGCGAAGACTACCTGCCCCTGGGCAACACCGAAGTAACGCCTATCATCACCAAAATCAGGGCGGCTCTGCCCGACGGTGGTGTCATCTTCAACAGCCTTAACGGCGACAGCAACGTCGCTTTCTTTAAGCAGCTGCAGGGTGCCGGTATGGGCCCCGACCAGTATCCCGTCATGTCGGTAAGCGTGGCCGAAGAAGAAGTGCGGCAGATTGGCCCAGAATTTCTGGTCGGCCATCTGGCCTCCTGGAACTACTTCCAAACCGTAGAGACCCCCGAAAACGAGAAGTGGGTGGCTGACTTCAAAGCCGAGTTCGGCGAAGATCGCGTCACCAATGACCCGATGGAAGCGGCCTACATCATGGTTTACCTGTGGAAGCAGGCGGTAGAAGCGGCGGGTACCTTTGATATTCCTGAGGTGCGGGCGGCGGCCTACGGCCAGGAAATGGCGGCCCCCGAGGGCCCCGTCACCATGAACGCCAACCACCACCTATCTAAGACTGTGCGGCTTGGGGAAGTCATGGATGACGGCATGTTCAACATTGTCTGGGAGACCGATGGTCCCATCGATCCTCAGCCCTGGAACCAGTTTGTGCCCGACACCACGGGCTTTGCCTGCGACTGGTCAGACCCAGCTAAGGGCGGCAAGTTCGAGGTATAGGGCTGAGCTGTAGCCGCGATCGCGGTGCTGTCGAACGAACGTTTGGCGGGGATGCAGCAGTCTGTATCCCCGCTGTCCGTATAGACACCCCTAAAGCCTGGACTAATTTCTTTGCTGACCTCTAGATTGACAGCCAACTCAAAAACTTAAGCGCCGCAAGTTAACCCTTTTATGCTTAGGCTGCTGGCACTTTTCGGAATATTTATTCCCTTTATTTTGGGTTTGGTCATTCTTCAACCGTGACTCGCTTGAATTAGAGTCAGCACGGCTTTCAGTGGCCCCTCAAACAGGGCGAAACTGTCAAAGATGGACATTTATTGCCGTGAGGCTGCGTTTAGTATTTCTACTAAGTTTGAGCCTGGCACCTGTCAGGATTGCATCAGGATTGATTGAATTTTTAGTGCGTTCTGTGTTGTTCTTAAATCGGTAAACGCTGTGTTGGAAGGCTTGATTGGTGGCCTTTTTAATGGCATTAGCATTGGTGCGGTGCTGTTGATTGTGGCCTTGGGCTTAGCCATTGTGTTTGGCTTAATGGGGGTCATCAACCTGGCCCACGGTGAACTGATGATGTTTGGGGCCTACACTACCTTCGTAGTGCAAAATGTGGCCAAAAGCATGGGCGGTATAGCACCCGATCTCTACATTTTTGCGGCTCTACCGCTGGCATTTTTGGTGGCAGCGCTGCTCGGGCTACTGCTAGAGCGCACCGTCATTCGCTACCTGTACGGGCGACCCCTGGAAACGCTGCTAGCCACCTGGGGGGTGAGCTTAATTTTGATTCAGTTCATCCGCAGCGTCAGCCTGCCCATGGTGATTGGCCTGGTCATTTTTGCGGTGCTGTTTTTTGTCGGTCGTTGGGTGCTGACTCGCTACACCGATTGGGAACGCATTCAGTCCTGGGCTAACCCGGTATTCTTAGGGCTTTCGGCAGCCATTTCGGTCTTGGCCTGGGTGTTGATTAGCAGCGGCACCAGCACCGCCTTTAGTCGAGCCTGGTTTAGCACCCGCAATGTGGATGTGACACCGCCGAGCTGGCTGCGGGGCGGCATTTCGGTTGGCGACACACTGCAGTTTCCCTCGGCCCGGTTGTTCATCATTGTGCTGACGGCCCTCTGTCTGGTGGCGGTGTACTGGTTTCTCAACGGCACAGCCTGGGGTCTGCGCATTCGCTCGGTCACCCAGAATCGCGGCATGAGCGCCTGCTTAGGCATTCCAACCGGCCAGGTCGATGCGATTACCTTTGCTCTGGGCTCTGGCTTGGCCGGTATTGCCGGGTGCGCCGTAACGCTGCTGGGCTCGGTCGGCCCCAATCTGGGAGCGAACTACATCGTAGACGCCTTCATGGTGGTGGTTGTAGGCGGGGTCGGCAAGCTGGTGGGCAGCATTGTGGCGGCGCTGATTATCGGCGTTACTAGCTACCTGGTCGGGTCTGGCACGATGGCGCTGCTGTTTCCGCCGACGGCCTTCTTCCAGCCCGTCATTGCCTTCTTTACGTTCTTTGCCACTACGAGTATGGCTAAGGTCATGGTGTTTGCGCTGATTATTGCCTTCTTGCAGGTGCGGCCCGCCGGGCTGTTCCCGCCGAAGGGTCGTTCGGTGGAGCTATAGGGCTATGACTACAGTGACTACCCAGCCGCGCCGCGCCGCGCAGGCCAGCCAAAAACGCAAGTTTATGATCGAGGCGATCGCGGTAATTGCGATCGCGCTGATCCTGATTTTGGTTATGCCGATGCTGCTCACCGGCTTTCGGCTCAACCTGCTGGGGCGCTTTTTGGCCCTGGCCATTGTCGCCCTTGGAATTGACCTAATTTGGGGCTTTACCGGCCTGCTCAGCCTGGGGCACGGCATCTTTTTTGCCCTGGGCGGCTACGCCTTTGCCATGTATCTGGAGCTCAACACCCTCGGCGAGGGCCAACTGCCTGAGTTCTTTGGGCTCTACGGCGTAACCGAGCTGCCCTGGTTTTGGCAACCGTTCAACTCGTTTCCGTTTACCCTGCTGGCGATTTTTACCATTCCGGCGATCGTGGCGGGGTTGCTGGGCTACCTGGTCTTCCGCAACCGCATTCGCGGCGTGTACTTCTCAATTTTGACCCAGGCCGCCCTGGTGGTGTTCTTTAACCTGTTCAACGGTCAGCAAAAGCTGATCAACGGCACGAACGGTCTCAAGACCTCGACCTCGGTGTTTATGGGCCAGGCGGTGGGCAGCGACGGTATGCGGATGTTCTTCTACATCAGCACCGTCATCGCCCTGATCGCGATGTATGCCCTCTGCCGCTGGCTGACCAGCGGGCGCTTTGGCCGCATGCTGGTGGCCATTCGCGACGACGAAAACCGGGTGCGTTTCTCGGGCTACGACCCAACGGCCTTTAAGGTGCTGGTGTTTGCGGTCTCTGGGGCGATCGCGGGCATTGCGGGTGCTCTTTACACCGTGCAGTCTGGCATTATCTCGCCCCAGTTCATGGACATTGCCTTCTCCATTGAAATGGTGATCTGGGTTGCCGTCGGCGGCCGCGCCACTCTAGTTGGGGCCATTCTGGGTGCGGTGCTGGTCAATATGGCTCGCAGCCTGCTCAGCGAGCGTTTTCCCGACGTCTGGCTGTTCTTCCAGGGGGCGCTGTTCCTGATTGTGGTAACGGCCCTGCCCGACGGCATCATCGGCTGGGGTCGCCGCCAGTTTGGCGCTGCGGTCAGCTCAGCCCTGGGGCTGGCCCCCACCGATCTGCCCTACCTCGAAGACACTGACACCCCAGTCGTTGAAACCGTAGCTGAAACCCCCGAGTTTGCTGAAAAGTAGGATGGGCATTGCCCCACCAACGAACCAAGCCTCAACAAGTCACTGTAGGGTGCATCCGCGCCAGCAATGCACCAAACCTGATTCAGGCAAAGCCAGTAAACAATCTCTATCAACCCCATTGGTCAATGGTGGGCAGTGCCCACCCTACCCAGCCAATTGCTTCCGTGGTGGGCGGTGCCCACCCTAACTGGAACCCGAAGGAGACCTGACCCCCGTGAGCACCAAAGTCTTAGACATTCAAGATGTCACCGTCAGCTTTGATGGCTTTAAGGCCCTCAAAAACCTCAACTTCAGCATGGATGAGGGTGAGCTGCGCGTCATCATTGGCCCCAACGGTGCCGGTAAAACTACTTTCTTGGATGTAATCAGCGGCAAAACCAAGCCCACGGAAGGAGCCGCTTACTTCAAAGGTCAGGACCTGCGCAAGTATAAAGAGCACCAGATCGCTCGTCTCGGCATTGGCCGCAAATTCCAGACCCCCCGCGTATACCTCAACCTCACCCCCCGCGAAAACCTGGAGCTCTCCTGCAACCGGGAGAAAAACGTTTTTGCCACCCTGTTCAAAAAGACCCCGACGGCCGAAAAGCGCACCGTCGGTGGCCTGCTCGAAACCATTGGCCTCGACCATAAGGCCGATGTGCCCGCCGCCCTGCTCTCCCACGGCGAAAAGCAGTGGCTTGAAATTGGCATGCTGGTCGCCCAGTCACCCGATCTGCTGCTGGTCGATGAGCCAGTGGCAGGCTTGACCGACGAAGAAACCGAGCAAACCGGCAAGCTGCTGATGTCGCTGGCCGAGAGCCACTCCATTGTGGTGATCGAGCACGATATGGAATTTGTGCGCCAGATTGCCCGCCAGGTCACCGTGCTACACCAGGGTACCGTGCTCTGCGAAGGCACCATGGATCAGGTGCAGAACGACCCCAAAGTGATCGAAGTCTACTTGGGTAAAGAGACGACCCTCACCCCCGAGCAAATGCTGCTGCTGCGCATTGCTGCCACTATGGCCTGGGCCGACGACAACTTTGCCGATGTGCAGCAGGAGGTAATTCTCGATCGCCTCAGCCGCAAGTTCGCCCACAGCCCCGAAGACCAGGCCAGCCTGCGCGACGATCTCAGAAACCTTCTGGCCAAAGAAATTCCGCTGGAAGATCTGGTGCCCCAGCTGACCACCGATGCCCAGCGTGAAGAAGCCCTGATGCTCAGCTACGAGGTAATTAGCTCTAACCAAATCAACCAGAGCGAAGCCGTCGTATACCAAAAGCTGCTGAACTTGCTGGGCCTACCGCCCGAAACCGTCAGCCGCCTCGAAGCCGCCGCCCTTGAGGAACTGGCTGCTAGAGGGTAGGTGGGTGGATGAGTAGGTGGATAGGTGGATGCAGAAATGAGGCAGGATTTGGCAGGGCAATGTGCATGGGGCGCTAACCGCAGGGTTAAATGTTGCCTGCAGGCTGATTGGCAGAACAGGGGTTTAAACCGATGATCAGCCGATCCTTTCCGTGAGGTCCAGGACGACGGAACGTCCTGGTCGATGGGGGTCTGGGGCCAGCGAAATGGCCCCAGCAGCAGATTTGGCTTTCGACCCCAATTGTGCGCCGCCTATACCAACAGCTATGGCCAAGACTTATGCAACTGATACCGCCAGCAGCAGAGTTTCCCAGCAACCCCATACGCTTTCTATAATTTGTGCAAATGCCCTTCACTAGGCAGCAGCCCATGTCCTACAAAGATTTCACCCTCGAAAAAGTTAGAAAACAATTTGGGCTTGCGATCGAGAGCAATCAAGAACTCTTTGTCAAGGTCAACCAACCCTTGCCGCTGTCGCCAGAATTCACCTCGTACCTCAACTACAGCGTCCCCCTAACCAGTAATGTTCTAGACCTGTGGAACAGGCGAAGCCGAGTGTACGCGCGCCTCGTTGATCCTCCACTGATGAGCGTCAACCCTTTTGAAGGGTAAAGCTCATTCCTGTTACGAGTGAGTGAGTAGCTTTCCGATCAACAGCTCTACTCCTGCGCCCGACTCAGGAGCACCACAGACGATCGCGCCCCGACCGGGTAGCGATCGCTCTCAAACACCGGGGCCTCGTCGGGGTAGCAAAAATCGCGGGGCGGTGCCACTGACGTATCGACAATGCGGTGCCAGCGATCGTGCGGTCCCAGCCCCGGTAGCTCAAACATCAGCGGTTCCCAGTAGGCGTTGAGCATGACGTGCAGCTGCTCTTTGGCGTCGGGGTAGCGCAGGGTAAAGGCCAGCGTGTGGGAGTTTTCAGACCAGTCGGGCTGGCCGAGGGTGGTGCCGTGCCAGACAATGTGGGGTTCGTAGTGCCAGGTGGTGGTTACCCGCAGCAGGTGCTCTAGCTGAAACACCTTCAGGTTTTGAATGAAGTGGATGAGCCCTCGGGTAAAGCGCAGCAGGGGCTGTTCTTTCTCCACCGCGTCCCAGTTGAACCAGCTGATCTCGTTGTCCTGGCAGTAGGCGTTGTTGTTGCCGCGCTGGGTGCGGCGCACCTCGTCGCCCATCAGCAGCATGGGGGTGCCCTGGGCCATGAACAGCAGCGTGAGAAAGTTTTTGGTCTGCCGCTGGCGCAGCTGCTCGACCTCCGGCGGGGCAGACAGCCCCTCTACGCCGCAGTTCCAGCTGTAGTTGGCGTCGGTGCCGTCGCGGTTGTGCTCGCCGTTGGCCTGGTTGTACTTCTGGTTGTACGAGACCAGGTCGTTGAGGGTAAAGCCGTCGTGGCAGGTGACAAAGTGAATGCTGCGGTTGGGCTCGCGGTTAGGCTTTTGGTAAATGTCGGGGCTGCCCAAAATGCGCGAGGCCAGGTCAGGCACGCAGCCGCTATCGCCTTTAACAAACTGGCGCACGTGGTCGCGGTAGGGGCCATTCCACTCGGCAAAGCGATCGCCGATAAAGCTGCCCACCTGGTACAGCCCCGCCGCATCCCAGGCTTCGGCGATGATTTTGGTACCCGCCAAAATCGGCTCCGACTCGATATTCCACAGAATCGGCGGGTCTTCCAGCGGAATGCCCATCACATCGCGCGACATCACCGAGGCCAGGTCAAAGCGAAAGCCATCCACATGCATTTCCGACACCCAGTAGCGCAGGCTGTCAAGAATCATGCGCCCCACGACGGCGTGGTTGGGCGAGAGGGTGTTGCCGCAGCCGCTGTAGTTGGAGTAGTAGATCGGGTTGTCTTCGAGCATGTAGTAGGTTTTGTTGTCGATGCCCTTAAAGCTCAGGGTGGGGCCTTCGTGGTTGCCCTCCGCTGAGTGGTTAAACACCACATCGAGAATCACCTCGATGCCGGCCCGGTGCAGCGCCTTGACCAGATCGCGAAACTCGTTAACGGGGCCAAGGGGGTCTTTGCGCGAGCTGTAGCCCCGGTGGGGAGCAAAAACGGCCAGGGTGCTGTAGCCCCAGTAGTTCTCCAGGCCGGGCATGGCGTCCTGGGTGTCGAACTGGTGAATCGGCAGCAGCTCCACGGCGGTGACGCCCAGCTCTTGCAGGTAAGGGATTTTTTCGATCAGCCCCGCGTAGGTGCCCCGCTGCTCGTCGGGCAGCCCCGAGGAGGCGTGGCGAGTAAAGCCGCCCACGTGCATTTCGTAGATGACGCTGCTGGCGTAGGGGATGTGCAGGGGGCGATCGCCCTGCCAGTCGTAGTTGCGGGTATCGACCACTACTCCCTTAAGGGCGGTGGCGCAGTTGTCGCCCAAACCAATGGCAGCAGCGCGATCGTAGGTATCGTCGCCCACAATGGCACGGGCGTAGGGGTCAAGCAGCACCTTGGTAGCGTCAAAGCGGTGGCCGTGGGCCGGGTCAAAGGGACCGTGGACGCGGTAGGCATAGATTTGCCCGCTCTTGAGGCCGGGCACAAACAGGTGCCAGTAGTAAAAGGTGCGGTTCCACTGAGGGTCGAGGGTAATGACCCGACTGGGCTGAGCCAGGTCGTCGGCATCAAACAGCAGCAGATCGATGCCGGTGGCGTGTTTGGAGTACAGGCAAAAATTTACCCCCACCGCATAAACAGTGGCCCCCAGCGGGTAGCTTTGGCCAGGCAGAACTTTGGGACTCATCGCGCCACCTATGTGCTGAATGCTGACAGTACCTCTCCACAGAGATAGCTTGAGCACGTAAGGCTTTACCTTATCACCGAGAGTTTGCTAGATGCCTAGGCTCAACACTTAGTTAAGCTCTGGGCCATGAAAAGCTGGGGTCGATCGCTCCAGCCGCCACGGGCAGAGCGGATCATCTAGATCCAGCGGTGTCCATTGCGGTGGGGTGCCCAAGCTGGCTTCCGTGCCAAACAGAATCTCCCAGCTGCCCTTTCGATACTCCCAGGCGGTAGCAGAGAACGCACGCCAGGTGTCCTCACCTGGGGGGTCAGCTATTGGGGAATTGTTCCACTGGTGTACCACGACGGCCCAGTTGTCCACCCTGAGGGCCTGCCCCTGCTGTTCGACCCGATCCAGACGCCACACCTGTGCGGGGCCGGAGTGCAGACGATGCCAATGCTCTACAAAGGGGTGGCGATTCCGGGACGGATTGCTTCGCGAATCGCCCTCGTCGTCCTCACAGGTGCCGTGTTCTAAGAAGTTGTCAGCATTCAACCATTCGTAACGGCTGGTGTCAGGCCACTGGCGCGGGGTGAGGGCCAGGCGGTGGTGCCAGGTGCAGGTGGGCGGATCTTCTGCCCAGGTGAAGGTACCGGCAAACCCCAGCAGATCGGCGTCAAAGCGCGATCGCCAGTCCATCGCCCGGTACCGCTCCGGCGTCAACCGCCCGGTAAAGGGAGCGCTGCGCACGTCAGCAAAGTCGGTTTCAGCCTGGATCCACAGAACCGACTGACTGGTTTCGACAGGGCCTTCGTCGAACTGAATAGAGCGACGCTGCCAGACGCCGAGGAAGGGGTT
>PYER01000484.1 GCA_003017855.1 filamentous cyanobacterium CCT1
CAGGGGAAGACTCCAGCAGGGCTCCTAGGGCCAGCTTGACACAGTCCGCGGGGGTGCCCGAACAGGCCCAGGCTCGAATCTGAGGGTGAAACAGGGATTCGATCGTTTCGGCTCGAATTGGTTTATGGAGAGTGAGACCGTGACCAGTGGCTGATCGCTCGCGATCAGGACAAACAACCGTCACCTGATGCCCTGCCACCGCTAGACCATCGGCCAGGGCCCGAATTCCCGGAGCAAAAATACCATCGTCATTACTCAGTAAAAGATTCATAGGGACCCAGGAAACCCATACACTAGAAACAGCCAGAAGACGTCAGCTAATTGAGAACCCAGCCACTAAACCGTCGGCTGCATGTTAGCTGGACTACGACCATGGTGACCCATCCAATTGTTACGGGAAGACGAGGGAATGACCACCGCGCCAACCAATCTAGAATCGGATCTCCAGCGCTTGCAAGCAGAGGCCAGTGAGGCGATCGCCGCTGCTGCCGACCTGGATACCCTGGAGCAGCTGCGGGTTAGCTACCTAGGCAAGAAGGGCCAGCTATCTAAGGTACTCAGGGGCATGGGTAAGCTACCAGCGGAAGACCGCCCTCGCATTGGAACCCTCGCCAACACAGTCAAAACCGCCCTGCAGGAATCCTTAGAGACCCGCAAGAGTACCCTGGAAGGGGCCAAGATTCAGGCTCAGCTCGAGGCAGAAACCCTTGACGTAACGATGCCAGGAGTTTATCGCCCCCAAGGGCATATCCATCCAATCAACAGCATCATCGATCGCATCGTCGATATTTTTGTGGGCCTGGGCTACACCGATGCCACCGGCCCAGAAATTGAAACCGATTACTACAACTTTGAGGCTCTCAATTTTCTCGAAGATCACCCCGCCCGGGATATGCAGGATACTCTGTATTTGCCCAACGGAGACTTGATGCGGACCCATACATCTAACGTGCAGATTCGCTACATGCAGGAGCACGAGCCGCCGCTACGGGCGATCGCCACCGGGCGCTGCTATCGTCGCGATACCGTGGATGCCACCCATGCAGCGGTGTTCCACCAGATTGAGTTTTTCGCAGTCGATGAGAATATCACCTTTGCTGACCTCCGAGGCACCATCAAGGTCTTTCTAGAAACTCTCTACGGGGATCTGCCGGTGCGCTTTCGGCCCAGCTATTTTCCCTTCACCGAGCCCTCTGCGGAGGTGGATGTGCAGTGGCAGGGGCGCTGGCTAGAGGTGCTCGGCTGCGGCATGATTGACCCCAACGTCATGAAAGCCGTTGGCTACGACCCGGAAGTCTATACGGGTTTTGCGGCAGGGCTAGGGGTAGAACGTCTGGCAATGGTACAGCACCAAATTGACGATATCCGCCGACTCTACTCCAGCGATTTGCGGTTTTTGCAACAGTTTTAAGTCTATTGAGAAGACCTGTTTTAACCTTTTGGTGGTTTGTCCTGGCTATGGGCCATCAAAAACTCTGAAACGGCCCGATTGAAAGGCTCGGCATCTGTCAGGAAGGCCCAGTGATGACTCGGTACCGGCTGGATTTTCAAATCAGTGAGGTACCGACGATAGGGTTTCAGCTGCCAGTCGAAGCAGTTAACACCCCGTTCGGGCTGAATCAATAACGTGGGAACATCCACCGGACGAACCAGCCCTGATACCCTCAAAACATCATCGAAAATACCGTTACGGGCAGCAATCGAGAATTTGCTGCTCCAGGTGCCATCCGGCTTGGCCTCAATACTTTCTTCGAAGATCTGCTGCTGCCAGGGCGTCCAAGCGCGATACTGCTTTAAGGTCTTGGCCTGAGCGATCGCCGCCTCGTGAGTTTCAAACGGCCCCATTCCCTGTAAAAACGGCAGCAACTTGTAGAACAGAGGAAATGTAATCCGCAGTAGGCTAGGCCAGCCGTAAACAAAAATAGGATCGACGATCACCATGGAACGAAACCGATTCGGATGGTGAGTCGCCCAGATACAGGCAATCTTACCGGTCCAGGAATGCCCTAGGATGTGGGCTGACTTCCAGCCCAGATGATCCATCAGATCTTCGAGGACGGCTATGATTTTCGCCGAGTCATAGCCCCTGTCGGGCTTGATACTGTCGCCGTGACCAGGAAGATCCGGGGCAATAAGGTGAAATCGATCGCTTAAAGTTTCTCCTAAGGACTGCCAGACTCGGGCATGATCGGCCAGACCATGGAGTAAAAGTACCGGCGGCAACCCGGCGGCACCCCACTCCAAATAGGCAATAGTCAGGGTCGATAGCTGAATACTCTGGCGGGATGTCATCCCTAATGCTTATTCTTGGCGGTGAGCCGATGGTGACGCGGCTGGGTTCATCTGGGCAGGGAGGGTTTGGGTAGCGGCGGGCAGCCCGTTTACAGAGCTTTCGACCGGTAGCGATCGCACCTGTCGCATCAGACTTCCCATTTCCAGAGCGCTCATGGCGTAGCTCCAGCCCAGATTGCTCTTAATTCCAGCCCGCTCAAGGGCCTGCTGGAGCGTGTCGGTCGTCAACACGCCAAACACAACCGGAACCCC
>PYER01000485.1 GCA_003017855.1 filamentous cyanobacterium CCT1
GGCTTCCAAGGTTTCCACCAGGGCATGAAGTACATCGGCGTCACCGGCTCCACCGCCGATGTACTTCATGCCCTGGTGGAAACCTTGGAAGCCAAAGTCGAACAGGCCGAACGACAAGAAACAAAAACCGTCAGCGAAGTCGCTCAGGCCATCAACTGGTTCACCCAGGAAATTGAAAGCCTCAGACAACAGATTCGCGACCTCGAACAAGCCCACCTCCCTGCCACCCCTGCGCCGCCAGCTAATACCGAAGAACTCACCGCCCTCCAGGAGTGCAACGCCCAACTAGAGGCCCGCAATGCCGAACTCAAAGCCGACCTAGAGGCCACGCGATCGCAACTGAGTGCCATCCAGGAACTCCTCGGGGGTGGCCCCAGGACTGCGCCTGCCTCCAAGCCCACCCCGACCAAACCACAGGAGCCGACTCAAAGCGTGATCACCCAAGCAGAACCCAAACAAGATCGCCCCCCGTCCCGTCCCGACACTACGGACAAAATAGCCGACGTGATCGATGCCATCATCAAGTGGAACACGGCCCAGGAGCGATCGGATTTGCGCCTACGGATCTCATTCCCCTCCGTCCGCAGTTTGGCCGTGCTGGTGGGAGCCAGCTACCTACCGGCCATCAAAGACGTGATGGAGGCAAAGCAATCTGAGATCGACGAAATCCATGAACGTTACCTGATCGGTTCCCGCCATAACCGGAGCGTCCAGGACAAAGACGGGGTCCTCAAAGCGATCGCCCGCGACTACCTGGGGATTCCTAACTGGAATGAAGCTGTCTACGTCAACTAACCACCACCATTACCTCGTCTCAAACTGAGGCACCCGCCGAGGCTCAGTATTCGATACCCGTCGCCGAGGCTTGCCCTTAGAGACAGGAGGCTTAGACGGCTTCTCAGAGGACGGTTCTAACCGACTGGGAATCTCCGCACTGAACCAGTAGACCGGCATCCCATCATTGACGCGGTATAGAGTGAGGCAGGTGCAGTGATAGCCCTGGCCCTGTAATTCTTCAACGCGCTGATCCCGCTGCTGCTGTGCCGTCATGTCGTCCCAGTCTTCCTGGGCGTAAGCCTCTTCAATCAAGCTGTTCACTTCCAAATTCACCTAATGGCAAGCCTAGCGTAGCGAAAGCGATCGCCCGCGTGCCCACCCTGAAGGGAGAGTCCCCACATCACGTTTGTCGTTTTCCATGTCTTCTGCCACCCGACACTAATGGCTACAGGAACTGGGCGCGATCGCTATCCCCTGGGTGCGTTGGAGCCTATTTGCTGCCTGTGCCAGTGGTGAAGCTGCGCGGCCAGCGCCGGGGTGGGCCTTCATCGTAGTCTGCTACCACCTTTAGCTGTGCCAGATGAGGTATTCTGAGGCGGTCGGGCCACCGTTGGAATGGGTGTGATTGCGAGAGGGGATTTGAGCAAGACGCGATCGCTTTGGGCCTGGGCCTGAACAGAGTGCTTGAGGCAGGTGATCGCCCGTCACCGGTTCCCAGGCTTAGCCCCAATACGTTGCCACCACAGCCACCTATTGAGCAGCCAGGAGCAGGCTGTTCAGCCGCCCTGTAGAAGAGGCCAGCAACGCGATCGCCCAAATCAAAGACAGCCCATCCGCGATCGCACCGGCACGGGTATCGATAGGGCGTTCCCCGATGCTGTCTAATCGATGGTGTAGAGTTGAACCAACTGGGTCTTGACGACTGCCTTTCTCCCCGCCGCCAGCACAATTCCAGAGCCATCGAATTGAGTGAGCGTGTAGGTGCGGGAGATGCGATCGTAGGCGAGCTTGAGCAGCCCCTTTTGGGTTTGAGCGATACCCAGTTCACCGAGCTGACGGGCGTCTCTCAGATGGGCCTCAGCTCGGTGAACTGGCTCCCCTGCCAGCTCCTCGGTCTCTATCAGGCGTCACAGCGGCTTGAGAGGCCATGAGGACGCAGCTAGGGGGTGTTGACCGAGGCAGGTACCGGGAGAGGTGTGCAGCCATCCAGGGCCATTTGCTTCGGGGTCAGAGTAGACGATGGTGGTGAAATGTTCTCCGGCATCGTTCCTCGTCACTAGAGCGATGTAGGGGTTCAATCCTCCGTTGTGGTCATCGTCCCGGTACTCGAAGATGCCAACGATACTGCCGAAGAGGTCACGGAGTTTTGTGGGAGAAAGAGTCATAGATTTTCTGGGGTTAATAGCGGCTAGTGGCGAGACAAGACCTCGTTATCTTATCTATTCTATCTTATCTAATCCCATGCAGGGGGATGAGTTAAAAGGTGCGATCTCTCATTGCGATAAGCATGGCTAATCCTTCAAGAGCCTTGCTGCACTTGGCTTTCAGGGATTATGGGGCATACTCATTTGCTCTGCGATCGCTGATCCCTGTGTTCTTGTTCGACAAAAAAGAAATATAAATAAAAATGAATAGAATATTCTTATCTTTCGATGCTTATTTTCAACGATTTTAGGGATAAAGATGTGGTTGGCTTATCGCTTACGGAAGAAGTGGGGAATGAAGCGACGCTTGAAACCCTTGCCCTGCATGCTTTCCGGGAT
>PYER01000154.1 GCA_003017855.1 filamentous cyanobacterium CCT1
GATGGGTAGAGGGGTGGATGGGTGGATAGGTGGATGGGTGGATGAGTGGGGCTCATCCACAGGTTCCTGGAATGCTGGAGCTAGGCTAGCTTCATTCTCTAGTGCCTCTACTCCATCACCCCCACGTTCCTGCGCTCCCGCTGGCAGAGCGCCTGCTACGATCGCACTTCCTGCCACGCTCAACGCCACTGCCAACCGCACCAGTACCCAAAGCTTTGTCATTATCCTCAGTCCTCACACCTACGGAAATCCTTCAAATGCAAAGGATTCTTATTTGCGTAAGGCTGAGTGTAGAGACAGAGCAGAGGTGCGGTCCACCCCAAAACGCTGCCATCACCCCAAGATTCTGTTTTTGAGAAGAATTTTTATTAGCGGCTAATGACGCCTCGCATACAGTCTCTCGGCGTCATGCCAAAGTGGCGCTTAAAGGCCGCCGCAAACTGGGCCGGGTTGGCATAGCCGACCCGATTCGCCACCTCTGCCACCGTCTGGTCGGGCTGGCGCAGCAGTTGTTTCGCCTGCTCCATGCGGTGGCGGGTCAGGTAGGCAAACGGCGTCACGCCAAAGACTTCTCGGAAGCCTTTGTTGAGGGTGCAGTGGCCAATGCCGACCCGCTGGGCCAGCTCGGTCTGGTTGGGAGGGGTTTCGAGATGCGATCGCAATATTTCTGCCGCGTAGTGAATGCGCGCCACCGTATCGGCCTTGAGCGATGTCGCTGCAGCTTCGCCTTCCTGGTTCAACATACCGTCAAGCTGCAGAGCCATTAGCTCAAACACCTTGCCCTGAAAATAACCGAGGGCTGAGCGGAGTCGTTCGTGAAACTCCCGAAGGGAGAAAGCCCGTTCCCTAGCCCCTTTGGGGCGGCAAAGCCTACGACTCCGCTCAGGGAAAGGCTGTGAGCCTTTTCATCGTTTGGAGTGACGCGCCAGCGTCATGGGACGTTGCCCTGCAAATACAGCCGCTTCGTCACCCCCAAAAACGGACAGTCAATGATCTGCCGCACCACCGCTCGCATCGCTTCCGTCGTCTTGGGCGAAAACACCTGCTGCCAATCTTCACCCCTGACCAGGGGCTGTAGCACGGCAGGCAGCTCGCCAGCGGGAGTGGCAAAAAGCTGCTTAAAGAAATGCGGCTGCAGGTGAATATCGACGCCAACCTCGGGCTGGTTGGCCCGATGAGAATTGCTTACCGCCGGTTGCATGCCGCTGCCGCCAATGTAGCCCTGGTTGGCATCCTGGTAGAGAAAACTGCCGCTATCCACCACGCCCGTCAGGTGCACCATAAACTGCACCATGTGTGGATGCTCAACCCCTCGAAACCTCAGGTCTTCGTGATAGGTTTCATGGAAGATAGATAGCTCCAGCCCTGGGCAAAGCTCCATATCACGGTTATAGCCGTTACCTAGCCGCGAAGGTATCGTGCTAATCGTCTCCAGGCGATCAATGGATGTAGCTGGCGGACAGCGCTGCTCAGCTTCTATCCAAATAGCATCGGTTTCTTGGGCCGTTAGATTGAGACTCATGGCAAAGGCGAGTGGGCGGCGATTTTAACAAGAATAGTTCTCAATAATCGCCTCTCAGCCCCTCAAAAGTCAAGTCTTGGGAACGTTTCGTCAATCGTTTACGGCTGTATTTGTGGGCGGCCAGGGCTAGAGCATCGGTACAGTATGTGCTGCCCCTCGTTCCAATGCTCTGCTTTGGGATGCTTGTCGGAGGCTCTGCCTCCTCAAAGGAGCGGCAGAGCCGCAAGGCCAGGATGCCCAAGCGGAGCTAGGGCAGCAGGGTGAGTGCTTTTATTTGGATGCTGTACCGATGCTCTAGGGTGCCTGCCATAAGGAAAGGTTTGGTACAAGATCCGATTATGTGAACCTCAATTCTCAATCAGGAACCTCGCAGAGGCGTAGCATGCTACGCCCCTACAAATTGGGGGTATTCATTCGCGCTTTGATATCAGAGGTTGATGTAAGGTCTGGTGTTTTCAAGAGCCAATTCCCAGCTCCCGCCATTACCAGCAGACATCAACCCCAATTGTCAGCCCTATTCTTCTGCCTTAAACGAGGTCCTGGTTTTCTTAAACCGCAGAGACAGATCTTTAATGACATCGTCTAGACCCATACCGGCCCCAAAGATTTTTGCAGAGTTGTAGGCCACCCGGGCTGCCGCAAACGCTTCGCTCCCGGCGATGGTTTGGGTGTCTTCGGTCAGGTGGTATAGCTCGCTCAGCTTTTGCACAATGGGGTTCAGGGCAATGAACAGGTCCATGTCTCGTCTGGCTCCCTCAATGCTAATGCCCGATGGCATCAGCTCCGGGTGCCCTTCAGCCATGTCCAGGGCCTCTTCGGTAAAGGTCTGAGACTTGCGGCCTATTTTGGTAATACTCTTGCGGTCTTTAGGCGACAGCCCAACAGCAAAACTGAGCTTGCTGCTAATCAGGGCCAGAGCATCCATCACTTCCTTCGCGTCCTGTTCAGAAAACGAAGCGTCTATTTTGTTCGTCAGCATGTTAATTACTCGGGTTGGGAGAATGCACCCCTTAATAGCTGGGTGATGTTATTTTGAATGCCCGTTTAGTTGGCTGAGTCTTCTACGTATTTCTACTAAATCTTCATCTTTTCTTGATGGTTTGAGCTACGGCGCTGGGTTGAAGTCCCCCAATTCACCGCAACACTGCGCCAGTCCATCGATAAGGTCAGTTACTCCACCAGAGCAGTGCGCCAGTCTGGGCATGGAGTCAGTTACTCCACCAGAGCAGTGGGCCAGTCTATTGATGAAGTCAGTTACTCCACCGGAGCAGTGCGCCAGTCTGGGCAAAGAGACTATTACTCCAGTAGGGTAGTGCGCCAGTCCATCAATGAAGTTAATTACTTCACTGGAGTAGTGCGTCAGTCTGGGTATGAAGTCCATTACCCCGGTAGAGCAGTGCGCTAGTCTATCGATGCTGTGAATTGCTCCGCCGGAGCAGTGCGCTACCCCATTAATGAGGTTATTCACTCCACTGGAGCAGTGCGCTACCTGATTGACTGCACAGAGCTAAGGTGCAGATTGACGTAACCCTGCAGCAGGCAATAGCCCGATACCATAGACTACTCGGCGGGAAGCTTCTCCGCGTCTACCACTGGCGGAATTTTGGCAATACTCGCCGACTGCAAGATTTCAGGGAACTGCTTCCAGGGGAGATCACCTGTGGAACTGCTGATATAGAGATCGCCAAAGCACATAAGGGCAGAGGCGGCTTGATCGGTGGGCAGGTTGGTAAGTAGATAGGTGGTTTTGTGGGAGGCAGAAAAGGCAACGGCACAGGGTTTGTCGCAGGTCCATAAGCAACCAACGGGCTGAATTAAAAAGTCTTTGAGCTGTGGCTGCTCGTTGTATAAGGTGTTGAGTTGTTGGAGTAAGCAGTCACCATCAGTCGGTTGATCTTTAGACCGTTCCTCGGAGGAATGATGGCAGGATTGGCAGACGAAGAGGGTGTGTTTGGGCATGAGTTTAGGGGGTATCTACAAGATATTTATAAAGATCGTCAATGACTGCATGGGCAGCACGCATGTCACTGTTTCTCCAAGCTGAGACATCAACAAAATAAACATGATTCTGCTGAACGGCTTTGAGCTTACTCCAAAGGGGATTGCCTTTTAGCCTCTGAAAGTGTTCTTCGCCATCATAAGAACTGTATACAAAGAGTACGTCCCCATCGGCTTTCTCAAAGGTCTCTTCCGAAAATCTAATAAAGCCTAGCGGCGCATTAATATTTTGTGCTTCCGGACGCTTCAAACCTACATCATCGAGAATAGAGCCAGGAAATGAATTTTTCACATCGCTGAATATTTCACCACAGCAGAAATTGACTAAGGAAATGCTTTTATTTTGGTAGCGATTCCCTAAAGCTGATTTAAGTTCTTCAATTCTTTGGTAATACTGATTCCAGGCTTGTTGTTTTGCTTCTTCCTTGTTTAGCACTTCGGCCATGAAATTGAAATAGTCGCGCCAGATTCCTTTCGGTTGTTTATCGCTGTCCCAGTTATCTTTTCCGTCCCAGTTATAGGGCGTAGTAGGGGCAATTTCAGAAAGTCGAGGATAGACATCTTCAATTGGCTGCCAGCTTACGATCAAGTCTGGCTTGAGTAATACTAAAGTTTCTAAGCTTGGCTGGTTTTGATCTCCTACTGGCTCTATCCCACTAGTTTTATCCTTCAGGTATGGAGAAAATTCGTTTCCTCTTTCAAGATCATAGCTACTTCCGATAGGCTTTACACCAAGAGCCAAAGCATTCCCCAAAGAAGGTCTCCCTAGAGTAATAACCCGTTGAGGATTTCCTGGTACACAAACCTCCCCAGACGCATGTTGAACCATATGACACTCAACCGTACTCACCCCCTGGTTAGCCTCATGTGTACCAACTTGTATTTTTTCCTCACTACAGGAAATGAGGATAAGGAGCGTTAGAACTGATAACAAAGGTAAAAGTAGCCATTGATTCAATTGCCTGAGTATTTTTCTGTCTTTTGATTGTTTCATGTTTGGCTAACCTTAGCAGACGACTTTATGGGAGCTAAATTTCACCACCATTGAGATTTAGAACGTATAGGAAGCTGATACCCTGAAGTTAAAGGGCTCACCTGGGTAAACGGAAAAATCTCTACCCTGGCTGACCTCATAGTATTCTACGTCGAAAAGATTTTCTAAGTTAAGGGAAATTCTCCAGTTATCCTGTTGATAAAACAAAGCGGCATCAGTGCGAAAATAGCCAGGAAGCTGAAAGTTGCTATTAGGGAAATCGCCTTCTCGTTCGTCTACATATACTAGACCTATTCCAAAACCTAAACCTTCTAGATTACCTTCTTGGATCTCATAAGTTGTCCAAAGATTGACTGAGTTTCTAGGGACGTTGCTCAAAAAATCTCCCTCTGGAATACTGTTGTCATTTGTTACTCGCGCATCAGTGTATGCATAGCCTCCAATAATATTCCAACCAGGCAAGATTTCACCTGCAACAGTAAATTCAAATCCCTGGCTTTGCTGTTCCCCAACTTGAATAGAAAAATCTGGGTTGTCTAAGTCCGTCGTAAGTACGTTGCTTTTAGTAATATCGAAGAAAGCTAGTGTTGCTGAGAGATTATCTGTAATGTCTGCTTTAACACCGACTTCGTATTGAGTCCCTCGCTCTGGTTCAAAGGTCGAGTTATCTTGTGATCGCCCAACCACGGGGTTAAAAGATTGGCTGTAACTAGCATAGAGAGAAATGGGTTCAATTGGTTGATAAACTACACCGATACGAGGGCTAAATGCTGTATCCGACTGACTATCTTCTTCTCCAGGGAAAAAACTTTTCTGTTCAACAAAGTCAAGCCGACCGCCTACCAATAAAAACAAGTTATCCAAAAGAGAAATCTGGTCTTGTAAGTACAGCCCTAAACCATCGGTAAAAGTTCTGAAGGCAAAAGAATTAGGGAGATTCTCTGGTCTGGATACATCGTAATTCGGATCGAAGATATCAATAGGTGGGAGACTGGCTGTTTCTTCACTGTAGAAGAATGTAGATCTACCTAAATCAAACCCAACTAGGACCTCATGTGCAATTGAACCAGTCGTAAATTCTCCAATCACATCAGTCTGAAGTCTATATTCTTCAGCGAAAGAGTCGTACTCTTCATAGCCTCTGGAGATAAACCGGTCATCAATTAGTTCAAAGGGAGAGCCAAAATCAGTATTACTACCTCCTTCATAGTTAGTGGAAAAGAAAAATCCATTACGGATCTGCCAGTTATCACTAAAACGATGCTCTAACCTGTAACCTGCCTCATATCTCTCGATGTAAACTCCTTCCAGAGATGGATAGCTAAGGAAGCGGTCGATGGGCAAAGGTAGAGAGCCATCACTTAGCGCTACTAGACCACGATCAAAAACGGGGTCGTCATATAAGTAAGAGAAGTCAAAATTTAAGGTTGTATCTTCACTAGTATTCCACTGCAAAACTGGAGCGAAAAAGACACGTTCCTCATTATTTACAAAGTCTCGGAAGCTGCCAGAATTTTGATAAGCCGCATTTAAGCGGTATAGCAATTTTCCATCACTAGTTAATGGCCCTGAAAAATCAATTTCTGGACGATAGAAGCTAAACTGTCCGCCTGTAAACTCTACTGTGTATGTTGGTTCAGCTAAAGGCTGTTCTGTTACAACATTAATGATGCCTCCGGGTTCCAGTTGTCCAAACAGGATAGAAGCAGGCCCACGCAGCACCTCAACTTGCTCAACATTAGCGAGATCGACAATGTTTGTCCCATCAAAGCGAAACCCATTCCTAAAAGTAGAAGATTGTTCAAATCCTCTTATCACAAAGCTGCCTGCACCAAGTCCACCATAGTCACGCGCTATTGAAACACCCGGTGCATTATTTCTGATTGCATCCTGAAAACTAGTTTCACCTTGGTCCTCTAGCACTGCTTGAGGAATCACCTGAATAGAAGCTGGAATATTTCGTATTGGTGTGTTTGTTCGAGTGGCTGTTGTTGCATTCGGTACATAGTAATCGTCATCTCCCTCCCCCGTCACTGCAATCTGAATCGCATCTTCCGCCGCTGTATCAACACCTGCCATCCCTGGCGTCACGCTTAGCACCAGTCCTTCAGCTTCCGTCAGTACGTCAGCCGCTGGCCGTGCGTCTGTCCCGGTGATGGCCACTCGCACCTCCGTTGCCCCAAGACTCGTCACCTCCACAAACGCTACTCCCTCCACCGGGTTCACCGCCTGAAAGGATTCACCGCCTGGGAGCGCCAACGCCGCATTGGGAATATCGATGATCAGCGCATTGCCGACCACTGAGGTGGTGAAAGTTGGCTGATCCCCTTCTCGGGTAGCCAAAACCAACTCCAACCCAGTATCGGTCGGGTTTAGCCGCACTTCGGTAATTTGAACGAGCGATTCATTGATTTGAGCCACCCATTCCTCAACGGTAGTCGCAGGTGAAGGGGTGGTAGACGCGGTAGCGGCTTCCCGCAGGGTAGGGTGGATGGGTGGACGGGTGGATGGGGTGGGCTCATTCACTTGCTCACTCACTTGCTCATCCACAGGTTCCTGGAATGCTGGAGCTAGGCTAGCTTCATTCTCTAGCGCCTCTACTCCATCACCCCCACGTTCCTGCGCTCCCGCTGGCAAAGCGCCTGCTACGGTCACACTTCCTGCTACGCTCAACGCTACCGCCAACCGCACCAAAAACCAGAGCTTCGTCATTATCATCCTCAGTCCTCACACCTGCGGGAATCCTTCAAATGCGAAAGATTCTTGTTTATGTAGGCTTGAGTGTAGAGACCAGGGGGCAATCGCATCTACTCCAAAACCGCACCATCACCCCAAAAGCGAAATTTGAGCCATTTTTTTTCCCCGCAGGCATTCGCTGGGGCTAATGCCAAACTGTCGCTTAAAGGCAGCGGCAAACTGAGCCGGATTGGCGTATCCAACAGTAGTCGCCACCTCCGCCACCGTTGAGTTTGGCTGGCGCAGCAGCTGCTCGGCCTGCTGCATCCGCTGCTGGGTCAGGTAGGCAAAGGGCGTCACGCCAAACACCGCTTTGAAACCCTTTTGCAACGTGCGATCGCTCATGCCCACCTGCTGGGCCAGGGCAGTTTGGTTCGGTGGGTTCTCCAGCTGGGCGCACAGAATCTCCGCCGCGTAGTGAATGCGCGCCACCGTATCTGGCTTGAGAGAGGTCGCCGCCGATGCCTCTGGCTCATTTAACAGGCCGTCGAGCTGTAGCGCCATCAGCTCAAAGACCTTGCCCTGCAAATATATGCGCTTGGCGGTGCCCAAAAAGGGGCAGTCGATGATCTGCTGCACCACCAGACGGATGGCAGCGGTCATCTTGGGAGAAAATCGCTGCTGCCAGTCACTCCCCTGCACCAGGGGCTGCAGGTCGGCAGGGAGAGTTCCCTGGGGTGTGGCAAACTGCTGATGAAACAAAGCCGGTGCCAGGTGAATATTGACTCCAACCTGAGGGTGCGATCGCAGGCAATGCACAGAATGAGACGGCTGTATGCCGCTGCCACCTACATAGCCCTGCTCGGCATTAATCAACGCCAAATTCCCACTGTCAAAGGCGCCCGACAAGTAAGCCGCAAACTGCACCGGATGCTCGTTTTCCGGAACTCGCTGAGTCCAACCTTGGGATGTTCTGTTAATAATGCACAACTCCAGGCCAGAACACAGGTCTATCTCTCGCTGAAAGCCCATGCCCAGCTTTGGAGGGACGGTATAGATAGTCTCCAGGCGGTCAATGGACGTCGCAGGCGGGTAGAGCCGCTTGGCTTCTGCCCAAATGGCGTTGGCTTCTTGGGCCGTTAGATCTAGGCTCATGGCAAAAGCAGCGAACTACTGGTAATCTATCAAGAATTGCTCTCAATAATCCTCCGTGACCCTTAAAAAGTCAAGCTGCCGTAAGGGTTTGGGGCCAATGCAACCCACTCACTCAAGAACGCTATTGCGGCTTTTCAACTATCCCTAACCTGCATTATTCACTGGCAAGTTTGGGATGCACCCGGTCGATCGGTCCAAATCTGCTTTTCTAGACCTGTCTAATTCGCCTGAGGCGGTAGAGATTGAAACCGACCATGCCGGTCACAAAAATTGCGATCGCCAGCAGCACCTGCAGCAGCGCCATACCGCTGCCAGGCCCCGCGCCCAGGATGGGCGTCAGCGGGTTTGGGTGCTGCTGCATCCAGGGTTCAAAGATGCCGTCTGCCAGGGGGCCTGCCATCAGGTTGGCCAGCAGCATAACGACGGTGCCCACCAGATAGTCGGCAGAAAAAACCCGCCCCTGCAGCTCCGGGGCAACGCGGCTGTACCACACCGCCATGTAGGAACTCATAATCAGCGGGCTGTGGAAGGCGGTGCCAAACCGGGCCGTCATCCATAGCCCAGGCAGATGGCCCAGCCCCAGCAGCAGCTTGCTGCAGCCTGTACCCATAAAGCCCACCAGCATTCCCACCGGGCGATCGCGAAAGCCGCCCCAAAGGCTAAACGCGATCGCCCCCACCACGCCGCCAATCCCCGACGCTGCTACCACCAGCCCCAAACTCTGCGCGTCGCCCCCCGTTCGCGCCAGCACCATCGGCTGATACAGGGTTTCGCCAATCTGGTGCAAAAAGGTGAACGTCGACATAGCCAGCATCATGGCCAGCAGGTCGCTCTGGGAGCCGATGTAGCGAAAGCCAAAGGTGATGTCGCGCCACAGCTTTTGCCCCCCGATGACGTTGTCGTCTAGGTTCGCGGCGGCTCGACTGACGGGCGGAATCTGCACCAGAGCCAGCGCCACCATCGCCACCATAAACGTCGCCATATCAATCGTCGTAATGCCCAACAAACCAACGGTCGGGTACAGCACCCCCGCCAGCGCCGGAGAGAGAATTGCGGCGCCGTATTCGACCATTGCCCCCAGGCTGCCCGCGCGGGTGTGGTGCTTTTCGGGCACGATCAGCGGCACCAGGGTCGAGTAGGTGAGGGCCTGAACGTTACCAAAACAGCCGATGACGGTGGCAATTAAGTAGATGTGCCAGACCTGCAAACTTTGAAAGCCCGCCAGAATGCCGACGGCAAGGGTGCAGCAGGCCGCCCCGGCATCGCTCAGCCACAGCAGGGTGCGCCGGGGAATACGGTCAATCAAAAGGCCGGAGAGCAGAGAGATCACCAGCTGCGGCAGCTGATAAAAGACGAGAATAAGGGCGATCGCGGTGGCCGACTGGGTCTGTTGCCACACCCAGAGCGTCAGCGCAAAGTAGGTCATGCTGCTACCAATGGAGGAGGCAAGCTGCCCAAACCAGAGAGTGATGAACGTCCGCACGGCATGGGGTTCAGAAATGAAGCAAAGGCATCGTAGATGGTCTACGGCGCTAATTCCTTTGTCAGCCGGAGTTTTTTCTTTGCCAAATAGACTTTTTCAATTCAAGGATTGGTCAGTGCGTCTGTGGCACTGAGTATCCGTTGCCAACAAAAACCGATGGGCAGCTTTTAGAGTGAGGTTTACGCGTTCTCTGACCCATACGCTATTGTCGAGATAGCGACCTCACACACTCAAGAGGGACTATGGTTCGGCAAACCTTGGTGAGCTTAGGGGCGTTGGGCATCTTAGCGGCAGGTGCTGTACCTGCAAACGCCTCAACGGATTTGCAGGTGGTTGATTCTGCGGCCTTGGGTACTCGCAGAAACCTGCCCTGGTCTGAGCCGGTGCAGATTGATGACCCTTTCCTGGGGCAATTCATTGGCGTTTTCGATCGCAATTATTTCTTCGACCAGTTTTTGAATACTCGGGCTCGAATCGAGGTTCAGAGCCTTTGGAGCCCTGATTCAGTGCGAGTGTTGCTGATTACCAGCGATCGCGACTGCTCCGGGTACGCCCTCAATTACGGCATTGTGGCAGGTTCTAGCTGCTCAGAGCTGATTGCCTCCCGAAATGTCACTGAGCTGTTCGTCAAAGTCAACGAGCAGGTATTTCAGGTATCAGGCCAGAACAACCTATTTCCCATCACCAATGAAATAGCTCAAGCCCTGCGAACTGCCCCCCGTGAAAATATCAACATTCGACTGGTTACCGAAAACGGTGAAGTGGTAGATAGCCTGATCGGACAGGGAACAGTTGAGGCCTGGGAAACGGTTTACACGAATGAGGTAAGACAGTCAGAGGCGCAGCCGTAGGGAATTTCAGCCGAGCGACTGCCTGCTCAAGTCTAGAGTCAACCTGACGACAACAACTGCTGTTTTAACTCTTCCAAATACAGCTCTGTGCCAATGGGGTCGGGTAAGCCTCAGCAGAGCGGGTTGAGTCATCCGTAAGTGTGTCTCTTCAACGCCTTCTTCCCCATTCTCCTGACGGTCTAATCCGTAGGCGGGCGGAGACAGCAGCATGCAATCACCGATCGCTGGCTGGTGCGGGAGCAAAGCCGTTGCGCCGCCGCCGTCAACGGTTGTTCATGCTCAAGGCCAGCAGTTCCTTCGCTGAGTCTAGGGTGTCGGCTTCGGCGGCGGGCTTGTCTTTGCGCCAGCGCAGAATGCGGGGAAAGCGCACCGAAATGCCCGACTTGTGGCGGGTTGATTCTGCGATGCCCTCAAAGCCGATCTCAAAGACCTGGATCGGCTCCAGCGATCGCACTGGCCCAAATCGCTCCGTCGTGTGGCGGCGAATCCACTTGTCCAGCGCGTCGATTTCGGCATTGTCTAGCCCGCTGTAGGCTTTGGCGAAGGGCACCAGGGTGTCGCCCTGCCACAGCGCAAAGGTGTAGTCGGTAAACAGGTTGGCCCGCTTGCCGCTGCCCGCCTGGGCGTAGATCAGCACCGCGTCGAGGCTCATGGGGTCAACCTTGTACTTCCACCAGTAGCCGCGCTTGCGGCCTACTAGGTAGGGGCTGTCGATCGCCTTTACCACCAGCCCTTCGGCTCCCTGCTGGCGAGAGTTTTCGCGCAGCTCAACCAGTTCAGCAAAAGACTGAAACGCAAAGGGAATCGACTGGTGCAGGTTGGGGGCAGTGTGGACAGCCAGCAGTGTGGAGAGGGATTGGGTGCGATCGCCCCAGCTTTTCTCCCGAATATCCACGCCGCCGTACTCCAGCAGGTCGTAGGCAATGAAGTGCACCGGGCTTTCGGCCATCACCTTTTTGCTGACTTTCTTGCGGCCCAGACGCTTTTGCAGGTGGTTGAACGACAGCGGCATACCGTCTTGCCAGCAGAGAATTTCGCCATCCATCACAATGCCGTTGGGAAAGGTCGCCATCATCTCCTCTATTTCGGGAAACTGGGCCGTCACCAGGTCTTCGCCCCGCGACCAGACAAACACCTGGTCATCCCGCTTGATCACCTGGGCGCGAATGCCGTCCCACTTCCACTCGGCCCGCCAGCGCTCAAAGTCTTCGCTCCGAAACTTGGCTTCGTCCAGCGATGTCGCCAAAAAGAAGGGATAGGGCTGACTGGGGGCATTCTGCGTGGCCTCTTCACTGGTCAAGCTGGTGTAGAACTCGACTGTGGGAGTGAATTCGCCCATCAGGCGGTGGGTCAGCACCGGTTCTGAGATGCCCGTGGCGGCGGCGAGCCCCTTGATCACCAGCTTTGCCGATGCGCCCACCCGAAAGGCCCCGGTGAGAATTTTGTTGAGAACAAAAACCTCGGTGTTGTCCAGCGTCGCCCACCAGGAGACGATCAGGTCGCGCCGTTCTGCGTCGGTCTCCATTGCCTTGTACATTGGAATTATCTCCTCCATCCACTGGTGCAGGGGAATGGAGCTGGAGGAATGGGCTGGGGAAGCGCTATCAACCTTGTTAGGGGCGAACGGCCGTTCGCCCCTGCGGGGGACATCGCTATCAACCGGGGCAGGACCAGCCAAATCCACGTCGCGCAGCAGCAGGGCGATCACCTCTGCCGAGTCGCCCACCTGGGCGTAGCAGTCCTTAAACAGCCATTCGGGGATGTCGGAAATCTGCAAAAACACGTCCCGCAGCACCCGCGAGGTCACCGTGCGGCGACGGGTTTTGCCCAGCAGCAGGTAGAGCGCCCAAACTTTGTCGGCGGGGTCGGCAGCTTGAAAGTAGGCCTGCAGCGATCGCACCTTTTCATTGGTTGAGGTAGTCGCATCTATATCTAAGAAAAGCTGAGTAAATCGCTGCATGGGTGGCGGAATGGGCAAGCGTCGTTTTGCTCATCCTACTGTTCTGGCTCAGATTCTGCTTTCACGCTGGCGACGTGAACCAGCGCGTCGCCCTGGTTGACCAGCGGGTTTTGGCCGTGGCCAATCACAATGCCCGCCATCGGGCTGCGCACCTGCACCGGCTTGTCGCCAAAGGTGTCGCTGATAAAGCCCAGGGGCTGGCGCTGCTTGACCTCATCACCCAGGGCAATGGAGCGGTGCCAGATGCCGCCGCGCGAGGCCCGTACCCAGCGGGTTTTGCGCACTTCCACCGTAGCGGTTGGCGGGGCATCCAGGGGGGCAACCATGTCCAGGTAGGCCATTACCCGGTAGATGCCGTCGACTCCGGTTTGAATGGCCTCTTCATCGAACCGAAGCGCCTCGCCCGCTTCGTAGAGCAGCGTGGGAATGTGGCGCTTGGCGGCAGCCTGACGCAGCGACCCATCGCGGTGGGAGGCATGGATCATCACCGGGGCACCAAAGGCCTTGGCAAACTCGCAGGTGGCGGGGTCGTCCAAATCGGCCCGCACCTGGGGTAAATTGACGCGGTGAATGGCCGCCGTGTGCAGGTCGATGCCGTGGGTGCACTGGCTGACCACCTCGCGCATAAACAGGGCCGCCAGTCGGCTGGCCATTGACCCCCGACTAGAGCCCGGAAACGAGCGGTTCAGATCGCGGCGATCGGGCAGGTAGCGCGACTGCTCCAGCAGGCCAAAGATATTCACCACCGGCACAGCAATCACCGAGCCAGTCAGGCGGCTGGGCTTTAGCGCTTTGGCCACCCGGCGAATGATATCGACGCCGTTGAGCTCGTCGCCGTGGATAGCGGCGCTCAGCCACAGGCGCGGCCCCGGCTTTTTGCCGCAGATCACCGTCACCGGCAGCGACATCATAGTGCCGGTGGTGAGGCGGGCGATCGGCAGGTCGAGCCGCACGCGCCTGCCGCGAGGAATAGTTTCGCCCCCGATGGTGAGCGGTGAGGGCGCCGCCGCAGTGGTCAGGCTGGCCGCCCCGACCCGCCGCAGGGACTCTGGTGTGGGTTTGCCCAAGGCAACCTCCGAGCAGAGGAGGGTTGATGTGCCGTCACTATAGCCAATTCGCCTCGTTCTGGATAGAGACCGACTGAAATTGTCGGTGGGCAGGGGCTAGATTCTCAGGCTCCAGCCCTGCGCTTCACCCCCAGATTGACAATTTGCTACAAAACTTATTAACTTGAAGTCATTACGATTATGCATTAGGAGGTCTGCGATGGTTAAGTTTGTGGGTATGGCCGGCAGTTTGCGGCCCAATTCGTACAGTCAGCTGGCCCTAGGGCTGGCCTGTGATCGCCTGCGCGCCCTGGGGGCAGAGGTTGAACAGCTCGACCTGCGGGAGATGAACCTGCCCCTCTGCCACGGCGGCAAAGACTACCCCAACCACCCCGATGTGGCTCGTTTACAGCAGGCGTTTCTGGAGGCCGACGGGTTTGTGCTGGTGACGCCGGAGTACCACGGCAGCGTTAGCGGCGTGCTCAAAAACGCGCTGGATCTGATGAGCTTTGAGCAGCTCGACGGCAAAGTGGCTGGGGCGATCAGCATTCTCGGCGGCCAGTCGAACAGTAACGCCCTCAACGACCTGCGCACCATTCTGCGCTGGGTACACACCTGGGTGATTCCAGAACAGGTGGCGATCGGTCAGGCCTGGCAGGCCTTTGATGACCAGGGCAAACTGACCGACGAAAAGCTCTCCCAGCGCCTCGACGGCTTTGCCCAGAGCCTGTTTGACAGCACCCGCAGGCTGCGCGGTGTGGATTAAGGGATTCGCCTCAGGGTAAAGTGCTCGCTAAAGTAGCTGTTCCGTGCTGGATTCTCCCGCTTCCGTCCGTTCCCTGAGCGGAGTCGAAGGGAACGGGCTTTCTCCCTTCGGAGAAGTTTCGCGTTGGCGTAGCCTGTCCAAAGGACAAACGACTTCGCTCAGCCCTCGATTATTTGACGTTGAAACGTTGTTAGTTTGCGAGTCCCTGAGTAACCGTTTACCAGCCCAGCAGGTCGACGATTTGCTGGGCCAGGGTGAGAGGGTTAAAGGGCTTGGTGATCAACCCCGCCACCTGGAGGGCGGTGAACCGGGCGCGATCGCGGGCCAGCACCTTAGAGGTGAGCACAATGACCGGAATGCTTTGGGTGGCTGGGTGAGTTTGCAGCTGCCGGTAAATCTCAAAGCCATCCATATCGGGCATGGAAATATCGAGCAGAATCGCGTCAATGGCAGATTGTTGAGCCAGCGCCAGCCCCTCCTGGCCCGACCCTGCCCCTAGGATTTGCCAGCCCGCCAGTTCTTCCAGCGCCGCCTGGACAATATCGCGAATGTCGTCTTCGTCATCCACAATCAGCACGCGCTTAGTCATGGTGAACCTCCGCGCCGCTGGGCGGAACGATGGGCAGAGCGACAAAAAAGGTGCTGCCCTGGCCCAGCTGGCTCTCTACCCAGATCTGGCCCTGGTGCTGCTCAACAATGCGCTTGCAGATCGCTAGCCCCAGCCCGGTGCCGCCCCGCCGTCGGGAGTCGGAGGCATCGACCTGCTGAAACTGGTCGAAAATGCGATCGCGCTTGTCGGCGGGAATGCCGCGCCCCTGGTCGCGAACGGTGAAGATAACTGAGGCCGAGGACAGCGCTGTAGCGCTGTCCTCGGCCTTAATCCACACCGTCTGGCCTGGGT
>PYER01000155.1 GCA_003017855.1 filamentous cyanobacterium CCT1
GTGGATGGGTGGGCGGGTGGATGGGTGGATGAGGGGAAAGTTTCTCCTCCTGGAGACGCTACGCGAACAAAATTCAAAGTTCAAAATCCAATGCCATAGGGTGCATTAGGCCGCAAAATCCCTTGGGGAGAGCCGTCAACCTGGACCTGGCCGTAATGCACCGTCTAATACCGAATCCGATTCCCAAACCCCCGATTCCCAGAAGACCAAACCGTAGGGGCGCATGGCGTGCGCCTTGCCAAATCGGGGGGTAACCTAGCAGGATTTTGTATAAGGATTTCACCCTGCCAAAATCTAAAATCCAAAATCGCCCAGGTCTAGCTTTGAACAGCCGGAGACTTCGCCCAGCGATCGCCCTCGACCACCGTATGCACCTGCCAGTCGTCGCTGGTGTGGGGGTAATCTTGGCGAAAGTGGCCGCCACGGCTTTCGGTGCGAAAGGCGGCGCTGTTGAGAATGAGCCAGGCAATGTCGTGCAGGTTGTTCAGTTCGCCCCAGGCGCGCACTAGCGGCCAGTCCAAGGCTTCGGGGAGCGCATAGACAGCGCCTGTGGGCAAATTGTGCAGCGCCTGCAAAGGATGGCGCTGCCACTCGGTGCGCCACTGGCTGAGGGTAGCGATCGCGGCCTCAAGCCCGCTCTGGCTGCGGCTGATGGCGGCGGCATCCCACATCAGCTGGGTCAGACGCTGGCGCTGCTTTTCTACGCTGGCCCAGGCATCTTCCAGGGGCTCTGACCAGTCCAGGGATAACGCTTCCGACAGCTCTGGTGAATCTGGGGCGGCAGCTGGCTCCAGAGGCAGGTGGGCTAGCTCAGCGCCGTAGACCAGGCACTCCAGCAGCGAATTGCTGGCCAGTCGGTTGGCTCCGTGCACCCCTGTGCTGGCGTTTTCGCCCACCGCATAGAGGCCTGGCACTGAGGTCTGGCTGTGGATGTCGGTGGTGATGCCCCCCATCCAGTAGTGGGCGGCGGGGGCAACGGGCACTGGTTCAGTCAGCGGGTCGCAGCCCCAGTGGCGGCAGACCTGCAAAATATTGGGAAAGCGGTACTGCACGCGATCGCGCGGAATTGGGCGCAGGTCGAGCCACACCTGGCGATCGCCCGTTTTTTGCAGGTGGTGAAAAATCGCTCGGCTAACCACGTCGCGGGGGGCCAGCTCGCCGTCGGGGTGGTAGTCAAAGGCAAAGCGGTAGCCGTCGTTGTCCACCAGGTGAGCCCCCTCGCCGCGCACCGCCTCGCTAATTAAAAACGGCGGGGCTCCCAGCTGGGCCAGGGAGGTGGGGTGAAACTGCACAAATTCCAAATCGCGCAGCTGCGCCCCGGCCCGCCAGGCCATCGCCACCCCATCGCCCGTGCTGGCGGCGGGGTTAGTGGTTTGGGCATAGACCTGGCCGCCGCCGCCCGTGGCCAGCACGGTGGCCTGGGCCGACAGCCAGCGCAGCTGCTGATTGTGAACTACCAGAGCGCCTCGACATCGACCTGCCTCAAGCCACAGGTCAAGGGCAAAGGCCTGCTCAAAGACGGTGATGTTAGGCTGCTGCAGCACTGCCTCCGCCAGAATGGATACGATCGCGCGGCCGGTAGTATCGGCGGCATGGAGCACGCGACGGCGCGAGTGGGCCGCCTCCAGGGTCATGGCCAGCTGCCCGTCGCTGCGATCGAAGGCCACGCCTAAATCGACCAGGCGCTCAATACATTCAGAGGCATGGCTAGCCAGGTGCTCCACGGCTTTAGGGTCGCACAGCCCGGCCCCGGCCACCAGGGTATCGGCTACATGCAGCGACACCGCATCGTCAGCCCCAATCGCCGCCGCAATGCCGCCCTGAGCCCAATCGCTAGCCGAAATTGACAGGGTATCTTTGGTCACCAGCCCAATTCGCCACTGGGGAGGAATCGACAGCGCGGCGTACAGTCCAGCGGCCCCTCCCCCAATCACCAATACGTCAAAGCGGTTGCTCTGGGCTGAGGCTAAATCAGGCTTGGTCAAGGGCGGCTCCCAACTAGGGTTGATGGTGCGTGAAAGGGTATGTAGAGACTTGACTAAAAGGGTAAATATTGAAAGGCCCCAGCCAGTCATCGTTAACCACTAGGGTCAACTTAACCAGCCAGGGCCAGTGGGCGTGAGCAGACCTATGACCCGCTGCTTACTTATAAACGCCGTTGTTAAAGCGATCGCCACCTTCTGTAAAAGCGGAATCAGGCACAGTAACCGTAAAGTTGTCGAGGTTTGCCTTCAGAATGTCGAGCTGCTGCTCGCTCAGCCCAGGCAAATCTAGAACATCTTCAACGCTCTCGTAAGGCGCGTTGAGCAGAATTTTACGAGCCAGGGTGGGGTACAGGCCCGGAAACTTTCTAAAGCCCTGCACGTTAGCGTTATTCAAGTCGAGTTTAGCGCCGTACTCAGTTTTTAGTTTGGCATCGACCGCATTTTGCGGCGAGGCTTCTGCCATCCAGGCCATGGCCTCAAGGGGGGCGCTAAAGAGGTCTGCCCCAGAGATAGGCTGCGCCACAGCCGGGCTACTTACCCAACCCAACAGCACTGCCAGCGCAACGAGTAGGCCAACCAGTTGTTTCATTTACCCTAATCCTCTCCTACCAGTGTGAATGTCTATACACAGCATTTCTAAGAGACTACCATTTTCCATGCCCCTGCAACGGGGAAAGAACGCCATTAGGCGATTCCGCAAAATTCCCCAATTTCAGAAGGCCCCAGTTTCAAAAAGCTTTTCAGGCGCTACTCCTGGCGCTATTCCTGGGGCAGACGCTCTAGTTCTTCGGCATAGTGCTGGCCGACGTCTTGGCCCTGCAGCAAAATCTGTTCGTACTGAATGGTGGCCCGAATGGCGATCGCGGTGCCCGCCGGGGGCGGGGCCTCGTCGCTCAGCACCCAAATCGCCCCCGACTCATCCACCAGTTCGTAGAGCCCCTGGCCCACCAGGGGCAGCTGCTGCTCTACGGTACCCGCTAAATACACCGTCGACTGCTGGGTCTGGCTGACCTCAGCGATTGGGGTAATGGGGTCGAGCCAGGCCAGGCCAGGCCAGGTGCTGAGGCGATCGCGCAGTCCGTAGCCCACCGTCGCATCGAGGCTGGCCCCGCAGCTGGTCATGGCGACCAGAACCAGGCCAACTCCGCTTCCAACCATGCCGTAGCGGGTCACCCAGCGGGTAAAGCAGCGCTTTAAGTCAGTCATCGAACCTGTCATAGGAGTTGAGATTACAGCACATACCGGCGCGATGGCCCCTGAGCAAGGCCTCTAAGAAGCGCAACAGAGAGGCGCAACAGAGGAGCAAAATCTGAGACACTGGAAAACGTCGGCATCCTCGGCTTTGTCAGACCTGGCTATGGGGCACCGATACCCCTTTATATTGAGATATCCGAGATACAGGTTAGCGCACCTCAGCCATGACCCTTCTGCTCGACGGCAAGGCCCTCGCCGATCAAATTCAAACCCAGCTAGCCCAGGAGATTCATGCCCTGACTGAGCAGGGCTATCGTCCCCCAGGGCTGGCGGTGGTCATGGTAGGCGATAACCCCGCTAGTGCCGCCTACGTGCGCAACAAAGAGCGGGCCTGCAGTCGGGTCGGCATTGCCTCCTACGGCAAACACCTGCCCGCCACCGCCACCCAGGCCGAGGTGGCCGCGCTGCTACAGCAGCTCAACGCCGATCCCAACGTGGACGGCATTCTGGTGCAGCTGCCCCTGCCTGAGCACCTCGATGCCGTTGCCCTGCTCAATACCATTGACCCCGACAAAGACGCCGACGGGCTGCACCCCATCAATCTGGGCCGGCTGGTGCGCGGCGAACCGGGCCTGCGCAGCTGTACTCCCTACGGCGTCATGCGTCTGCTGGAGTCAGCCAACATCAACCTGGTGGGGGCAAATGCTCTGGTCGTGGGCCGCAGCATTCTGGTGGGCAAGCCCATGGCCCTGATGCTGGTTGAGGCCAACGCCACCGTTACCCTGGCCCATTCTCACACCGTCGATTTACCCGCGCTGATGCGGCAAGCTGATATTCTAGTGGCGGCGGTGGGTCGCCCTGGCATGATTACGGCTGCCGATGTCAAACCCGACAGCGTGGTCATCGATGTGGGCATCAATCGGGTCGAGCAGCCCGACGGCTCAGCCCGCCTGGTGGGCGATGTCGACTACGCCTCGGTACAGCCGGTGGCGGGAGCCATTACTCCAGTGCCCGGTGGCGTTGGCCCCATGACCGTGGCCATGCTGCTCGAAAACACCGTCACCAGCTACCGCAGCCGCCTCTAGGCTCTAAATTAAGCGGTCAAAGCAGGCGGCCAATTAAAGCGAACAATCTCGTTCAAGCCTGCTCAGTCCAACTCTGTTATTCATCTATTCTCAACCTGCCTGTTGCCGCTATGGTGCCAACCAACTCCCTCGATTCCAGACCGTCACCTGCTGGCCAGTTTGATCTGGAGGCCTACCTGGCAGAGCAGCGTCAGCGGGTAGAGCTCGCCCTTGACCAGGCCCTGGCCATGCGCTACCCCGAAACGCTCTACGAGGCCATGCGCTACTCGCTGCTGGCGGGGGGCAAACGGCTGCGGCCCATTCTCTGTTTGGCCAGCTGCAAGCTGGTTGGCGGCAGCGTCGAGATGGCTATGCCTACCGCCTGCGCCCTGGAGATGATCCACACCATGTCGCTGATCCACGACGATCTGCCCGCCATGGACAACGACGACTATCGTCGGGGCCGCCTCACCAACCACAAGGTCTACGGCGAAGATGTGGCCATTTTGGCTGGGGATGGCCTGCTGTCCTATGCCTTTGAGCATGTGGCCACTCAAACCCGAGGAGCCGCCCCAGAGCAGATACTGCGCGTGATTGCCGGGCTGGGCAAAGCGGTGGGCGGCGAAGGCCTGGTGGGGGGCCAAATCGTCGATTTGGCCAGCGAGGGCAATCCCGATGTCTCCTTAGAAACCCTCACCTATATCCACAACCACAAAACAGCAGCTCTGCTCGAAATCTCGGTCACCTCTGGAGCCATGCTGGCCGGAGCCAGCGATGACGATGTCGATCGCCTGCGCCAGTACGCCCAGCGCATTGGTCTGGCCTTTCAGATTGTCGATGACATTCTCGACATCACCGCTACCTCCGAAACTCTAGGCAAGTCGGCGGGCAAAGACATCACCGCTCAGAAGGTCACTTACCCCAGCCTTTGGGGTCTGGACGAATCGCGCCGCCAGGCCAGCCAGCTGATCGCAGAGGCTAAAGAGAGTCTGGCCGGATTTGGCGACCTGCGCCTGCCCCTGCTGGCGATCGCAGATTATATTGTTGCGCGCACCTACTAAATTCATGACACGCCCTAGGGTTGCCTGAGCCGATGGACAGTATTAGCGATATTCTCAACAACCACGTGCTGATTGTGGCTCTGATTGCCTGTTTTACGGCTCAGGTGCTCAAGGCCTTTATCGAGCTGGTGCGCCACCGCAAGCTCAACCTGCGGGTAATGGTGGGCACCGGAGGCATGCCCAGCGCCCACTCGGCCCTGGTAACGGCGCTGGCCTGCGGTATTGGGCAAACCCTGGGCTGGTCAAGCCCGCTGTTTGCCGCTACCTCAGTCTTTTCAATTATTGTCATGTACGACGCGGCGGGGGTGCGCCAGGCGGCGGGCAAGCAGGCCAAGGTGCTCAACCAAATTATCGACGAGCTGTTTCAGGAAAAGCCGGAGCTGCGCGAAGACCGCCTCAAAGAACTGCTGGGCCACACCCCGTTTCAGGTGATTGCCGGATCAATTTTGGGTGTGATGATCTCCTACCTGGCCGCTCCGGCCTACTAGAACGCCGACTCAGTATTCGCTGTCCCTCGTTCCAATGCTCTGCATTGGAATGCTCGTTGGAGGCTCTGCCTCTCAAACCAAGCGGCAAAGCCGCAAACCCCTGGTGCCCTAGCTCCGCTAGGGCACCAGGGTGAACCGGAGCTTGTTAGCCCTCACCGAGCCGTGAGCGCTACCGCTGGGGTCAGCATCACTACATCCTGGCTATCGACGATAAAGCCGGGAATATTCAGGCTGGTAAGTACCGATAGGGTAGAGGCTGCCCCCTCAACATCGGGGCTGTGGGCAATTAGCAGGTACGATCGCTGGCGGTGGACCGCTAGCCCTACGGCCTGGCCCACCTGGCGCTGAATGGCGATCGCCGCTTCTGGCTGATACTGATAGTCGACCAGCACCGCAAAGCCTGTGCCCAAGGGCTGAGGCGCGTAGGCCGTTGGTGCTGATGACGCAGTGGTCGTGCCATTAGCGGGGCTGCTGCTGGGGGCTGTGCCCGCAGCGGGAGGGGTAGCGCCATTGGCCGGGGTCTCGCTGGTCGGAGCTTCGCTGGCCGGGGTGCCGCTGGCGGGTGGCGCGGGCTGAGCAACGGTGGTAGCCGGTCGGGCGACAAAGGCCTGGAAGCCCTCGACCTCGGTCATGTACTGAGCCCAGGCGTTGGCATTCTCTAAGTTAGTGAAACCGCCTGCCCGCACGACCGTATCGTTGAGGTAGTCGCAGACCAAGACGGTGCTGTTGGAGGGGAGCAGGTCTTGCACGCGATCGCGCTCGGCCTCGGTGTTGCTGCGCACCAGCAGCAGGTACTCGTTGGCTGAGGGGGGCGGACAGGGCGGAAACTGAGCGCTGGCCGGGTTCCAGAACCCCAGCGCGGGGGCCAGCATCACACCCAGGGCCACGGCCCCCGACCTGAAGCCCTGTCGCTGTAAAAGCCGTACCCGCGTTCCCTTGCTCCGTTTCAAACCCTTTACCATTGGTTTCTTTACTGCACTGCCAAAGTCTGCCAGCGATTCTAGCCTAAAGCAGCGATCGCTGAGCAGAGAATTCAGGTTTTGATTGTAATTTCATCGGCTGCGTCATCCATAACCAGGGTTCGCCCAATCGACCATCCAGACGAGGCCCGAGATTGGGCCAGGGTCAGAAGGGCTTTCCAAGCCCTATGGAGTCTAAGCCCCGCACCATTGATAACTGGGGTATTGAGCTGCTCACCCGCGACCTGGTGCCGCGCCACAGCCTAGATCCTTTTTCCGGAACCTCTTCAAATGACGGTGTTAGACTCAGTAGGAGATTTCTGTACTGCCTCTGCTATCTGGAGTTTTCGTAATGGCCTTTGACCGTCTTGCGGATGTTCAAGCTAACCTAACAACACTTTATGAACAGCTGGCAGGTAAGGAACAGGCTTTTCTCCTAGCGGAAGAAGCAGAAAAGGTTCGGATTCAGCAACAGATTCGCTTAACTTGGCAACGGATACATAAGTTTGAGCACGAATATGCTACCACGTTAGGCCAGCAAGTTAAGCGGCAGGCTTTACAAGAGTCTCAAGCAGAGATCATCATAGCAGAACTAGTAGATGAGATTGAAATTTTAACCCCGCTACAGAAGAATGATGATGTCAAAGTGTTGCTGCAGCAAATCTTGCAGGAGCTACAGAAGCCAGAGTTGCCAGCTTCGGCCAAGCTGAAAGTAGCGATTCCGATTATTCCTCAGGTCGTGAGCTACGAGATAGAGGGTGACACGGAAGGTGTTTTACGGCAACTATTTCCAACCTTCGTAAAGGTGTACGACAATCTGAAACTACTTACTTCACCAGATGAGGGAAAAAAGTAGTCGCCCTTGATACTGACCTTACCGGGTCAAGGGCAGTTGCAAAACAGGTAGGGGCAAGTAACCGTTCACCTTTGAATCCTGGTGCACCTTTTCCCAAAGTGCGTTTGCCCGAGAACTTTGTAGCTCGCCCTGATGCTTTGAATGCTGTGAAGGCAAAGCTTCTGGCAAAAAATGAGCAAATGCTTGTAGTGAGCGCAATCGCCGGTTTAGGAGGACTTGGTAAATCTGTCTTAGCAGCAGCGTTGATATTGGACTTAGAAGTACAAGAGCGATTTGCAGATGGTATTTTGTGGGTGACGTTGGGACAAAACCCTGACTTACAGACAATGTTAGGAGATTGGATTCGGGAATTAGACAAATCACGGGATGCGTTTAGCGCGAATACGCTTGAGGCTGCTTCGCGATACTTACACAACCTTTTGATAGAGCGGCGAATGTTGCTCGTCGTTGACGATGTGTGGAATGCAACTCACGCAGAGTGGTTTCGAGTTGGGGGTGTAGGGTGTCGAGTTTTAGTGACGACTCGAGAGGCTCAACTTGAGGGAGCTGAGTACTATTCATTGGATTTGATGACTGAGAATGAAGCTGTTGACCTAGTACGCCAGAAGCTAAAACATGTGTGGCGACCGGAAGAGGAACATAAGGTTAGAGACTTTGCAAAAGTTTTAGGGTATTTACCTTTAGCATTAGATTTAGCCACAAACCAAGTTCGGCATGGACTCAGTTGGGCAGATTTAAAGGCGGAATTTGAGGCAGAACGGCGAGCCGTTGCCTTAGGAGCCGGACGAAGATCGCGAGCGATTACATTATTGGACTCTTTGGAAGCTTGGGACCGCCTAGATGAGAACGAGCAACGTAATTACAGTTTGCAAGCTTGTTTCAACTTAAGTTTAAACCGCTTAAACAAGCTACAGTTAAAGCAGTTCGCTTGGTTAGGAGTGCTCCCCGAAGACGTAATTATCACGGGAACAACAGCAGCAGTTCTGTGGGATGTACCGCTCATTCAAGCAAAAAGAATCTTGGCTCTGCTGCGAACACGTTCTTTCTTAACTGATGGAGTGGTAACTTTTGAAAATGAGCTGACGTATCGAGTACATGACTTGATGCATGATATTGCACGCTGCCTCATTGAAGAGGACACCCTTCAAGTCAAAAGCCTTGATCTTGAGTCTAAAAACTGTTTTCAAATAGCACACTGCCACTTTCTTGATCGCTATCGTAATTTGGCAGCATATGGATTATGGGAGAAGTTACCCAATGATGGCTATATCCATCGGCATTTAACCTGGCATATGGTGCAAGCAGGATTAAATGACGAGCTCCATCAATTGATGTCAGCAAGCAATGAATATGGACGAAACGCTTGGTTTGAAGCATGTGAGCAAGTTGGGCAACCCGCAATTTTTGTAGACGATGTATCTCGAGGATGGAAATTAGCTGAGGAAGAGTATTATAACCAACCCTCTAAGTCACTTATCCTGCAGTGCCGTTATGCTTTGGTGACAGCAAGCCTTCATAGCTTGGTTGAGCAAGTGCCTGCAAATCTGATGTCAGAATTCATGATGCGAGGATATTGGACGCCAGAGCAGACTTGGGCGTATGTAGAACAAATACAAGATGACCAGAGAGTTTCTGAAGCGATAGTAGCTCTCGCTCCTTCTTTACCAGAGTATATACTCAATTTAGCAGTTAAAAAAGCTCATCTAATCCAAAATAAGTATAGAAAAGCCCTTGCTCTAAGCTCTCTGGCTCAGATCAAGCATTCTATATTTCCGGATGCTTCAAGAGCCGTAGATGAAATTCGAGATGAGTACTGTCGCGCATTTGTTTTATGTACACTTACTCAAATTTCTGGTATTAGTTTTACACAGCGCCAAAAGCTATCAGAGATCGCAAGTAGTTTCCAAAATAAAGAGTATCAAAGAAGAGCTTTAAATTGTCTAAATAGTATCAGAAAGACTGATTCTAGCTGTACTCAAGAGAGTTCGCCTGAATTTAATCTATTTAAAAATTTTTCCACTCCTGATACTGATTTCGCGAGCTCCAGCTTTAAATTTCTTCTTAAGCAAGCCAAAGAAACAGATTTCGGATATCCCCGTGCATGTTTACTGAGCGCGTTAGCCAAACACGAAGATGCTGATTTCACACAATTGCTAGAAGTGGCACGTTCCATCAGGGATGAAAACGAATTTGCATATACACTGAGTAAATTAGCTAAGCTTAACCATATCTATTTTGAGGAGGCATTCAGGGCAACAAAGCTCATAACAGACAGCTACAGATATAAACATATTTTTCGTGCATTATCTCAGGTTCAGGGTGCAGATTTTACACGATTGTTCGAGACGGCGCAAAAAATCTCAAACTTTTCTGACCGTAGCGACGTACTATGTGAGCTAGCTCGTATGGAGTCTGCTAGCTTTATGCAGTTGCTTGAGGCGGCGCAAAAAATCTCAAATTTTTCTGACCGTAGCGATCTACTATGCGAGCTGACTCACATGAAGTCTGCCGACTATACTGTTCTCTTAAAAACAACACAGGAACTCTTCAAAGAAACTGTCTTTTCAAAAAAACAGAATAGACAACCCAGCAGTTACTTAAATAGAATTTTTCGGACGCTAGCAAAGATGAAGTCTGCTAACTTTTACCAACTTCTCAAGCTAGCACAAAAGCTTCCTGCCGCTGATCGCGGCGAGATGATATGTGCACTAGCTCAGATGGAGTCTGCTGACTTCAACCAACTACTCAAATTAGCACGAGAAATTCCTGCCGCTGATCGCGGCGAGATGATATGTGCACTAGCTCAGATGGAGTCTGCTGACTTCAGCCAACTACTCGAATTAGCACGAGAAATTCCTGCCGCTGATCGCGGCGAGATGATATGTGCACTAGCTCAGATGGAGCCTGCTGACTTCAACCAACTACTCGAATTAGCACGAGAAATTCCTGCCGCTAAACATAGCGACGTGCTATGTGCATTATCTCAGATGGAGTTTGCTGACATTAATCAATTAAAAAAGGCGGCAAAAAGACGAAAGATTTCTGACCCGGAGTTATTTCTTTTCCTAGCCCGTCTAAAATCAGAAGATTTTAATCGGCTCTTGGCAACAGCACAAAATGCCCTGAATCTCTCCGATCATCCGGAAGTGTTGTGTGCGTTGTCTCAAATGGAGTCTGCTGATTTCAGCCAACTACTCAAACTTGCGCGCAAAATTCCTGCGTCTAGGTGCCGTGAGGTGTTGTGTTCATTGGCTCGGATGGAGTCTGCTGACTTCAGTCAATTGCTTAAGCTAGCGCAAAAAATTTCGAATCCTTATGACTATTGCAAAGTGTTGAGTGCTTTATCCGACTTAAATTCAGCAAATTTTACTCAATTATTAAGGGCCGCGCAAAATTTACAGGATGAAAGAGAATTGAGTAATTTGTTAGTCCAACTAGCCAAAAAGGAAGCGGTAAATTTCATTGATCTATTAGAATCAATAAAGCTTATTCAGGACGAAATGATTCGTGCGAATGTCTTAATTGAAATAGCGTGTAGAGTATCATCCTCTTTGTTGGACAAAGCATTTCAGGTTGTAGATTCCATAACACACAGGCCTACTGGAGCAAAAGTGATTAGTAGTTTAATTGCTTGTCCTACTAACGTTATCAAGACTTATGCTGACTGGCAATTTTCTTTAAATCTTCTTTCCTGCCGAAAACGTTCAGAGCTGATGCAAGACATTGTTTCTCTGCATTATGTCATCACATATTTTAGTGGAGAGGAAACGATGAACGGTATCGTCGATGCTATGCGAGAAGTTTGTGATCAATGGAAATAAATAGCAATTGAATTGTTTTCCTGAAATGAGTTCTTATAAAAGGACTACTTTATAGGCGTCGGATAATTTTCGGTGAGTTTAAATGGCCTTGAGGTTTATCTGAGAAAAAACCCTTTGACCAAAATTCAAATGGCCTTTCGATTGCATTAGGCTTTATACCTTTAAACTGCGAGACTACCGATCGCACCCCTTTACCCTAAACACCTCCCCCTGCTCTGGGGTAACCAAAATCCCCGACTCTGGTATCGTTACCGACCGGCTCCACTTCCGCCATTCCAGATACTCGACCACTATGGAAGGTTTTCAGCGTAGCCAGCCAAGCCTTAACCCAGTCCTTATTACTTCAAGAGTGAGAGGTGATGATACATGCTGCAACAGGTTATGGCCCAAATCCTGCTCCATCTCTCCGATTACTTGGCAGAACGCCTGGCCCCCTTCCAAGAAAAGCTACCAGAGCTGCTTGAGCGTGGTCTGCAAGACGTGCTAGACCAACCGACTCAAGACAACCCCGAGCAAGAGGCTGAGCTAGATCAGTCTCAACAACACGCCGAACTATTTAGAATTCCTCGTCAGATCCGCACCGACATACAAGCTAAGCACGGAACCTACCAAGGTGATCTACTAACCGAAGCCCGCTGCCAGGAGTTCCAGCCATAATAGAACCATCCCAACAGCGACGAGGTGGCCTGCCCATGACAGGTATCATCAGGCCGCATAACGACGGATTTCAACCTCGGCACCGCTGGCAATTGCTTCTTCTGCCCGTTCCAGCAGATCTCCAGTTACCTCATCACTGAGGTAGTACTCACCACAGTTTTCGCAAACCTCAGCAGGTACTCGTTTAAACACGACGATGGCTCCCTCCCGGTCTAAGGTGACCGTTACCAGCCCGGCCTGGGTTTGTCCTTGTTTGCAAATCACACAGTTCATGGTTGTTTCCGAGTTTTGAAATCAGGTTGCCACAGGTTTAGATCCGGTTCATAGGCAGTAACGACATAAGCAGTCTGTGTGTCAGCATCCATTGCCGCTACAACATGAATCGGCCGCTGATTTACTACCCTCAGCATAAGATAGCTGGGATAAGGGCGATCATTGGGATATTCGGCGATCACTTCCCCTTCAGCCAGAACTGCCTTAACTTCGTCTCGGCTAATCGTGCGCTGAAACATCTGTTTAATGGCATGACCTGAGAAAACGAGCGTTTGATAATCCACCCTGGCTGATAATCCATAGAGGGCACTCATCCACCATTATCGAAAAGATCCCTGGACTACTCAGGAATCCAGGGATCTAATTCACAACTAATCCAACTGCCGATACCGTAGTAGGTAGCTAAACACCTCCCCCTGCTCCGGGGTAATCAAAATCCCCGACTCCGGTATCGTGAACTGGCGGCTCCACTCCCGCTGCTCGGCGTACCGCGGCAAATTCAGGTGGTTAATCGCCCCTCGCACCCCTTCCGGCGACCCAATCACCAGATGGCGCAACCGCTCGCGCCCCGGCTGACTCTCCGAATTCGCAAGCAGCAGCGGAGTCGTCGCCTCACTCCGATGGGCAAGCGCTACTAAATATGGCAAACACAACATCAGGGTTTCCTCCAAGAAACGGATGGGTAGGAAACCCAAAATTTGGCCGCTCCCAGACAATATGCGGTTCAGAGCGGCCAGAGTAACATAGTACTCAGCGCCCGAGACTGCTTGCTCAGCCTTGGGGGTCAGCCGCTGGTTGGTGTTGGTAGCACCTTCCAGCGGCGTTCGACCAAATTTTGGGATACCAAGCTGCACGCAGACAGCTCTAAATCAGAAATTTAGCCCATTGCGATCGCCTAAGCAAGTCAAAATTGCTACAGAGTGCACCACCGTCTTGAACCTTAACATTGCAGAGAGTTCCGCAGAGGCGCAGTCGTCGATTGTCGAGAACAGTTACGTCGCTGTATCTCTTCCAAATTTCTGCACTGGTAAAATTGGACTCATCCCTACCCATCTCTTGCGATGCCCCCTGTCGACATCCGGCAACGAGCTATCTCTCTCATCGAGCAACTGCCTCAAAGTAAGCTAGCAGCAGTGGTTCAGCTGTTGGAGGTATTGACAGAACCAACCTCTCAAAGTGTAGCGAATGGTGATGAAACGCACCTGCTGGAGATTATCCAGCGGCGTCTACCAGAAGCAGAGCAAGCACGATTGAATGAATTGCGCGATGCTCAAAGAGCGGCCCTTGATGGCCAACGCTGCGAATGGGGCGAACTCACTGAAGCAGAACACCAGGAGCTGATCCGCTACGAAGATCTCCTGGAACAGCACCGGGTCGAGCGACTGGAAGCTCTGATAGAACTTAGGCATTAACACTAAATCGTGCAGGGGTCATTAACCTGAGACGGCTTTTGGCTTCAGCAGGGCTGCATCCTCCTGAGTAGATACTGCTCCTTGATCTAGAGCAATCACGTTGCTAAATCGTTATGCAGCTCCGTTCATGGGCAATGTTCAAATACCGGCAGGCCAACGCACAATAGCCCTGTTATCCATCGCACCTCTACAGTGAGGCGTCAATGCTTGAGTGCGATCGCTCACTGGTTTAGATTGCGGCCCAACAATGCCAATGCGAGGGCTCACACGCTTAATGCGTCTATGGTTTGCTTTATTGTTATAGAGCAACTTCGAATCTGCAGCCGTCACAATCTTAATTGCACCCCTCGCAGTCTTAATGCGATCGCGCGCACGCTTAATGTATCTATGGATTGCTCTACTGTCATTGAGCAACTTCGAATCTGCAGGGCTCACATTCGTACCTGCTCAATTCACATTGGCATTGTCATTGCTGCACATCAATCATTCAGCGCTGACAACAAGCCCGCAGCGCCAAAACCCTTTCCAACCTGAGGGCGACCTTTATCAACGCTTCATCAAAATCGTTAGTCTCAGCGTGCAACTGGGCAATCTTGGCAATAGATGAGACAAATCGACGATACCGCCCCAAACGTCGGCTCTGACTCGCCTGTTCCAGAACTACTCGTCACTACTCCATCGTCTGCCTTACGCCCGAATCTCTCGGGCATGCGGCTTGTTCGTGCCCAGCTACATCTACCAATAAGGTTTAACTCCTATGGCTGTTGTCAATATTGCTCGTCGTCTATCTGTAAAAACCGTTAGAGCCGACATCGATTCCCTCAACGCGCTCGGCACCGTCGAGGGCTATACCCCTGTACGGGCCGACTCTGCTCCTGATGCCCTCAAAACCAGCTATGCCAACATGCTGGCCATGCAGCAAAAAGAAACTGAGCTGCAGGTAATGATGAAAGCCGCCAGTGATACCGCCCGCCAGGCCGAGTGGGAGTTCCACAACGCCATTTTGTCGATGAAAGAAGCCGTTCGCGCCCAGTTTGGCCCCGACAGCAACGCCGCCCAGGCGATTGGCTACAAGAAAAAGTCGGAACGCAAGCGCCCCCGCCGCATAGTAAAAGCAGAGGCGATGTAGGCCATCCGCAAAATTCAGCCCTCAAGGCTCGTAAGCACAACTTACGGGCCTTTTTTAATTATCTCCAACATGGCCAGTGCAGCCCAGCAGGCGCTGGAGCACTTTGAGCAGCAACGTAGGGAACCTCAGTTCGAGATAACTGCTGATAGATAAATACTGAGCAACTTCCCCTCCTTGGAGGGGTGCCCGGAGGGCGGGGTGGGTCAAAGTCTATGCCCACGGATACCCCATCTACCACGAATAAAACGACTCAATGTCATGATCGACCCACCCCTGCCCCTCCTAGGAGGGGATCGCCCAAGCGAAAGCTCAATGGGTGTGCCTTATCCCGAACTCGGATTATTTAAGTAGGGCTTGCTGAAAAAATCAGCAATTTGGGTAACAGAGCTGCGATGGGGTTGCCTGAGCGTGAAGACTCAGCCACCAGGGGGTGGCTGAGTCAA
>PYER01000486.1 GCA_003017855.1 filamentous cyanobacterium CCT1
CCCAGCACCTCGAGACCCACTGGACCCTGAGCTGGCGGGCACCGCTCCCCTGGCAGCCGACAATGTCGATTCCTGGCTGGAGTGAGCTCAAGCTAGACGACACCGGAAAGATCTGCTCCCACGTCGACTACTGGCACTGCTCTCGCTGGGAAGTGTTGCAGCAGCTGATTCCAGGGGTTCAGATTAGGCAGAATAAATAACCCATACACAGAAGAATATGGGCGATTGCTGGTCAAACTCAGATTTCCAACGGTAATTACGGCTACCTGCGTTCAGAAATGCTCAGAAATGCTCAGAAACTAACAGATTTGCCCGTTTCTGCCGTGGTATGGTTGAGCCTTCCCATTTTGGGATCCTTTCCCATACCTTTCAGCCCAGGAATCGGCGGCTATGAGATCTATTCAGTTTCCATTCGCAGCAGCCTTCGGGCTCGTGATGCTTGCAAGTCCGGGCCTGCGCTCTGACGCCTCAACAGCAACTCCTATGACAGAACCGGCGATCGCTCTCCACGACGACAACAGCGGGCTAGGCAGCTCAACCATCGTTGATTTAACCCAGCTCACAGCCAGTCCAGAAAGCTACGACTTTTTCACCTTTCGTCCCAATCTAGAGAAGCTGATCCTCTCTGGGGCCGCTGACACAGAGCACATCAGCATCCTGTGGTACACCGTCCCCGATGGCAGTGTAGGGTTGCACTACCATTCCATGACCGAGTCGGTGTACTCGATTGATGGAACCCAGACGGACGCTCAAGGGATCTACCCCACTGGTTCCCTCTATTTCAATCCTCCTGGCAGCGGGCACGAAATTACAGACAGCACCGGCTTTTTCATTCTGGCCTACGCGTCACCGCCGGACTTTGCCAACACCGATTTGATTGAGCCCTACAGTCCGGTGCAGATTGACACGACCGATCCCAATTTGACGACTCTCTATCCCTTCGAAACCATCCAGGATGGGGTGCAGGTCTACGAAGTCCCCCTGGATCCGGAGGGGGGGATGAGTTCTCAATTCATCGAGAGTGCATCCCGAGACAGCTACACCTACACAGGCAACTATCTGCTTGTCCTGGAGGGAAGCTGCACCATTGACGGCACCATTTTTGATAAAGATATGCTGGTGGTGGCCACTACGGTTGAGCCCCAGGCCTATAGGGTCAGCGCCGCTGACGGCCATAGCTGTTTATTGTTGGGGCTTTCTTTCTAGCTTTGTTGAGAATTCATATGCCCTGGAGTTTAGCCAACTTCCGATAAATCTATCGGTCCCAGGCTGGGGGGAGTCATCCATTTAGGGCATTCTAGAACTGTCAGACGACCTACACAGTTTCTATACCGAATCCCTTATACAAAACCGCCCCCGGTGCTACTGGCATCGGGGGTTATTTAATGGCCCAGCCCGTCCCTCAGTCCTCCATTTCAACCAGGACCGTCGTTCAAGAAGGCCAGAACGGCTGCTGTAAAAGCTTCCGGAGCATCCTGCTGCACCCAGTGGGAGGCCCGGTTGATTGCCTGAAATCGGGCCCCAGGAATTTCCCTGGCCAGTCGCGCTCCGTCCTCTGGTCGCTGCCAGGGGTCTGCCATGCCCCACAGCACTAGGGTTGGGGCGGTAATGGTGCCGTGGCGATCGACGAGGGCCATGGTCTGGTTGGCATTCAGGGCAGAGGCATTGCGCAGCAGGCTGAGCTTGCCCGCCTCGCTGGCCCAGGGGGCAATGATGCCCTCACGAAAGGCTGGGGTAAGCCGATCCGGGTTCGCCAGACCAGCCGCCAGGCTCTCCTCTAAGGCAGCAATCAGGTCTGAGACCGGCCGGGGCTGCCAGCGCAGGGGATGGCCAAAATCCAGCATGTCGTCGTCGAACCGGTCGTAGCAGACCGCATTGGTGATTACCAGGCGGTTCACCAGAGGGGCCCGCTCGATCGCTAACATCAGCGCCACTGCCCCGCCCGTATCGTGACCGACCACGTCCACCCGGGGCAGCTTCAGGGCAGACAGCAACGCCCCAATCATCCGGGCCTGATCTTGAAAGGAACGATCGAAGCGATCGCGGCGATCGGACCAGCCATGGCCGAGGAAGTCCGGGGCAATCACCCGATACCTTGCCGCCAGCAACGGCGGAATCACGGCGTGGTAGAGATAGCCCCAGGTGGGAATGCCATGCATCAGCAAAACCGTGCCCCGCTGGGCCGTGCCCTCGTCGATATAGCGAATGGTGACGGGAATATGAGCCACCGCTCCGCCTGGAAGGATAATCTCTTTTTGGGCCGCTTTGAAGCTCTGCCAGCTCTGCCAGTCGATGCCATCGGAACCCATAGCCGTTCTCTCGTCCAAATCCAGGGCAGACCTGAGCCGATGATCCTACAACCGGTCTACTGATGTCACGCTAATACCCTACGGTAAATTGAAATTCTCTGCCGTTAGCGATCGCCCACCGTTTGCCACCGCCATGAAGCCGCTATGACTCAGCACGTTGCCATCGTCGGAGCCGGTCCCGGCGGCCTCGCCACCGCCCTCCGCCTAGCGGGT
>PYER01000156.1 GCA_003017855.1 filamentous cyanobacterium CCT1
GCTATCAAGTTGACCTCACGAAGCAGGTGGCTTAAGAACGGTCGAATCTTGGTTTGTCAGCTTTATTTTCAGGGCAATACCACGGCTCAGCACAAAGCCTGTATAGATCTGCTGCGCCTGGCTTCTACTGCGATCGCTGAAATGTTGGCAGATCCTGATCATGGCGAGTTTTGGTGAATTGAACTATAATTCGAATTGCACTAGTCTTCGGTCTGTCTACTATCGTGTTCACCACCCTAACGCCTGCTGCCACGCTGCCAGCCTACGACCTGGTTGAAGCCATTGAAGCGCTCAAGCGCGAGCTCAATGCGGTTGTGTTGGCCCACTACTACCAGGAGTCTGATATTCAGGATGTCGCCGACTACATTGGTGATTCGCTGGGGCTGTCTCGACAGGCCGCTGCTACCAGCGCCGACGTGATCGTCTTTGCGGGAGTGCACTTCATGGCCGAGACCGCAAAAATCCTCAACCCTGAAAAGCAGGTGCTGCTGCCCGACCTCGATGCCGGCTGCTCCCTGGCCGATAGCTGCTCCCCCGATGCGTTTGCGGCATTTAAGGCCGCCCATCCCGACCACCTGGTGATTTCTTACATCAACTGCACGGCCGCCATTAAGGCCATGAGCGACATCATCTGCACCAGCTCCAATGCTGTCAGCATTGTGCAGCAGCTGCCCGCTGACCAAAAAATTATCTTTGCCCCCGATCGCAACCTGGGCCGCTACGTGATGCAGCAAACGGGCCGCGATATGGTGCTGTGGCAGGGCAGCTGCATGGTCCACGAAACCTTTTCCGAAAAGAAGCTGGTGCAGCTGCAAAGCGCCCATCCCAACGCAGACGTGATCGCTCACCCAGAGTGTGAGGAGGCGGTGCTGCGCCATGCTCACTTCATTGGCTCGACCACGGCACTGCTCAAACATGCTCAGCAGAGCCCAAAATCTGAATTCATTGTGGTGACAGAGTCCGGCATTCTTCACCAGATGCAAAAGCAGGCTCCGGAAAAGGTGTTCATTCCTGCCCCGCCAGCGGCAACGTGCGCCTGCAATGAATGCCCTCACATGCGGCTCAACACGCTGGAAAAGCTATATTTAGCCATGAAAAACCACCAGCCCGAAATTGTCCTGAGTCCCGAGCTACAGCAGCAGGCTCTCAAACCCATTCAGCGTATGCTAGAGATGAGTGCTTGACAGCCTAATGCTCATCTACAAAGGTCTTGAGCTCTGCCGCCAGTTGTTCAATCAGGTTGTTGTGGTCGGCGGCGGGCTGGCCACTTTCCTGCTCAACTCGCTGCACCACGTCGTCAGGCAGGTTGAGTAACGACACCAAACGGCTGTAGGCGTCTGCCTCCTCCGCGTTGATGGGGTCTTCGCCGGGGGTACGGGCACTGGCGCTGATCACCTGGTGACCGAGCTTGAGCACTAGCTCTCGCTCGTCGGCGCTGGTCAGCTTGGGTACCAGTTCTTCGAGGGGCAGGTTTTGCATTAAATAGTCGCGCAGCTCATCGCGCAGCGCGGCCTGTTGACCAGGATTACTGGCAAACAGGTGGCTAAACTGATCTAGCATCACGTCGACTTCTTCGTCGGCCAGGTGGCCATCGCTCCAGGCCATAGTCGAGACAATGCGCAGCAGAGTCATCTGGCTGGGGCTAATGGACGGCGGCGAGGGAGGTTGTAGTGGCATAGCAGGCTCCGGGGTAGTGAACTACGTCGGGTAGCTGATGATGACAACCTACCACGGAGAACCGAAGGGACCGGGGAACTTTAGCAATCTCTACAAATTCAAAGCAGCGCGGGCGCAACTCTACAGCCGCCCGGCCAGGTGAGCCAGCTGGCGAGTGTTTTTGAGCCGCAGCACCGATCGCGCCACATCCTCCACAATCCAGCCCTTTTCAATCAGCTTGCCCACAATTTTTTCGGCTTCGTCGGGGGTAATATCGGCCAGATCGGCTAGATCTTTGCGGGGAATGTTAAACAGCTCAACGCCGTCCTCCACGGATTCGCCATAGGCCACCTGAATAGCCGTTAGCGTATTGGCTAACTTAACCGCGGGGGGCTGGTGGCGCAGCTGAAACCGCAGGTTGGTCTGGCGCAGCCGCTGCACCATCAGCTGCAGCAGCCGGTGGTGCAGTTGAGGATCTTTGAACAGGGTTTGAATGAATCGCTGAGCCGATATGCTCATGAGCTTAACGGCGGTCATCGCCACTACATCGGTAGAGCGGGGAGATTCATCTAAAATGGCCATTTCACCGAAGAAGTCGCCTTTGCCCAGTACCGCCAGGGTGATCGAGCTGTCTTCAGCGTGGCGACGCACTTTTACCCAGCCAGACTCGATAAAGTAAACGGCGTTGCCCCAGGCATCTTCCATCACCACGGCCCGATTGGCAGGGTAGTCGTGGTGGGTAGCCACAGACATGAGCCAGTCAACGGTTTCGGGGCTCGCAGTCTGAAATAGGGGATACAGTTCGCTCAGCGTATCGGCTTGCATAGACGGCATGGTGAAAGGGTGACGACGCTCAGGGCTGGTTGAGGCCAGACTCGTGATGACAAGGTACCTTCCCATGGTACCCAGAAACCTGGGTTAGACCGAATCAGAGCACCTCCTGCGGCAGGCCGATCGCGGCTGCGATCTCGCTGAGGGGCGACAGCAGCGCCTCCACGTAGCTGGGCCACCCCACCACAATCGGCTGCTGGTGAATCAACGTTTGGGGGGCCACATCGGGTTCGGTAAAGCGAATGGGCCGCCCGGCCAAGTCACAGCACACTAGCCCGGCTGCCTGCGCCAGGGCGAGGGGGCCAGTGGTATCCCAAAGTTTGACCCGGCCGTTGAGGTAAATGTAGAGGCCAGCCTGACCAGTGATAACCGCCAGCACCTTGAGGCCAAAGCTGCCCAACGAGAGAAACTTGACGGTGGGGAAGCGCCGGGCGATCGCGGGGCCAAACCGGCGCTCATCCTTATCGCCAATTACCATCGCCCAGCCTCGCTCAGGGTCAAAGGGAGGCTGCTGAGGAATCAGTGGAGCCGAATGACCGCCATCTGTCTGCTCAAACAAGCCCCAACCGGGACCACCCCAGACCAAATGTTGCCCTACGGGGGCGTAGATCCAGCCCGCCTGGGGCATTCCCCCCACGACTCTACCCACCATTACGGCGTAGTGGTCTCGGCCCTGAATAAAGTCATCGGTACCGTCAATTGGGTCGACAAACCACAGGGGGCGATCGCTTCCCGCCCCTCCTTGACCATCACCCTGCCGAAACTGCTCAGCAGTGGCCCGGTTCTCTTCGGTAATGATGCCGTCTGCCGGAAAGAGCGCCTGCATACCGACTAGTAGCTTTTGGTCCAGCAGTTGATCGACGGTAGTTACGTAGTCGTCGACTCCCTTTTCAAACACCTGAAACGACTGTTGAGACTGCTGGCTAGCATAGTCGCCACAGGCAATCAGCAGCTGATGCAGGGCCGATAAATCAGACGAACTGATGGGGGACATACTAGGCTAAAAACCACGCGATCCCCAGCTTGGGGCAACACTTTGAGGCCACCCTCATACTAGATGTACCTGGTATGGGGGCAATCTTGCCTCTTCGTCAGTGTAGTCTGGCTCTGGAGCAGAACACCACTTAAATTCAGCACAAAAAAATGGGATGGCTAGCATATGCTAGCCATCCCACCTTAGGGAACGCGATACGGGCTTACTGAAGCACCAGCTTGACGTTGGCGTTCTGCAGACCAGGACGCTTAACCTCAGCCAGGGTCTTGTTGACCGCGTACTTCTGGTTGATGGAGTTGATCAGCTCAGTCTGGTTGTGCTTTTTAGCCACACCCCAGAGGTCAGCGATCAGATCAAAGGAGCCATCGGCATTACGAGACCAACCCAGATCGTACTCACCATCCAGAACGGCAACAAGGTCGGCGCGGACGCGCTGGCCGTTGTAACCGCGTACATCAGCTTCGGTCTTGGTAGCAATACCCAAGTCAGCCAGAGACTGCTTGAGAATCTCAGCATCGGTCACTTTGGTGCGAAGGGTGCTGAAGTGAGACATGGTGTTTCCTCCTGTAGGGAAATTGAGAGAGACAACGAGGTTTGAGAGAGACAAACCAGCTAGCCACGGGCTATCTGGATACTAACTGCTAGCAAACGCTAGCCCTTCCCCCGGATACCGCCGGGAGGAAAGCCTGTTAAAACTCCATCCGCTGATACTCAGCGACGGAGGCTGCCGCCGGACGTGCACGCTGGCGGGCCCAATCCCGCAGGGCAGTCACCTGCTCACTCATAGTCTTCGACAGCGGCAGCGTAGCTCGAATCGCCGCAATAATGTCGAGTTGAGTGAACTCACGTCCTTGGGCAAACGCTTCATACATGGCCGAAATCAGCCCCTGCTCGATTTCAGCTCCCGAAAACCCATCACAGACCTTAGTTAACTGATCTAGGTCAAAGCGCTCAATGTCGCGACGGCGCTTTTGCAGATGGATTTGAAAAATGTCCTTGCGCTCTTCGGCGTTGGGCAGGTCAACAAAGAAGATTTCATCGAAGCGACCCTTGCGCAGAAACTCGCTGGGCAGCTTCTCAACTCGGTTGGCCGTAGCCATTACAAACACCGGAGAAGTTTTCTCCTGCATCCAGGTTAAGAAGGTGCCAAAGATGCGGCTGGAGGTACCACCATCGGAGTCAGAGGAGCCAACCCCGCCAGCAAAGGCCTTGTCAATCTCATCGATGAAGAGAATACAGGGAGAAATCGACTCAGCCGTGCGCAGCGCATTGCGCAGATTGGCCTCCGATCGCCCCACCGTAGAGCCGTCGTATACCCGACCCAGGTCGAGGCGCAGCAGGGGCAGCCCCCACAGTCGAGACGTCGTCTTGGCAATCAGTGACTTACCACAGCCAGGCACTCCCAGAATCAACATGCCTTTAGGCTGGGGCAAACCATATTCCCGCGCCCGCTCGGTAAATGCGTCGGAGCGCTGCTTGAGCCAGTGCTTCAGCTCCTCTAAGCCGCCCACGGAATTGATGGTCTCATCGACATCCATAAACTCCAGAATGCCGTTGCGGCGAATGAGCTGCTTTTTCTCCGAGAGAACGATATCTACTTCCTCGGCGGTCAGGCGCTTGGCCATCACCCGCGCCTTGCGGTAGACCTTTTCAGCTTCATCACGGGTTAGACCCAGAGCGGCCTTCAGCAGCTTTTCGCGCTCTTCGGTAGAAATGCTGCTACCGCGGGCCCGATTCATTTCGGTCGAGAGAACCTCATCAAGCTCCGACATGTTGGGCAGTGGGAAATCGAGAACCACCACCTCTTTCTCTAGCTCAATGGGGATCTCCTGCACGGGAGACATCAACACAATAGTCTTGCGGGTGCCCTTAAGAGACACGATCGCATCTCGCAAGCAGCGAGTAACGGCGGGGGAATCTTTGAAGGGGTGCAAGTCTTTGAAGATAAAGATGCCGGGCTCACGCTGACGAATGACCCATTCAACAGCGGCTTCGGGAGAAACCGTATTGTTATTCTGGGTGCCCGTACCCTGGCTGCCAAACTCGACCATTCCCCGAGTCATCGTCCAGGTGAAGAGCCGCATTGGCCCTTTGACGTCTTGCTCTCTTGAGAGATGACGAGCCACCGTAGCAATGGTCTGCTCTGCCCGCTCTTCCTCAAAAGTGACCAGGTAGATCAGAGGATATTGGGCTTGTACTAGTACGTTCAAATCCTCTCGCATGACCAAATCCCTTCTCAGGCTACGGGGCAGTTAAATCGCTATCTGGGCGCTATCTCAGCACTGTCTTAGTGAACTACAGCCAGGCCGGTTAAATCTGTACCTAGCAAACAACCAATTCCCCTTCTTCGCGGGAACCAGTGCCGGCAGCGACCTCAGGAACAACGGCAGAATCTAATGCACTGCCCTGGGTATTACCAGCCGCTTGAGCTACTGCAACCAGCTCGCCTTCTCGCAGCACCACCGACGACGCACAGCTTGGGCAGCTATGAATGCGGTGGGTTTGACCAAAGGAAGACTCTAAACTCTCGGCTACCACATCACCGTGGGCCAGATAAAAATCAATCGCACGCTTGGCAATGGAAGACATGGCCTCGCCCTCAACAGCAGAGCGAATCTTTAACTGACGGTGCAGGTCAGGGGGTAAATACAGTGTGACCTTGGTAGCTTTTTGCTCTTCCATAGCGCTTTTCTAAATAGGGGTAACCCGGGTATGTAGACAACTTAAATGGGATATCGGCTACCGTCAAGCCAGTATGCTGTCATGACGTCATTCTTGTAACATTGCTTTACAGGCCGCAAGGTTCCTTAAGCTGACCAGTGCTGTAGGTGTTTGTCATGGGCTTGTATGCCAGTGTGGATTGTGGTCGATAGATCGCTAAAGAAGATTGCCGCAAACCGTGGGCTGTTCAGAGCAACGTTTAGGCTGGCTGTCGTTTGGGCTGACGCTGGTTGGGCCAGGCCCAGATCACTACCGTAGCGGGAACTGGGGCGCGTTGGGGCAGACGTAAACTTATGCGACAGCCAGAGAATTCTCGTCAGGCAGAGCGTTTATGCTCTTGAGAATTGAGATTGAGCGTAGCGGTAGGCTTGGTATTGGCCTGACTTTAGCGTTTGATCTAGAGCATTTTTGCCGGTTGGGCAGTTGGGCCAGCCTGAGGGAATGCTGTGGTTGTTCTGTCGTGATTTGCCAGCTATGAAGCCCCCTGTTGCCCCCTCTAGTCTTAGTTCTCAGTCCGCAACTCTGACATCTCTGCAGGATAGTTCGTTTCAGCGCTGGTACGGCGAGGGGGAAAGGTTGGCTAATGCCGGAGCCTACGAGCGGGCATTGCGCTGCTTTGAAGAAGCGGCTATTGTTTGCCCTCAAGCGGTACCGGCACTGGTCTACCAGGCGGTGTGCCTGATCCATCTGGGGCAACCCGAGCGGGCGCTAGCGCTGGCCGAGCAGGTACTGGCGATCGCTCCCGATCACGCCCAGGGCTGGCTATTTCGAGGTGTTGCTCTGCATCGTATGGGGCGCTACCCGGAGGCCTACAGGTGCTACGCCCAAGTAAGCCATTCTCCCTAAATTAAGGTAATTTAGGGAGCGACAAAATCTGCAACAGAGTACACTTGAACGCATTGAAATAGTTTGTTAAGCGTGCCTATGGTTGGGGTCGCATCACCCACGGCGGCGTTTCCTTCTCTGGAAACAGCCCTAAAGCATCACTTTGGCTATGATCAGTTTCGGCTTGGCCAGCGGCCCGTGATTGAGGCTGTGCTGAAGAACCAGGACGCCCTGGTAATTATGCCCACCGGGGGTGGAAAATCCCTGTGCTATCAGCTGCCAGCGCTGCTGAAGCTGGGAGTGATGGTGGTGGTTTCGCCACTGATTGCTCTGATGCAGGACCAGGTCGATAGCCTGGTCGACAACGGCGTGGCGGCTACCTGCCTGAACAGTTCCCTCGACTACGCCACCATTCGCCAGCGGGAAGCAGATCTGCTGGCAGGAAATGTAAAGCTGCTCTACGTCTCGCCGGAGCGGCTGATGAGTCCGGGCTTTTTTGGCCTGTTGGAGCAGTTGATTAAGACCGTAGGGGTGAGTGGGTTTGCGATCGACGAAGCCCACTGCGTGTCGGAATGGGGCCACGACTTTCGTCCTGAGTATCGGCAGCTCTCGGTGCTGCGGGAACGGTTTCCACAAATTTCGGTGATGGGGCTGACCGCCACCGCCACCGAACGAGTGCGGAGCGATATTGCCCAACAGCTGCGGCTGCGGGATCCGCTGATCCAGGTGTCGAGCTTTAATCGGCCCAATCTGTTTTACGAGGTTCGCCCCAAGGGCCGCGACGGCTACCAGGAGCTGCGGCGACAGGTCAAGCAGCACCAGGGCGCAGGCATTATCTACTGCCTCAGCCGGAAGCGGGTCGACGAACTGGCCCAGCGCCTGACCGAGGATGGTGAGTCGGTGCTGCCCTACCACGCTGGGCTGAGTGATGACACGCGGCGAGAGAACCAGACCCGCTTTATTCGCGACGATGTGCGGCTGATGGTGGCAACGGTGGCCTTTGGCATGGGCATCAATAAGCCCGATGTGCGGTTCGTTATTCACTACGACATTCCCCGCAATATTGAGGGCTACTACCAGGAGAGCGGGCGGGCGGGGCGCGACGGCGAACCGGCCCACTGCACGCTGTACCTGGCCTACGGCGACGTGGCTACGGCAGAGTATTTAATTAGTCAAAAGCCCGATGCGGACGAACAGCGCATCGCCCGCCAGCAGCTTAGGCAAATGGTCGACTATGCCGAAACTACCGTATGTCGTCGCCGGGTACAGCTGAGCTACTTTGGTGAACTTAACCTGGTGGAGGGGACGTGCCAGCAGTGCGACAACTGCTTAAATCCGCCGCCGATTGAAGACTGGACGGTGGAGGCGCAAAAGTTTCTCTCCTGCGTGGCCCGCTGCCAGGAGCGGTTTGGTATGGCTCACATTATTGACGTGCTGCGGGGCTCTAAAAAGCAAAAGATTTTGGATTTGCGGCACGACCAGTTGTCAACCCACGGCATTGGCAAAGAGCGATCGGTGGATGAGTGGAGATTACTGGGGCGATCGCTGCTGCACCAGCGGCTAGTCGATGAAACGACCGATGGCTACCCCGTACTCAAGCTCAACGCCGGCAGCTGGCAGGTGCTGCGGAAGCAGATTTCAGTGCAGGTGGCCGTCCCTAAAGACTTTGCCCCTGGCCCTGCCGAAGCGTCCACAATCGAGGACACGACTGAGGTAGCCCAGCTCTTGACGGTGCTGAAAGCCCTGCGCAAAAAGCTGGCCGATCAGCAGAGCGTACCGCCCTACGTGGTATTTCCGGAGTCAGCCCTGCGGCAGATGGCCCGTACCCGGCCCCAAACCCTGGATGCCTTTAGCCAGGTGTCGGGGGTGGGCAGCCGCAAGCTGGAGCAGTACGGCCAGATATTTACCGATGCCATTCGCCAGTTCTGTGCTGACTATGGCTTGGAGTCTGACCCGGGGGCTGCGGCTCGGCGATCGCGTCCGGTGCGAGAACGCCCCCAATCCGTAGGCGATACCCATCGCCATACCCTTGAACTTCATCGTCAGGGTCTGTCGCTGCAGGAAATGGCTGACCAGCGGGGCCTGCGACCGAGCACCATCGCCAGCCATCTGGAGCGGCTCATGCACCAGGGCGAATCGGTCGATCTCGATCAGCTGGTCGCCCCTGACCGGCAGCGCACCATTAGCTCGGTCCTGGCTGAGCTAGAGAATGCATCCCTGACCGAAATTCGCGATCGCCTCGGTCCCACCGTGAGCTACGAAGACATTCGCCTGGTCCGTGCCACCTGGCACAGAGATCAGGCGATTAGTTGAGGCTAAGAACGTACCGATCGCTCTGAACTGAGATCTAACGTGCTCAGCAATTCCACCAAACGGGCCGGATCGGTTAAGTAAAGGTAGCCGACTAGCGCCTCAAAGCCAGTAGCCTGCTGGTAAATTTGGCTGTCTACTCGCTTCGGGCCACGGGAGGAGGCATTGCGCCCGCGCCGCAGCAGATCCTGTTCGGTTTCTGTCAGTAGTGGCACGAGCCGCTGCGCCTGGTGGGCCTGCTGCTCGGCGCGCACCTGATTGACTACCTGCTGATGAAAGGCCTGAATACGTTTGGGGGGCTGCAAAAAAGCGCTCCGCACAAACAGTTCGTATACCGCATCGCCAATGTAGGCTAAGGCCACAGGGGACAGAGCCAGGGCCTGCTCAGGTGAAAGGGACGTGGCAGAACTATGGGCGCTGAACTGGAGCAGCCATTGCAGGCTGAGAGGAGAAGACTCAGGAGACAGTTCAGCCACGGCTACCTCGGCTAGGCCAGCGCACGGGGGCTACTCACTAGGCGGGTTTTCGAGGTTGGCGATTGCATCGTCCACTGAAGGCTGTAGCGACAGAAACTTCTCCAGCCGCACCAGTTTGACGGTTTGGGTGACGCGGGGATTGGTCACGACCTGGACGGTGCCGCCTTCGGTAGTGGCTTTTTTAACTAACTGCACGAGCGCACCCAGGCCAGAGCTATCGACAAAGTCAATAGCAGCCAAGTCAAGAATGATATTGGTTGGCCCAGCATCCACGTACTTGGTCATTGCCTTGCGAAAAGCAGGTTCCGAGAACGCATCCAATAGACCGGTGAGGCGAAACAGTTGATAGGTTCCCCTGACATCGCGAGTGCCTCGTAAACTTACGGTCAGGGTTAGAGATTCAGCGATGGGAAACCTCCTCGGTGCTCCAGTTCGACGTTAAATATAGGTCAGGATATCGCGGCCTGCAAGGGGTGAAACCGTACGGGTAAACCGCCATAGTTAGAAACCCAGCCAGACTTGAAACAAACCTAGAACTAGCGCTTTACTTTAGACAGATAGCATATAGCGGTTTGGCTAAATTTTGCCAGCTGCCACCGAAAAGCGCCAGGGCACCTTAAAAAACCCTGTCCTTAGAGGGACAAGAGCTAAAAACTAGAGGGGCAGAAGCTGCTGGCGGTGGCTGCGCATGCTGTCTACAAACTTAGCAAACAGATAGTCGGCGTCGTGGGGGCCAGGGCTGGCCTCGGGGTGGTACTGCACCGAAAACAGCGGTAGGGTCTTGTGGGCCAGCCCCGCCACCGTCTGATCGTTCAGGTTTAGATGGGTCACCGTCACCGTATCTTCAGGAATGGAGGTGGCATCGAGGGCAAAGCCGTGGTTTTGGCTGGTAATTTCTACCTGGCGCTCTAAACCGCAGGGCTGGTTGAGCCCCCGGTGGCCAAACCGCAGCTTAAAGGTCGAAGCCCCCAGCGATAACCCCAAAATTTGGTGACCCATGCAGATGCCAAAGGTGGGCAGCGAGTAGTTCATCAGCGACTGCATCAGCTCTGGGGCTTTGGCGACTGCGGCTGGATCCCCAGGACCGTTGGAGAGAAATATGCCGTCGGGCTGGTAACTCATAATTTGCTCGGCCGTGGTGCTAGCGGGTACCACAATCACCCGGCAGCCGTAGCTAGCCAGGCGACGCAAAATATTGCGCTTCACCCCAAAATCTACGGCAACAACCGTCAGCGGGGTCTGATTATCGGGGGTTGGGGCAGTGGAGCCAAATTCCCAGACGGGGTCGGTACCCTCAGTCCACTCATAAATTTGTTCGGTAGTCACCTGGTCGACCAAATTCAAGCCGGCCATGGGAGGCGCATCTTGGAGCTGGCGCAGCAGCTCCTGGGGGTCGAGCACGGTGGTTGAAATAGCCCCGTTCATGGCTCCTGCCGTGCGCAGTTTGCGGGTGAGGGCGCGGGTGTCGATGCCAAAAATGCCGGGAATTTTGTGGGTCTTGAGGTAGTTGGGCAATGACTGGGTAGAGCGCCAGTTGCTGGGAATTTCGCAGATGTTGCGGGCGATCGCCCCGCTGATATGGGGCCGACTCGACTCTTCATCGTCGGGGTTAACGCCGGTATTACCCAACTCAGGGTAGGTGAAGGTGACAATCTGACCGCAGTAGCTGGGGTCAGTCATGACTTCTTGATATCCCGTCATGCCGGTATTGAAGACGACCTCGCCCATAACGGTGCCCGGTGCTCCAAACGACCAGCCTCGAAACACCGAACCATCGGCTAAAACCAGTACAGCAGGGGGGGCGTCAGGGAAAACCATGGCATTTGCTCAGCGCTACGAATCGCTATTATCCTAAGGCCAAAGGCCGGCTTTCAGCCATTTGATCGCTACTTCATTACGAGCGAATTCTCCCTAAATCGATAGCTAGCTCAACGCGGTCTTGCCCTCCTCCGACGCGCGACATGTCACCGACAGCGAGAGGACGGGGAATCCTGGTGTTTAAGTTGAGCAGTTAGAACGGTGGAGCAATAGCTATGGGACGTGCCGGGGCAATCGCAAGCAGGTTTATGTTGGCCACTGTGGCTTTGGGTTTGGCAGGCTGCGACCTGTTGGCCAGTACATTGTTGCCGGTTGCTCCCACCGAGGTGTCTACCGAGGCCTCTGAGGCAGCGAGCGCGCCTGAGCCAGTCGTTTTACCGATCGCCGCCGAGTCGGCCCCGGTGTCGCCTTCCCCGGCTCCAGATACCTTTCGCGAGGCGGTGAATCGGGCCACTAGCGCCGTTGCCATTGGCCAGTCGGCCCAGTCTCAGGACGATTGGCAGCTGGCCGCCAGCCGCTGGCAGCAGGCGATCGCCCTGATGGAGCAGGTACCCAGCAGCAGCCCCAACCACGCTCAGGCCCAAACCAAAACCCAGGAGTACAAGCAACACCTGACGGCGGCTCAAAACCGGGCTACGGGTTCTATCGTGCCAGCGGCGGCCCTTACCCCCGCTCCCAAGGCGGTTTTACCGGCTGGGTTGGCAGCCCAAATCCCGATTCAGGGGCGACAGGGGGGCACACCCATTGTGGCCGTTACCCTAAGGGGCAGCAGCGGCACTCAGACTTTCCCCATGCTGTTTGACACCGGGGCGACCGGCACCCTAATTACCGCCGAGATGGCCCAGGCGGTGGGGGTCGTCATTGTGGGCACAGTCCAGGCCAGAATTGCCGACGGCAGCGTGGTGAGCCTGCCTGTTGGCTATGTGGATGCCGTAGAGCTGGGTGGACTGCGTCGCGAACAGGTGATAGTCGCCATCGGCGGCAGCTACGGCCTGCTAGGACAGGACGTCTACGGTGACTATGGCATCGCTATTGGATCTCACCAGATCAACCTGCACCAGTGAGACCTGCACCAGCGAGAGCAAATCCCTGGGGTAGCCTGGCCTAGGGTGTAAGAATGCGTGAGAATAGGCAGCAGGTTTTGCAAAATCTTCACCTATGGTTGTCTCAGTGTTGCCCGCCGCTGCCGCGGGGCTAAGTGAACCCACCTCGATTGACCTGGCGGCTCGGGTACAGGTGGCGGTTATCGACACGCCGCTCGCCGACACCCCTATTCCCACGGCTTACCTGGCAGGAGCTGATAGCGGCAGCCCGCCGCTGATGATGATTCCCGGATTTGACAGCTCGCTGCTTGAGTTTCGGCGACTGCTGCCCCTGCTGGAGCCCAATGCCTGGGCCGTGGATCTGCTGGGGTTTGGGTTTAGCGATCGCACCCTTTACCCTGGCCTCTCCCCCGGTGCCATCAAGGTGCACCTGCACAGCTTCTGGCGGCAGATGATCGATCGCCCTGTGGTGCTGGTGGGCGCGTCGATGGGTGGGGCCGCCGCCATCGACTTTGCCCTTACCTACCCCGACGCGGTGGCCGGACTGGTGCTGATCGACGCGGCGGGCTTTGCCGCCGGACCCGCCATGGGCAACCTGATGGTGCCGCCGCTCGATAGCTGGGCCACCGCCTTCTTGCGCAACCCCAGGGTGCGGCGCAGCATTAGCCGCCAGGCCTACTTTGACAAAGCCTTTGTAACGCCCGACGCCGAACTGTGCGCCGCTCTGCACCTGCAGTGCCCCGGCTGGAAGGAGGCGCTGATCGCCTTTACTAAGAGCGGTGGCTACAACTTTTTGACGGCAAAAATATCTCAGCTTACCTGCCCCACCCTGATCATTTGGGGCGAGCAGGACAAAATTTTGGGTACTAAAGATGCGCGGCGTTTTGAAGCGGCGATCGCAGGCAGTGAGCTAGTTTGGATCCCGCAGTGCGGGCACGTGCCCCATCTGGAAAAGCCCCAGGCAACGGCTGCTGCCATCCTTCCTTTTTTAGGCCAGCTGGCCTAACCACGCTCGGCTCCCCGGCTCAGGCAGCAAGTTTGCTCCGAATGTTTCAAGATATGAGGAGATTCATTCGCCTCAGCACCGCCGATATTTTTTTGATTTTGGCCTTTGATTTTGGAGCCATCCACAGACGGGTATGACACAACTTTCTCCAGAGCCCAGCACCCTTGATGCCGCTACCCTGTCCCTGGGAGACAACGGCAGTACCTCGCTCGCCCCCGCCGAGCCTCTCAGCACCTTTGTCGCCCGTCACCTGGGGCCAACAGACCGCGACGTCGAGGCGATGCTAGAGGCTCTGGGCTATGCCTCTCTGGCAGACTTGATGAAGGCCACGGTGCCGGCCGGAATTCGGCTCCAGCAGCGGCTCGATTTGCCCCAGGGGTTAAGCGAAGCGGCCGCCCTTGAGCAGCTGAAAGGAATCGCGGCTCAGAACCAGGTGTGGCGATCGTACCTGGGTCTGGGCTACGCCAATACCCTCACCCCGGCAGTCATTCAGCGCAACGTGCTCGAAAACCCCGGCTGGTACACACAGTACACCCCCTACCAGCCCGAAATTGCCCAGGGCAGGCTGGAGGCGCTGCTCAATTTTCAAACCTTGGTCACCGACCTGACGGGGATGGACATTGCCAACGCCTCCCTGCTGGACGAAGGCACCGCCGCCGCCGAGGCCATGACCCTGGCCTTCAACGCCCGCAAACAGAAAGAGGCCAAAACCTTCTGGGTTTCTGCGGCTTGCCATCCTCAAACTATTGACGTGGTCAAGACCCGCGCCCTGCCCCTGGGCATTGAGGTGATGGTGGGCGACCACCGCCGCTTTGATTTTGATACGCCGGTGTTTGGGGTGCTGCTGCAGTACCCCGCCACCGATGGCGCGATCTACGACTACGCAAACTTTACGGCCCACGCCCACGCCCACCAGTCTATGGTCACCGTCGCCGCCGATCTGCTTAGCCTTACCCTGCTGCGCGCCCCCGGCGAATTTGGGGCCGACATCGTAGTGGGCAACACCCAGCGCTTTGGCGTGCCCCTGGGATACGGTGGCCCCCACGCCGCCTATTTTGCTACCCGCAACGCCTTTGCCCGAAAGCTGCCCGGTCGCCTGGTGGGCGTCTCCAAAGACACCTACGGCAACCCCGCCCTGCGCCTGACCCTGCAAACCCGCGAACAGCACATTCGTCGCGACGCTGCCACCAGCAATATCTGCACAGCTCAGGTGCTGCTGGCAATTATGGCCAGCATGTACGCGGTCTACCACGGGCCGGAGGGGCTGCGGGCGATCGCAGCCCGCATTCACAACCACACCCAAACCCTGGCCCATGCTCTGGCTGAAGCGGGTTTTGAGCTAGGTCAAGAGCCCGTATTCGACACATTGCGAGTCACCGTAGGCGACGCCCAAGCCGCCATCCTCGCACGCGCCGCCGCCCACCGCATCAACCTGCGCGTGCTCGACGCCGAAACCCTAGTCGTCGCCCTCGACGAAACCGTTACCGACACCGATCTGCAAGAACTGATCACCATTTTTACCGGCGATTCAGTTCAAAATTTCTCCTCTGGAGACGCTGCGCGAACAAAATTCAAAATTCAAAATTCAAACTACCCTCTAGACCTACCCCACCCGGTCGCAGAAAATGACTCCCCATCCACC